>NZ_CP091716.1:928666-1230500 GCF_022009635.1 Variovorax paradoxus
TGAAGATCGGGCCGATGCGAAAGCCGCCGAGTTCGCCGGTCGGCACCGGGTTGGGCTTGCCCGCGCCGCGGTTCGCGATGACGGCGTTCGCGGGATCCGTGGCGTCGACGATGAACACGCCGCGGCCCGCCGAGGCCACGTACAGGTAGGGCGCCTGCCACCACAGCTGCCAGGCGACGTTCTCGTAGTCGCCGCCGCTGACGCCGGGCAGCGCCAGCTTCTTGATCTGCTTGACGTCGTTGATGTCGGTGAAGTCCCAGAACTCGACGCCGTTGATGCTGGGCAGCACCACGTAGGTCTTGCCGGCGATCTTCGCGGTGCCGAAGGAATGGGTCTCGCGGAACTCCTTGGTGCGCCCCTCGGGCTCGTAGATCTTCTTCACGAGCTGGATCTGGCGCGGGTTCGACACGTCGTACAGCAGGAAACCGCCCGGGCCCAGGCCGCTGTCCGGCGCGAAGGAGGTGAGGAAGTAGCCGTTGATCATGATGCCTGCGTTCATGCCGTAGTCCTTGCGGCCCGGGTAGGTGGCGGGCACCTCGCGCGATTCGTAGGCATTGCTGTGCGCCGGATCGAGCGGATGCGCGGCGCTGGTGATCATCGACACCGGCTTGAACAGCTCCGCCGAGGTGTAGGTGAGGTTGCCCAGGCCCGGCCCCTGCAGCGGGAGCGGGTCGGCCACGGCCGCGGAAACCGCCGCCGCCATGTTGTTCAGGGTCGTCACCGGACTGACCCCGGTGAGTGCGGCGTGCGTCAGCAGCGTGACGAACGGCAGCAGGAACGCCATCAAGTAATACCGGATTCTCATCGTCGCCTCCAGGTTGTTGTGTCGGTCACTTGCAAAAATGCGCGCGCAGGCGCACCCCCGGCCGGCGACTCGCGCCGCCGGCCGTACAGCCTCTCCCTCTCTTTTTTTCTCGGGGCGTCGCCGTCGCTACTTCTTCGCGCCGCCCGATTCGTAGATGTCCCATGCCTCCTTGGCGCTGGCGCCGCGGTGGATCATGGCCATCAGCGCATCCACCACCGCCGACGGGTTGGCATGCTGGTACACGTTGCGTCCGTACACCATGCCGACCGCGCCCTGGTCCATCAGCACGCGCGAGCGCTCGAACACCTGCTGCAGGTCTTCGCGCCCGCCGCCGCGCACGAGCACGGGGCAGCGCGCGGCCTGCACCACGCGGTGGAAGTCGGCGGGGTCGGCGGTGGGGTCGGCCTTGACGATGTCGGCGCCCATGTCGCGCGCCAGGCGCACCAGCGTGACGATCTTCTCGGCGTCGCCGTCCACCGCGTAGCGGCTGCCGGCCGAAGGCGCCTGCATCACCAGCGGCTCGATCATCAGCGGCATGCCGTAGCGGTCGCAGTCGGCGCGCACGCGGGCGATGTTCTGCACGCACTGGCGGAACAGGTCGGGTTCGTCCGGCAGCATGAAGAGATTGACCACCACGCAGGCCGCGTCGCGCTGCACCGCCGGCAGCACCGGGTCGTGCTCGTTCTGCAGCACGGCCCACATCACGCGGTGGCGCGTGGCGTTGTAGGGGTTGCCCATGTCGATGCGCATCACGAGGGCCGGCTTGTCGCGGCCCGGGCGGTCCTGCAGCAGGTCGGACTGGCCGTAGTTGAGCTGGATCGCGTCGGGGCGCGCGGCCAGCAGGCGGTCCATCACCGAGGGCATGTCTTCCAGGCCTTCGAGGAAGCTGGGCTCGTTGCACACGCCGTGGTCCAGCGCGATGTCCAGGCAGCGCCCGTTGTTCAGCAGCCGGTTCAGGCGTGCGGTCTTGTCCTTCGACATACGAAAGAGATCCTTGTGTTGAGATGGGATGGAAGGGGCCTCAGGCCAGTGCGGCCAGGTGCCGGGCCGCGGCGGCGTCGATGAGTGCCAGCGCGTCGCCTCCGAGGTGCACGGAGCCAGCGGCCGCGTTCTCGACGGCCTGCTTGCTCACGCGGGCGCCGCATAGCGCCACGGAAACGCTGCCGCGCGCCAGCGTCCACGCGATCATCATCTGGCCGAAGGAGCATTCGAGTTGCCCGCGCAGCGGCTCCAGCTCTTCGAAGAAGGCCTTGAGCTTCGCGCGGTTCTGCGCGCTGAAGCGCGGGTTGCTCGCGCGCTGGTCGTCGCCGGTGAACTGGCGTTCGGGGTCGATGGGGCCGGCCAGCAGGCCGAGCGCCAGCGACGAATAGCCCAGCACCGCCACGCCGTGCTCGGTGCACAGCGGCACCAGCGTCTCTTCGATCTCGCGGTCGAGCAGGCTGTAGCGCTCCTGCGCCGCATCGACCGGGCCATGCCGCAGGTACTCCGCCAGCGTCTCGGGGCTCACGTTGCTCACGCCGATGGCGCGGATCTTTCCCTGCTTCTTCAGTTCGAGGAGCGCGTCCATGGTCTCGGCCACGGGCGTGGTGGCGTCCTGCCAGTGCGTGATGTACAGGTCGATGTAGTCTGTCTGCAGGCGCTTCAGGCTCTCTTCGCATTCATGGAAGATCGATTCGCGCCCGAGGTAGCGGTACACCGGGTGGCCGTCTTCTTCGAAGAAGTGCGTTCCCTTCTGGGTGTGCCACACCAGCCCGCACTTGGTGGCGATCACGGCCTCCTGGCGGCGGCCTTTCAGCGCGGCGCCGACGATGCTCTCGGAGCGCCCCAGGCCGTAGGCCGGCGCGGTGTCGATCAGGTTCACGCCCGCGTCCAGCGAGGCCTGGATGGCCAGCACGGCGGCCGCGTTGTCCCCGCCGCCCCACATCCAGCCGCCCATGGCCCAGGTGCCCAGGCCGATGGCCGAGCACTCGATGCCCGAGGGGCCGAGCTTTGTCTTCTTCATCGATGCGTTCTTGTTGCTGCTCATCGCTTGGTCTTCCTCGTGTTCATGATGTGGTCGATGGTCACGGCCGCGAGCAGGATCAGGCCCTTGATCACGTCCTGCCAGTAGGGCGACACGTCGAGCAGGATCAGCGAGCTGGTCACCACCGACAGCAGCGCCAGGCCCAGCACCGCGCCAAGCACCGTGCCCGATCCGCCCTTGAGGCTGGCCCCGCCGATCACCGCCGCGGCTATCACGTTGAGCTCCATGCCCATGCCGAAGGTGGGCGTGGCCGCGCCGAAGCGCGCGGTGTAGATCACGCCGGCCAGGCCCGCCGATGCCGAGCACAGCACCGTGACCCAGAACTTCACGTGCCCCACGCGAATGCCCGAGTACAGCGCGGCCTTCTCGTTGCTGCCGGTGTAGAACACGCGGCGCAGCAGGGTGGAGCGGCGCAGCACGAAGTCGCTCACCACCACGATCAGCAGGAAGATCAGGATGACCGCCGGAATGCCGAACAGCGTGCCCTGGCCGATGAACTTGAACTCCGCCGGCAGCGAGAACAGCGACTGCGGCGTGCCCTGCGTGAGCGCCAGGCACAGCCCGCGCACGATCACCATGAAAGCCAGCGAGGCAATGAAGTGATTGAGCCCGATGCGCGTGACGCAGCCGCCGATCATGGCGCCGATCAGCGCGCTCGCGCCGATGGCCACCAAACCCGCCGTCCACGGATCGAAGCCCATGAGAAAGAGCTTGCCCGTGACCACCATCGCGAAGCAAACCACCGAGCCCACCGACAGGTCGATGCCGCCGACGATCAGCAGGATGGTCATGCCCACCACCACGATGCCTTCGATGGAGAACGACAGCAGCATCGCGCGCACGTTGTCCCACGTGAGGAAGTAGGGCGACGCGAAGCTCATGCCCACGCACAGCGCGGCGATGATGAGCAGCAAGCCCATCTCGCGCATGCTGCCGAGCTTGCTGGCGGGTTTGACGGGGCCTCCCCCCGACTGGTGTGGCTGGAGGCCCGGTGCGGCCCCCGCGTCGAGTTGTGCCGGGTAGTTCATGCTGTCGCTTCCTCTTCGCAAAGTCCGGAGGCCAGCCGCAGCAGCGCCTCTTCCGTCATTTCGTTGTCTTGCACTTCGCCGGCCAGCCGGCCGTCGCGTATCACCAGCGCGCGGTCGCACAGCCCGATGATCTCGGGCAGCTCCGAGGAGATCACCACCACGCCCACGCCCTGGCTGGCCAGCTCGCGCAGGATGTGGTGGATCTCCGACTTGGCGCCCACGTCCACGCCGCGCGTGGGTTCGTCCATCAGCAGCACCGAGGGGTTGGTGGCCAGCAGCTTGGCGATGGCCACCTTCTGCTGGTTGCCGCCCGACAGGCTTGCCACATCGATGTCGACCCCGTCGGACTTGAGCTTGAGCTTGCCGCCCAGGTCGAGCGCCAGCTTGCGTTCGGCCGCGCGCTGCAGCAGGCCGAAGCGCGAGCTCACGCGCCTGAGCGCCATCGACGCGATGTTCTGCGCGATGGGCAGGTCGAGGTACACGCCCGCCGCCTTGCGGTCTTCGCTGAGGTAGGCGATGCCTTCGCGCAGCGCGTCGCTGTACTTGCGGATCGCCAGCGTCCTGCCGCGCAGGCGCACCGCGCCGCGCGTGGCGGTGCGCAGGCCGCACACGGTCTCGGCGAGTTCGCTGCGCCCGGCGCCCATGAGGCCCGCGATTCCGAGGATCTCGCCGCGCCTGAGCGTGAAAGAGACGCCGTGCACGCGCTCGCCGTCTGCGATGTCGCTCACTTCGAGCACCGGCTCGCCGTGCGCCGCGTCGCCGTGCTTCGGCGGGTAGTAGTTGCCCAGGTCGCGCCCGACCATGCGGCGCACCAGCGCGTCGGCGTCGAGTTCGGCCAGCGGCCCGCAGTGCACGTTGCGCCCGTCGCGCAGCACCGTCACGCGCGAGCAGTGCGCGAATATCTCGGCCATGCGGTGGCTGATGTAGATGATGCCGATGCCCTGCGCCTTCAGGTCGTGCAGCACCTTGAAGAGCGCGGCCGATTCGTTGTCGGTCAGCGCGGCGGTGGGCTCGTCGAGGATCAGCACCTTGCAGTCCAGCGTGAGCGCCTTGGCGATCTCGATGAGCTGCTGCGTGGAAATGCTCAGGTCCTTCACCAGCGCGGCGGGGTCCACGTCCTGCCCCAGCCGCTGCAGCACGCGGGCCGCGCGTTCGTTGAGGCTCGCGTAGTTCATCCACGCATGCTTGCCGGCGTTGATCTCCGGCATGAAGATGTTCTCGGCCACCGTGGCGTCGCCGCACAGGGCGATCTCCTGGTGAACCAGGCCGATGCCCAGGCGCATGGCATGCGCCGGGCCGTCGATGACCACCTTGCGGCCGTCGAGCGAGGTCTCGCCCTCGTCCGGCTGGTGAATGCCATCGATGATGTTCATCAGCGTGGACTTGCCCGCGCCGTTCTCGCCGCACAGGGCGTGGATCTCGCCGGCGTGCAGCGTGAAGTCCACGCCCGTGAGCGCGCGCGAAGCGCCGAAGCGCTTGCTGATTCCCTTCAGTTCGAGCAACGCGCTCACTGCGTTCACTCGCCGATTCCCTTGGTGCCGCGGCGGGCGAGGTACTTGTCCCAGTAGAAGTCGTCGGCGTTGGCCTTGCTGACCACCGCCAGGCCGTTGTCCAGGAAGGGCACTGCCATCGGGTTGGCGCCGTTGCGCTTGGCGTCGTTCATCGGGTCGATGAGCGTCGGGTTCTTGGCCAGGAACAGCATCATCATGCCCATGTAGCCCTGCATGCCCTGGTTCGGGTTGATGGAGCCGAACACGTCGCCCGACTTGATCATGTCCAGGATCTTGGCGTTCACGTCGCAGCACATCACCTTGATGTTCTTCTTGGTCTCGACCTTGGCCTGCGCCGCGCCCAGCGCCGAGTTGGCCTCGGGCATGAACAGGGCGCCCAGGTTCGGGTTGGCCTGCGCCAGGCTCAGCACCGCCTGGTAGGCCTTGTTCGGGTCCTGGTTGCTGGCGGCGCGGCCGACCAGCTTCATGCCCGGGTGCTTGGTCTTCATGCGGTTGATGAAGGCGGCGATGCGGCGGTCGTGGTTGTCCTGGCCGGGGTTCTCCAGCACCGCGTATTCGCCCTTGCCGCCCATCGAAGCCGCGATGGCGTCGGCCGCCTGCGTGCCTTCGCGGTCGTTGTCCGAGGTGATGAACGAGGTGCGCTTGGAGTTGGGCGAGTCGGCCGCGAAGGTGACGACCGGGATGCCCATCGCCGCCGCGCGGTTGATGGGTTCGATGAACGGGTCGGGGTTCATCGGATGCAGCAGGATGCCCGCCGGCTTGCGCGCCAGCTCCTGCTCGAAGGACGCGAGCTGCTTGTTCACGTCGTACTCCGGCGTGCCGGTGTAGCGCGTCTTCACGCCCAGCGTGCGGCCGAGCTGCTTCATCATTTCGTAGACCGGAAACCAGTACTCCACGCCCGACACCATCACGTTCATCACGTAGACGTCGCTGGCGTTGCCGCGCAGGCCGGCGCCCGCCGCCGGTGCCGCTTGCTGCTGTTGCGCGAATGCGCTCGCGCCCGCCAGGCCGATACCGGCGGCCGCGGCGGACTTCAGGAAATTACGCCTCATTTTTGTCTCCTCACGTTGTGTGGCACAGCTTGCCGATGCTGCTTTTCAAGGCAGCCCTCTGATCCTCGTTGTCACGACAGTTGTTATGACAGGCTAGAATGTACGCGCTGGCCGTTTGACGGGATAACTAGGGGAAACGCTACTGGCAACGGGCTTTTGTTCCGCCGAAGCTGTTATGACATGAAGCCAAAAATACTGATCGGCATCGACATGGGGTCGAGCAGCCTGAAAGCCCTGGCCCTCGAAGCCGGGAGCGGCCGCTGCGTCGCCCTGTCCCGCATGCCACTGCCGCACGACCGGCTGCCCGGAGGGGGATGCGAAGTGGGGGCGGCCGCCATCCGCTCGGCCTTGACCCACGTGCTGCGCGACGTCGCCCACCAGCTCGGAGATCGCGCGGCCGAGGTCCGCGCCATCGGTTGCACCGGCCACGGCGCTGGGCTCTATGCGCTCGACGCGCGCAACGAACTCGTCGGCGGCAGGGCCGTCGCCTCGACCGACCAGCGGGCCGACGCGCGTGCGCGTTCGCTGTCGCTGAGCCACGGCGATGCGCTGTTCGCCGACGTCGGCTGCAGGCCCTGGCCGGGCCAGCCCACGGTGATCGCGGCCGAGTTGCTGGGCACTGACGCCGTGCAGCGCGGCGCGGTGCGCCGTCTGCTGTTCGCCAAGGACTACCTCGGCTTCCTGCTGACCGGCGAGATCGCGACCGATGCGAGCGACGCCAGCACCGCCGGGCTGGTGTCGATTGCCACCGGCACGTGGTCGCAGGCGGCCTTCGACGCCTCGGGCATCGCGGACCTCGGCCCACGCGCCTTCGGTCCGCTGGTGCCGAGCGGCGAGGCGGTCGGCCGGCTGCTGCCTTCCGAAGCCGCGCTGTGCGGCCTGCCCGCCGGCATTCCGGTGGCGATGGGCGCCATCGACCTGCTCGCATCGATGACGGCGATCTGCGCCGAAGGCCGCGAGCGGGCGGTGTCGGTGTTCGGCACCTGGTGCGTGAACGCGGTCATCGGTCCGGTGATCGAGCCCAAGCCCGGCGTGGCGGCGGTCGTCAACTTCGGGCGCGGGGACAGGCGGCTCTACATGGAGAACAGCCCCTCGTCGATGGCCAACATCGCATGGCTGGCCGGCGTGCTGGGCCTGGCCGATTCGCGCGCCGTGGTCGACCTGGCAATGTCTGTGCCGCTGGGCGCGGGCGGACTGCGCTTCCTGCCGTTCGTGAACGGCGGCGGCGGCGTGACGGCGGGCTTCGTCGGCCTGAAGAGCCACCACACGCGCGGCGACATGGCGCGTGCCGTGGTTGACGCGGTGGCCGCGCTGCATGCGCGGCACACGGCGCGGCTCGCGGCCTGCGGGCTGCCGGTGTCTGCATCGACCGTGCTCGGCGGCGGCGCGAGCGACACGCGACTCGTGCGCCTGCTCGCGGGCTTTCTCGGCCACCCGGTGGAGCGCTGCGCCGACGATGAAACGGGCGCGCGCGGCGCCGCCATCTACGCCGCCATGTCGCAGGGCATCGACCGCGCGGAGCAGGGCAGCGCCTTGCTCGCGCCCTGCGACACCGTCGAACCCGATGCCGCGCAGGCGCGCGCCCATGCCGGCTTCATGGCCGGCTTCAACGAACTGATCGACACCATGTCTCCTGTGTTTTCCCATCTGGCGGGAGGCGAGAAATGAGCGCCTGGCAACTGCCTTTCGTGCGTCCGGCCTCGCTGGCGGACCGTCATTTCTCGACCGTGATCGTCGGCGCCGGCATCAACGGCGTGGGCGTGTTCCGCGACCTGTGCCTGCAGCGCGTCGACTGCCTCATCGTCGACAAGGGCGACTTCAGCGCCGGCGCCAGCAGCGCGCCTTCGCGCATGATCCACGGCGGCCTGCGCTACCTGGAGAACGGCAGCTTCTCGCTGGTGGCGGAGGCCACGCGCGAGCGCAACCTGCTGCTGCGCAACGCGCCGCACCTGGTGCAGCCGCTGAAGACGGTGGTGCCGCTGTCGAGCTTCTTCGGCGGCCTCATGAGCAGCGCGCTCAAGTTCTTCGGCCGCACGCCGCCGCAGCGCACGCGCGGCCTGCTGGCCGTGGCGGCGGGCCTGCGCCTGTACGACCTGCTGGGCCGCCGCCAGCGCGTGATGCCCAACCACCGCATCAGCCGCGTGCCGCAGAACGACCGCAACCTGTTCCGCGCCGCGGTGCGCTGGACCGCCACTTTCTTCGACGCATGGATCAGCCATCCCGAATGGCTGGTGCTCGAGCTCATCGGCGACGCCTGCCGCGACCAGCCGCGCTCGGCCGCCGCCAACTACTGCCGCGTGATGGGCTGCGCGGGCAATATCCTCACGCTGCGCGACGAGATCACCGGCGCACTGGTGCGCGTGACGGCCGACACCGTGGTGAACGCCAGCGGCGCATGGCTGGACCGCAGCACCGCCGTGCTCGGCGGCGCGGGCTCGCGCGTGATGGGCACCAAGGGCTCGCATCTGGTGCTCGACCACCCCGCGCTGCGCGATGCGCTCGAAGGCCGCATGGCCTACTTCGAGGCGGTGGACGGGCGCGTGTGCATCGTCTATCCCTTCCTCGACCGCGTGCTGGTGGGCTCGACCGACATCCCGGTGGAAGACCCCGACCAGATCGCCACCGAGCCGGCCGAGGTCGACTACCTGCTCGAGGTGCTGACCGAGGTGTTCCCGAACCTCGCGTTCGGCCGCGGCGACGTGGTGTACACGTACGTCGGCGTGCGTCCGCTGGCGCGCTCCGACGCCGACAAGCCGGGCCAGATCTCGCGCGACCATTCGGTGGTGGTCGACCTGCCGAGCGCGACGCGCGACATTCCCATCGTCGGCCTGGTCGGCGGCAAATGGACCACCTTCCGCGCGCTGGCCGAAGAGGCAACCAACGAAGTGCTGAAGCAGCTGGGCCGCCCGCGCACCGCGTCGACCGAGCTGATGGCCATCGGCGGCGGCGCGGAACTGCCGGCCGATGCGCAGGCCACGGAACGCTTTGTCGACCGCATGGTGACGGCGTCGGGCATGGACCGGGTGCGTGCGCGTGCATTGCTGCGCCGCTACGGCTCCAAGGCGCTGCCGTTGGCACAGCGGCTCGGTGCTTCCGGCGACGTGCCGCTGCGGCATGCGCCCGATTACTCCGTGGCCGAAATCTCGTATCTCTGCCTCGAGACCGGCGTGGCGCACCTCGACGACCTGGTGATCCGCCGCACGCTGCTGGCGATTCGCGGCCTCGTCACCGACGCCGCGCTGGCCGAAATGGCGGGCATCGCCGCCGAGGCGTTGGGCTGGGACGCGGCCCAGGAACGCAGGGAACTGCAGGCCTGCGCGCGGGCGCTGCGCGAGCGCCACGGTGTGCGGCTTTCGCCCGTGGCCACCGAAGCGCCCGCATCTTTCGATGCATCATTGACGACTCCTCAGGCCCTGGGCCAACCCTCGACGTGAACTCTCCGACCGAAATCTCGACCGTGCTCGACCGTGGCTCCGAATCGCCCCTGTGGGCCCAGTTCCGCGACGCGCTGCGCCTGCAGATCCTGCAGGGCGTGCTGCCCATCGGCGCCAAGCTGCCGTCCGAAGCCGAGTTGGGCGAGCAGTTCGGCATCTCGCGCATCGTGGTGCGCGAGGCGCTGGCCGACCTGGTGCGCAACAACCTCATCTACAAGATCAAGGGCCGCGGGGCCTTCGTGTCGGCGCGCGAGCGGGATGAAGATTTCGTCTCCACCGTGCTCGGCTTTTCCGACGAGATGGAGCGCAAGGGCCGCTCGGTGCGCACGCAGATCCTCACGCAGGAGCTGCGCGCGCCCACCGAGCAGGAGGCCGCCTCGCTCGGGCTGACCGACGACACGCAGGTGGTGGCGCTCAAGCGCCTGCGCAGCGTGGACGGCGAACTGCGCCTCCTGGTGGAAACCGTGGTGCCCGCCGACCTGGCGCCGGGCCTGCACCGCACGCGCCTGGACGACCGCTCGCTGTACGACGTGCTGCGCCGCCAGTACGGCCTGCGCCTGGTGCGCGCCGAACGCTGGATCGACGCGGTGCTGCCCGACGCCGACACCTGCCAGTTGCTGAACCTGCCCACGCCGGAGCCGCTGCTGCGCATCGAGTCGATCGCCTACGGCGCCAACGGCAGGCCGCTGGAGCACTACCGCGCGCTGCACCGCTGCAAGACCAGCCGCCTGCACGTGCAGACGACGACCTGAGCGTCTTTCCGGGCCCGGAGGCGGCTACAGCAGCCGCTTCAGATACCGCCCCGTGTGGCTCGCCTCGTTCGCCGCGATGTCTTCCGGCGTGCCTTCGCCCACCACCGTGCCGCCGCCGGCGCCGCCTTCGGGGCCCATGTCGATCAGCCAGTCGGCCGTCTTGATGACGTCGAGGTTGTGCTCGATCACGACGATGGTGTTGCCCGCGTCGCGCAGCTGGTGCAGCACCTTCAGCAGCAGCTCGATGTCGGCGAAGTGCAGGCCGGTGGTCGGCTCGTCGAGGATGTACAGCGTGCGGCCGGTGTCGCGCTTGCTGAGTTCCAGCGCGAGCTTCACGCGCTGCGCCTCGCCGCCCGACAGCGTGGTGGCCGACTGGCCGAGCTTGATGTAGCTCAGGCCCACGTCCAGCAGGGTGCGCAGCTTGCGCTCGATGGTCGGCACGGCCTTGAGGAACTCGTGCGCGGTCTCGACCGTCATCTCCAGGATCTGCGCGATGTTCTTGCCCTTGTAGAGCACCTCGAGCGTCTCGCGGTTGTAGCGCTGGCCGTGGCAGACCTCGCAGGGCACGTACACGTCGGGCAGGAAGTGCATCTCGACCTTCACCACGCCGTCGCCCTGGCAGGCCTCGCAGCGCCCGCCGGCCACGTTGAAGCTGAAGCGGCCCGGGCCGTAGCCGCGCTCGCGCGCGGTGTTGGTCTCGGCCATCAGCTCGCGGATGGGCGTGAACAGGCCCGTGTAGGTGGCCGGGTTGCTGCGCGGCGTGCGGCCGATGGGGCTCTGGTCGACGTTGATGACCTTGTCGAAATACTCGATGCCTTCCACCGATTCGTGCGCGGCCGGTTCTTCATGCGCGCGGTACAGCGTGCGCGCCACGGCGGTGTAGAGCGTGTCGTTCACCAGCGTCGACTTGCCCGAGCCGGAGACGCCCGTCACGCAGGTCAGGAGGCCGACCGGGAAGGCCACGCTCACGTTCTTCAGGTTGTTGCCGGTGGCGCCGACCACGCGGATCTCCTGCAGGTCGGTCTGCGTGGCCAGGTGGGCGGCCTCGCGCGCGGCGCGGCGCTCGGCGGCGGGGCTCTGCGGAAAGCGCGAGGGCTTCTTGCCTTCGTTGAAGGCGGGCTTGCTCACCACCGGCAGCCATGCGGTGCGGTGCCTGGGCACCTCGATCTTGCGCGTGCCCGACAGGTACTGGCCGGTGAGCGAGTCGGGGTTGGCCGACACCTCGGCATAGGTGCCCTGCGCCATCACGCGGCCGCCGTGCACGCCGGCGCCGGGGCCCATGTCGATCACGTGGTCGGCGGCGTGGATCATGTCCTCGTCGTGCTCGACCACGATCACGCTGTTGCCGATGTCGCGCAGATGCTTCAGCGTGCCGATGAGGCGGTCGTTGTCGCGCTGGTGCAGGCCGATGCTGGGCTCGTCGAGCACGTACATCACGCCGGTGAGGCCCGAGCCGATCTGCGACGCGAGGCGGATGCGCTGCGCCTCGCCGCCCGAGAGCGTCTCGGCGCTGCGGTCCAGGCTCAGGTAGTTCAGGCCCACGTCGTTCAGGAATTTCAGGCGCAGGCCGATTTCGCGCACCACCTTGTCGGCGATGTCGGCCTTGGCGCCGCGCAGCTTGAGCGTCTGGAACCAGGCCAGGGAGTCGCGCAAGGTGAGGTGGCTGAGCTCGAAGATCGCCATGCGCGGCGGCTCGCCGCCGTCGGCGGGACGTGCCGATTCATCGACCAGGAACACGTTGCGCGCTTCGCGCCGCAGCCGCGAGCCGCCGCAGTCGGGGCAGGGCTGCAGGTTGCGAAAGCGCGCGAGGTCTTCGCGCACCATCACCGAATCGGTCTCGCGGTAGCGCCGCGCCATGTTCGGGATGATCCCTTCGAAGGGATGCTTCTTCGTGAGCTTCTTGCCCGCGAAGTTGCCCGACTCCATGGTGTAGTTGAACTTGATCTCTTCGGCCGCCGAGCCGTGCAGCAGCACCTGCTGCACCGATGCGGGCAGCGACTCGAAGGGCGCGTCGACGTCGAACTTGTAGTGCTTGGCGACGCTCTCGATCATGCTGAAGTAGTAGCCGTTGCGGCGGTCCCAGCCCTTGATGGCGCCGCTGGCCAGCGACAGCGACGGGAAGGCCACCACGCGCGCCGGGTCGAACACCTCGCGGTGGCCCAGGCCGTCGCAGCTGGGGCAGGCGCCCACCGGCGAGTTGAACGAGAACAGGCGCGGCTCCAGCTCCGACAGCGAGTAGTGGCAGATCGGGCAGGCGAACTTGGCGTTGAACAGGTGTTCCTTGTCGGGCGCGCCCTCGGCGCCCAGCTCGAGCGCGATGGCGCGGCCCTCGGCCATCCGCAGCGCCGCCTCGAAGCTCTCGGCCAGGCGCTGCTGCATGTCGGGGCGCGCGCGCAGGCGGTCGATGACGATGTCGATGTCGTGCTTCTCGGTCTTCTTGAGCTTGGGCAGGTCGTTGTATTCGTAGGTCTGCCCATCGACGCGAAAGCGCACGTAGCCTGCGGCCTGCATCTCGGCGAACAGCTCGACGAACTCGCCCTTCTTCTCGCGGGCCACGGGCGCCAGGATCATCAGGCGCGGCTCGTCGGGGATGGCGAGCACGGCGTCCACCATCTGCGACACCGTCTGCGCCTGCAGCGGCAGGTGATGGTCGGGGCAGTAGGGCGTGCCGGCGCGCGCGTACAGCAGGCGCAGGTAGTCGTGGATCTCGGTCACCGTGCCCACGGTGGAGCGCGGGTTGTGGCTGGTGGCCTTCTGCTCGATGCTGATGGCGGGCGACAGGCCCTCGATCACGTCGACATCGGGCTTGTCCATGAGCTGCAGGAATTGCCGCGCATAGGCCGAGAGGCTCTCGACGTAGCGCCGCTGCCCTTCGGCATACAGCGTGTCGAAGGCCAGGCTCGACTTGCCCGAGCCCGACAGGCCGGTGATGACCACCAGCTTGTTGCGCGGAATGTCGAGGTCGACGTTCTTCAGGTTGTGGGTGCGCGCGCCGCGGATGCTGATGCGCTGCTGCGCCAGCACCGCGCCGAGGTAGGCGTCGCGTTCGCGTTCCGCGTCGCGGGCGCGTTCTGCTGCTTCAGCGGCTTCTGCCGCGGCTAGTTCAGTGGCTTTGGAATTCAAAGGGGGCGATCGTCCGAGGGCAACCGGACATGATAGACCGCCGGAGAATTCATGGCGAGCGGGCGGGTTCCGGCGGCCTGGGCGCGGGGGCTTCCGGCGGCGGGTGCACCGGTTCGGCGGCTCCGATGGCCCGCCCGACCATGTATTCGGCCAGGGTGTCGTACAGCGGGCGGCTGATCATGCGGGAGACCAGGCTGGCCAGCATGGCCGCGGCCATCAGGCTCAGAACCATCGAATGGCCGTCGACCATTTCCATCACGATGATGAAGGCGGTGAGCGGCGCCTGCGTCACCGCCGCCAGGAAGGCGGCCATGCCCAGGGCGATGAGCGCCGGGCCGAGTTCGCTGCTGCCCAGTTGCGACACCGCGTCTCCGATGCCCGCGCCGATGGACAGCGCCGGCGCGAAGATGCCGCCCGGCACACCGCACCAGGCCGTGAGCCAGGTGGCGACGAACTTGAGCACCGTATAGAGCGGCGTCAACTCGTCGTGGCCCTGCAGCATCTGCTTGACCGCCTCGGAGCCCGCGCCGAAGGTGACGCCGCCCGTGACCAGCCCGATGACGGCCACCGCCAGCCCGCCCGCTGCCGCGAAGCGCACCGGGAAACGCGCCCGCCAGCGGTTGAAGCGCCCCGGCGCGCCGGTGAGCGAGGCGGTCAGCAGTCGCGCGAACAGCCCGCCGGCCGCGCCGCTGAGCAGCGTGACCAGCAGCCCGGGGCCGAGCGCGTCCCAGCCCAGCCGGGGCACGCGGATCACGCCGAAGTAGCTGGTGTTGCCGAAAGCCGAGACCGCCACCAGGCCGGCCAGCACGATGGCCGTGATGATCAGCCCGCTGGAGCGGGCCTCGAGCCGGCCCGACAGCTCCTCGATGGCGAACACCACGCCCGCCAGCGGCGCGTTGAAGGCCGCCGCGATACCGGCCGCGCCCCCGGCCACCAAGAGCGCGCGGCCGTCGATGGTGGTGTTGGGCGAGAGCCAGCGCCGCGCATGCTGCATCACCCCGGCCGCGACCTGTACCGAAGGCCCCTCCCGCCCGATCGACAACCCGGCCGCGAAGCCCGCCGCGCCCAGGCCGATCTTGGCGACCGTGAGCCGCAGCGACGCGAAGAAGAAGCGGCGCTCTTCCGGCAGGGCGGGGTGCAGCGCCGCCTTGATCTGCGGAATGCCCGAGCCGCCCGCGCCGGGGAAGAAACGCAGCGTGAACCACACGATGCCCGCCGTGAGCAGCGGCGTCGTCAGCAGCACGGCCCAGGGCCAGGCGCGGTAGAAGCGGTGGAACTGGCCGAAGACCCAGTCGCTGGCGAGCGTGAAGCCCACCACGAAAAGCCCGGCCGCGATGGCGTAGCCCAGCACGATCGCCCGGTCGAGCCAGACGCGGCCGCTGGAAAGTTCGGCGCGCAGGTGCTCGAGGAAGTCGGGTTCGCGGTTCATCGGAACGGCCATTCTGGCACCGATACGGAATCCGGCCGGTCGCCTTCGGGCACAATGGAGGGTTCCTCTCAACCTTCTCCTTCATCTACTTATCAGGGGCAGTGCATATGGCATCGGTCAATAAAGTCATCGTCGTCGGCAACCTGGGGCGCGACCCCGAAATGCGGACCTTCCCGAGCGGCGATCAGGTCGCGAACGTCACAGTGGCCACCACCGATCGCTGGAAAGACAAGCAAAGCGGCGAAATGCGCGAAGCCACCGAGTGGCACCGCATCGTCTTCAACGGCCGCCTGGCCGAAATCGCCGGCCAGTACCTGCGCAAGGGCTCGCAGGTGTACGTCGAAGGCAGCCTGCGCACGCGCAAGTGGACCGACAAGGACGGCATCGAAAAGTACACCACCGAAATCCGCGCCGACCAGATGCAGATGCTCGGCAGCCGTCAGGGCCAGGGCGGCCCGTCGGGCGGTCCCGAGGACGACGGCGGTTACTCGCAAGGCGGCGGTGGCGGCGGCTACTCGCAGGGCGGCAATGGCGGTGGCGGCGGCGGCGGCGGCGGATACGCACCCCGCGCACCCGCGGCGGCACCGCGTGCTCCGGCACCGGCTCCGCGCCAGGCACCGGCCAAGTCGTCGTCGGGCTTCGACGACATGGACGACGATATTCCCTTCTGATTCGTCCCCGACGCGGTTTCGTTGTCGCAAGGCCTCTGCTCTCTCCGGGCAGGGGCCTTTTTCTTTGCCCGCCGGTCAGGTCGGGTCGCCGCGCGGCCTGGTGTCCACGACATGGCCTTCGTACTGCGGCAGGTCGTCCGTGATGGTGAACCAGGGCGCCTTCGAGCCTACGAAGATGTGCGCGGTCGGCCGGATGGAGGGCGCGTCGACCAACGTGCCCAGCGTGACGTGCACGAACCGCCCGTCGCGCACCACCGAGCAGAGCAGCGAGCCGCACCTGACGCAGTGCATGTCGCCCGCATCTTTATCGCCGTAGATCATCAACGCGTCTTCGCCTTGCGTGATGGCGAACTTGCCGCGCTCGATGCCCGCGAAGGGCTTGAAGGCAGAGCCGGTGGCGCGCCGGCAGTCGCTGCAGTGGCAGTTCAGCGCGTAGCCGAACTCATCGGCCACCGCATAGTGGACGGCGCCACAGAGGCATCTTCCGGCAAGCATCCGGAGCAGGAAAAAAGCGGCCTCAGCCCGCCAGCCCCACGAACACGTTCTGCACGTCGTCGTTCGCGTCGATGGCGGCCAGGAAAGTCTCGACCTCTTCCAGGTCTTCCGCGCTCAGGCTCGCCGGGTCGACCGGGTTCTTGGGCTTGTAGCCCAGCTTGGCCGACAGCACGGTGAAGCCCTGGGCCGGCAGCGCGCGGCTCACCAGGTCCAGGTCGGTGGGGTCGGTCAGGAAGATCGACGAATTGCCTTCGCCGGCCGGTTCGAAATCTTGCGCGCCGGCTTCGATGGCGGCCACTTCGGGGTCGGCGTCGGGCTTGGCGGGTTCGGCCTCGATCATGCCGACGTGGTCGAAGTCCCACGACACCGAGCCCGAGGTGCCCAGTTGGCCCTTGCGGAACAGCACGCGCATTTCGGGCGCGGTGCGGTTCACGTTGTCGGTCAGGCATTCGACCATCACCGGCACGCGGTGCGGCGCGAAGCCTTCATAGATCACATGCTCGAAATGCACCGCCTCGCCCGTGAGGCCGGCGCCTTTCTTGATGGCGCGGTCGAGCGTGTCCTTGGGCATCGAGACCTTGCGGGCCTGCTCCACCACGAGGCGAAGGCGCGAGTTGCCGGCCGGGTCGGCGCCGTTGCGCGCGGCCATCATGATTTCCTTGGCGAGTTTGCCGAACAACCGGCCCTTGGCATTGGCTGCCAGGTCCTTGTGTTTCGCTTTCCATTGGGCGCCCATGGCTGATTCCTTCTCGAGTGTGTGTTCGCGGCCGTGTCTGGCTCTCCGCAGAAGGGCTGGATGACCGGTTGGGGCAGCTACTGTAGCCGGAGCGTGCACGGGTGGGAACCGAGGCGCCGATGACCTGGGCGCGACAGCGGCCGCAAGGGCGGGCGGAGATACTTTTCGCATGCACACACAGCCTCTCTTCGCGATCGAGGAGCGCGCGGAACTCCTGCGGCTCATGCGCGCCTATCCGCTGGCCACCTTGTTCACCGTCTCGGACGGCACGGCGCAGGCGAACCTGCTGCCGCTCGAGGTATGCGACATCGGCCCCTTCGGCACGCTGCGGGGCCATGTCGCCAGGAGCCATTCGCTGTGGGGCAGCATGCCGGACGGCGGCGGCGCGACCGTCGTCTTCCAGGGGCCGAACGCCTACATCTCGCCGCGCTGGTACGTGAACGGGCAGCGCAGCGGCCGGGTGGCACCGAGCTGGAACTACGTGGCCGTGCAGGCGCAGGGCACGCTGCGCTTCATCGACGATCCGGCCTGGGTGGTGTCGCACCTGGCCGCGCTCACCGCATCGCAGGAAGAAGGGCGCGACCCTGCATGGTCCCTGGGCGACGCTGCGCCCGAGTTCGTCGACGGCGCCGCGCAGCGGCTCGGCGGCTTCGAGATCGAGATACGCACGCTGGCCGGCAAGCGCTTCCTGTCGCAGCAGCGCACGGAAGCCGACCGGCGCAGCCTGATCGAGCACCTGGGGCGCGAGGCATCGCCCTCGGCGCGTGCGCTGGCGGCGTTGATCCGGCCCTGAAGGCCGGTCGTGCCGCGCCGCACGAATCGCTAAAAAGAGGTGCTAAAAAAGTAAAATAATTTTACTGAGACTGCTACACTTTTTCATAAAAATGAAAAAATCGCAGCCTCCCAAAGAGCCGCCGACGGCAAGCGCCGCACCGGACGGCCGCGAAACCGGGGTTCTCGCCGACATCGGCGAGGCCCTGCGGGCGCGCCGCCGGCTGCTGCACCTGAGCCTGGCGGAAGTGGCCGAGCGCAGCGAGCTCAGCATCGGCTACATCTCGCTGCTGGAGCGCAATCTGGCCTCGCCCTCGCTCACCGCGCTGATGCGCATCGGCCAGGTGCTGGGCCTGGAGCTGGACTACTTCTTCCAGGCGCGCAACGCCGCTGGCCATCACTTTCCGCAGAGCGCGCGCTCGCCGTTCCAGCTTCAGTCGGGCGGCATGACCTTCGACCGCATCAGCGGGCAGTTTCCGGGCAGCGTCGTCAACGGCCTGGTGGTGACGATTCCCGCCAAGCACAAGTCCACGCCCATCACCCATCCCGGGGAAGAGCTGGTCTACATCCTCAGCGGCAGCCTGCGCTACACGCTCGGCGGCCGCAAGGTGCAGCTGGACGAGGGCGACTCCGTGCACCTGCCGTCCACCACGCCGCACTGCTGGGAGAACCCCTTCGCCCAGCCCGCCAAGGCGCTGTGGGTCGGTACCGCGCCGCTGTTCAAGACCGACGGCGACGACCCCCATGCCTCGGACGACCTCCAGAGCCACGGCTCCCCGGCCAGGGTGTCCGGGCCGCCCGCCAAGGCCAAGGCAAGAACCCGACCCTCCAGGAAGAAAGACGCGTGAGCATGAACGCCCATTCCGTTCCCGAACACGAAGCCGCCTTCGCCGCCGTGAGCGACCTGCTCCAGCGGCGCATCGGCCACAAGCTGCTCACCGTGAGCCGGGTGCTGCCCGATGAAGCCAGCGTCGAGCGCATCTTCACCACCCAGCCCGAGGCCTATCCTGTGCACGGCAAGAAGCCGCGCGACCACACCGAGTGGACCGCCCTCATGGAGCGCGGCGAATGCTTCGTGGCCAGCCGGCCCGAGGACTTCGGCCCGCACTTCTCCGACCTGCCGGCCATCGTGCGCAACGGCCTCGGCGCGGTCATCAACATCCCGGTGCTCGACGGCTCCCGCATGCTGGGCACCCTGAACCTGCTGGACGCAGCCGGCGCCTACACCGGCCCGGTACTCGACGCCTGCATCGAGGCGCGCGCGCTGGCCGCCGAGGGCTTTGCCCTCTACGAGCAATGGCTCGCGCGGCGCGCAGCCTGATTCCACGGTCCTTTTTTCCTTCCTTGCCCCTTCTCATCCTCTCCAGGAGCGAATCTTGAATCCTCGAATTTGCGCGGCAGTCGCAGGCATCTTCCTCTCGTTGTCCGCGTGGGCCGCCACGCCCAAGGACACGCTGGTGGTGGTCAAGAACATCGACGACATCGTGAGCCTCGATCCGGCCGAGGCCTTCGAGTTCTCCAGCGGCGAGGTGGTGACCAACATCTACGAACGGCTGGTGCAGTACGACGCGAAAGATCCGACGCTGCTCAAGCCCGGCCTGGCCTCGGCCTGGAAGCCGGCCGCCGACGGCAAGAGCATCGAGTTCACGCTGCGCAAGGGCGCCGCGTTCGAGAGCGGCAATCCGGTGCGTCCGGACGACGTTGTGTTCTCCTTCAAGCGCGTGCTGAAGCTGAACAAGGCGCCGGCCTTCATCCTGAGCCAGCTGGGCTGGACCGCCGACAACATCGACCAGATGGCGCGCAAGGGCGCCGCGCCCGACACGCTGGTGCTGGGCTGGAGCGGCGACTTCGGCCCCGCCTACGTGCTGAGCGTGCTGGCCGCGCGGCCGGGCGCCATCGTCGACGAGAAGCTGGTGCTGGCCAACGAGAAGGCGGGCGACCTGGGCAACCAGTGGCTGAACCGCAATTCCGCCGGCAGCGGCCCCTACAAGCTGAAGCTCTACAAGCCCAAGGAAGTGCTGTTGCTCGAGGCGAACAAGAAGGCCGCCAACCCGCCCAAGACCGGCAACGTGCTGATCAAGAGCGTGGCCGAGTCCGCCACGCAGCGCCTGCTGATCGAGTCCGGAGACGCCGACATCGCCCGCGACCTCGCCTCCGACCAGCTCGACGCGCTGAAGACCCGCACCGACGTGCGCATCGAGGAATTCCCCGCGGCCGCCGTGCACTTCATCGCGCTCAACCTCAAGAACGAGAAGCTGCGCAACCCGGCCATCTGGGAAGCCATGCGCTACCTGGTGGACTACGACGGCATCTCCACGCAGCTGCTCAAGGGCCAGATGCGCACGCACCAGGCCTTCCTGCCGGTGGGCTTCGCGGGCGCGCTGACCACCAACCCCTACAAGGCCGACCCGGAGCGCGCCAAGGCCATCCTCGCCAAGGCGGGCATCAAGGGCCTGGAAATCGACATGGACCTGATCAACGCGCAGCGCTTCATGGACATGGCGCAGTCGATGCAGGCCACCATGGCCAAGGCGGGCATCAAGCTGAACCTGCTGCCCGGCACCGGCGCCCAGGTGCTCACGCGCTACCGCGCCCGCAAACACGAGGCCATCCTGCTGTACTGGGGCCCCGACTTCTTCGATCCGCATTCGAACGCCAAGTCGTTCGCGTACAACGTGGACAACAGCGACAGCGCCTACCAGAGCACCACGACGTGGCGCAACTCCTGGCTCGTTCCGGAGCTGTCGGCCAGGACCATGGCGGCGCTGAAGGAGGTCGACCCCGTCAAGCGCGCCGCGGCCTACCAGGACCTGCAGCGCGAAGTGCAGGCCAGGTCGCCGTTCATCATCACCTTCCAGGAACAGAACCGGGTCGCCTTGCGCAGCAACGTCAAGGGCTACGTGCAGGGCACGGTGGCCGACCTGATCAAGTACGACGCGGTCACCAAGTAGCGGCACGGCCATGCGCAAGCTCGTCGCTCCGGCCGCGCTGCTGCGGTCCGGCCTGTCCTTTGCCCTGATGTTGCTGGTGCTGCTGCTGGTCACCTTCCTGATCGGCAAGGCGGCGCCCATCGATCCCGTGCTGCAGGTGGTCGGCGACCGCGCCTCGCCCGAGGCCTACCAGGAAGCCCGCCAGCGCATGGGCCTGGACCAGCCGATCGCCACGCAGTTCGTGCGCTACGTGGCCGACGCGGCAAAGGGCGATCTGGGTCGCTCGACCACGACGGGCCGCGCGGTTCTGGAAGACCTGCGCCAATATTTCCCGGCCACGCTGGAGTTGGCCACGCTGGGCATCTTGCTGGGCGTGGTGTTCGGCGTGCCGCTGGGCATGCTGGCGGCGCACCAGCACAACCGGTGGATCGACCAGCTGCTGCGGCTGGTCGGGCTGCTGGGCTACTCGGTGCCGGTGTTCTGGCTCGGGCTGGTCGGCCTGCTGATCTTCTACGCCAGGCTGGGCTGGGTCGGCGGGCCGGGGCGGCTGGACGACATCTACCAGTACACGGTCGACAGCTGGAGCAACCTGGTGCTGGTCGACACGCTGCGCGCCGGCAACGGCGAAGCCTTCCGCAACGGCCTGTCGCACCTGGTGCTGCCGGCCGCGCTGCTGGGCTATTTCTCGCTGGCCTACATCTCGCGCATGACGCGGGCCTTCTTCCTCGAGGAGCTGGGCAAGGAATACGTGCTCACGGCGCGCGTCAAGGGCGCGTCGGAGCTGCAGGTGCTGGTGCGCCACGTGCTGCCCAACGTGGCCGCGCCGCTGGTCACGGTGATCGCGCTGTCGTATGCGGTGCTGCTCGAAGGCGCGGTGCTGACCGAGACGGTGTTCTCCTGGCCCGGCATCGGGCTGTACGTGACCAACGCGCTCTTCAGCGCCGACGTGGCCGCCGTGCTCGGTGGCACCTTGCTGGTGGGCCTGTGCTTCGTGGTGCTCAACACCGCGTCCGACGTGCTCGGCTATCTGATGGACCCGAGGGCCAGGTCATGATGCTTCGACAGGATTGGTGGCTCAGCGAGGCGCCCGCGTCGGCCTTCCAGGCGCGCTGCGGGCGCTGGTATCGCATGGGGCTGCGCACGGTGCGCAGCCCGGCCATGGTGTTCGGCCTGGTCATCCTGGCCGCGATGGTGCTGGCGGCGCTGTTCGCGCCGTGGCTGGCGCCCTTCGATCCCAACGCGCAGAACGTGCAGCAGCGGCTGCTGCCGCCGGGCGCCGCGCACTGGCTGGGCACCGACCAGCTCGGGCGCGACCTGCTCAGCCGCGTCATCTACGGCACGCGGCCCACGCTGCTGATCGTGTCGCTGGTGGCGCTGCTGTCGGCGCCGCTGGGGCTGCTGCTGGGCATGTGCGCGGGCTACTTCGGCGGCTGGATCGACACGCTGCTGATGCGCGTCACCGACATCTTCATGGCCTTCCCGCGGCTGGTGCTGGCGCTGGCGCTCGTGGCGGTGCTGGGGCCGGGCATCGTGAACGCGGTGATCGCCATCGCCATCACCGCATGGCCGGCCTATGCGCGCATCGCCCGCACCGAGACGCGCACCGTGCGCGGCAGCGACTTCATCCAGGCGGCCAGGGTGCAGGGGCTGCGCCCCGCGCGCATCCTGTTCGGCCACCTGCTGCCGATCTGCCTGCCCTCCACCGTGGTGCGCGTCACGCTGGACATGGCGGGCATCATCCTCACGGCCGCCGGCCTGGGCTTCCTGGGCCTGGGCGCGCAGCCGCCGATGTCCGAGTGGGGCGCCATGATCTCCACCGGCCGGCAGTACATCTTCGACCAGTGGTGGGTGGCGGCCGTGCCCGGCGTGGCCATCCTGCTGGGCAGCCTGGCCTTCAACCTCGTGGGCGACGGCTTGCGCGACGTACTGGACCCGAAGAATGGCTGAGCTCCTCATCGAAGATCTCACGGTGACCTACCCGACCGCCAGCGGGCCGGTCGACGTGGTGAAGTCGCTGTCGCTGCGGATGGGCGCCGAGCGCATCGGCATCGTGGGCGAGTCGGGCTCGGGCAAGTCGATGACCGCGCGCGCCATCCTGGGCCTGGTGCGTTCGCCCGGCCGCGCCACGGCAAGCCGCATGGCCTACGACGGCGCCGACCTGCTGCGGCAGACGCCTTCGGGCTGGCGCGCGATTCGCGGGCGCCGCATCGGCATGGTGCTGCAGGACCCGAAGTTCTCGCTCAACCCGGTGCTGCGCGTCGGCAGGCAGATCGCCGAGGCGGGCCTGCTGCACGGCGTGTTCAAGCCCGCACAGGCGCGCGACCGGGTGCTGGAGATGCTGCGGACCGTGGGCGTGGACAACCCCGAGCGCGTGCACGACGCCTATCCGCACCAGCTGTCCGGCGGCATCGGCCAGCGCGTGATGATCGCCGCGATGATGATCGCCGAGCCCGGCCTGCTCATCGCCGACGAGCCCACCTCCGCGCTCGACGTGATGGTGCGCGGCCAGGTGCTGGAGATGATGGATCGCGAGATCCGCAAGCGCGGCATGGGCCTGCTCATGATCAGCCACGACCTGAAGATGGTGGCGCACTTCTGCGACCGCGTGCTGGTCATGTACCGCGGCCAGGTGGTGGAGTCGTGCGCCGCGAAGGACCTGTTCCGCTCGCAGCATCCCTACACGCGCGGCCTGCTCAACTGCATGCCCACCGGCCAGAACCCCGGCCAGCCGCTGCCCACCATCGACAGGCAGCTCATCCAGGAAACGGTGGACCGCCATGCAAAGTGACACCCGGGTCGATGCCGCCGGCGAGACGGTCATCCGCTGCCAGGGCCTGGACGTGTTCTACGGCCACGGCGCGCAGCGCCATCACGCGGTGAAGCAGGCTTCGTTCGAGGTGCTCAGGGGCGAGTCCTTCGGCATCGTCGGCGGCTCGGGCAGCGGCAAGTCGACCATCCTGCGCGTGCTGGCGGGGCTCGACGGCGACTGGCAGGGCGATGTCGACGTGCTGGGCCACCGTCGCGCGGCCGGCGTGGCGCCCGGGCGCGCCTATCGGCTGAAGGTGCAGATGATCTTCCAGGACCCGTTCGGCTCCCTGCACCCGCGCCACACCATCGACCGCTGCCTGAGCGAGGCCATGCGCTTTCACGGCTTCGACCGCATCGAGCAGCGCGTGGTGTCGGCGCTCGACCGCGTCGGGCTGGGCAAGAGCTTCCGCTTCAGGTTTCCGCACCAGCTCAGCGGGGGACAGCGCCAGCGCGTGGCCATCGCGCGCGCGCTGGTGCTGGAGCCCGAAGTGCTGCTGCTCGACGAGCCGACCTCGGCGCTCGACGCTTCCATCCAGGCCGAGGTGCTGAACCTGCTGATGGAAGTGCGCCGCGACCTGGGCACCACTTTCCTGTTCGTGAGCCACGACCTCGGCGTGATCGCCCACATGTGCGACCGCGTCGCGGTGATGCGCCAGGGCGTCGTCGTCGAGACGCTGGCCGCGGCGCGCATCACCGCCGGGCAGGTGGCGCACCCGTACACCCGCGAGCTGCTGGCGAACTGCTACGCCGCGCAGCCGCTCGATCCTGTTGTCGCATGAACGGAGTTCTTTCATGACTGCCACGCCAGACACCCTGTACCGCACGCCCTTCGAATCCGGCAACGGCAACCGGACCGCCACCTGGGCCGAATGCATCGCCTTCTACGAGCAGCTGGCCGCGCGGTTCCCGGGCGTGCTGCAGTGGCGTCGGATCGGCGTGTCGGACACCGGCGTGCCGATGCATGCCGGCGTGGTCACGGCCGACGGCGTGTTCGACCGCGAGACCCTGCAGCGGCAGCGCCGCCCGGTGTTCTTCAACAACAACGGCATCCACCCCGGCGAGCCCGAGGGCATCGACGCCTGCATGGCGCTGGTGCGCGACTTCTGCCTCCAGCCCGAGCGGCTGGCGGCGCTGGGCGACACGGTGTTCCTGTTCATTCCGGTCTACAACGTGGACGGCTGCATCGACCGCCAGAACACCTCGCGCGTGAACCAGCTCGGGCCCGAGTCCTTCGGCTTTCGCGGCAACGGCCGGCACCTGGACCTGAACCGCGACTTCATCAAGTGCGACAGCCTCGCCGCGCAGGTGTTCAACAGATTCTTCACCGCGTGGGACCCGGACGTGATGGTCGACACCCACACCTCCAATGGCGCGGACTACGCCTGCACCATGACGCTGATCCCGACGCAGCCCGACAAGCTGGGCGGGGGGCTGGGCGACTTCCTGCGCGAGCGCATGCTGCCCGCGATCTACGGCGGCATGGACCGGCGCGGCTGGCCCACCTGCCCGTACGTGAACCTGCTGGCCGAGACGCCGGACGACGGCATCGAGGACTTTCTCGACCTGCCGCGTTTTTCCACCGGCTACGCAGCGCTGCATCACACCATCGGCTTCATGCCCGAGACCCACATGCTCAAGCCCTTCGCCGACCGCGTGGCGTCGATGCGCACGCTGGTCGAGGTGGTGCTGGAGTTCACCCTGGCGAATGCCGCGCGCATCCAGTCGCTGCGCCGAGACGCCCGGGCCGCCGCCGCGAAGCAGGCACGCTGGCCGCTGACATGGCGCAACGACCACGACCGGCCGGCCAGCCTGCGCTTCAGGGGCTACCAGGCCGTGCGCACGCCCAGCAAACTGGGCAACTACGAACGCCTGGCCTACGACCGCAACCAGCCGTGGGAGAAGGACATCGTCCACTTCGACCGCTGCGTGGAAGACATCGCGGTCACCGCGCCCCGTGGCTACCTGGTGCCCCAGGCCTGGCGCGAAGTCATCGAGCGCCTGCAATGGAACGGCGTCGCGATGCAGCCCCTCGAAGCCGACCAGCTCTTCGACGCGGCCCGCGTGTACCGCGTGCAGGACGTGGCCTCGCGCCCCAACGCCTACGAAGGCCACATGTTCCATGACCGGGTGACGCTTGCATCGCACACGGAGCCCTTCCAGGCGCGCGCGGGCGACATGTGGGTGCCGCTGGACCAGCCCGGTGCCCGCTACGCGGTCGAGACGCTGGAGCCCGAGGCCCACGACAGCTTCTTTCGCTGGGGCTTCTTCAACAGCGTGCTCGAGAAGAAGGAAGCCTTCTCCGCCTACGTGTTCGAGGACACGGCGCTGCGGATGCTGCGGGACGAACCAGAGCTCAGCCGCCGCTTCGAGGAATGGAAGGCCGCGAACCCCGGCAAGCTGTCCGACCAGGGCGCCGTGCTGGGCTTCCTGTTCGCGCATGGCAAGCGCCATGCGGAGGCGGGGTGGCGGCGGTATCCGGTGGTGGCGCTGATGCAGTCCGTGCCGCTGCTCACTGCGCGACCCTGAACCCCGGCAGCGCGTGCATGCGCGCGCGCAAGGCTTCCACGAACGCGGTGACGCGCGCCGGCCGGTACAGCCCCGGCGGCAGCGCGACATGCACGCCGATCGGCTCCAGCCACCAGTTCGGCAGCACGCGCTTGAGGCGGCCGGCCTGCATGTCGTCGTGGCACATCCACGGCGCCGCCGCGCCGATGCCCGCGCCGTTGAGCACCGCGCGATAGCTCGCCAGCAGGCTGTCGGTGCGGATGGGCGTGTCCAGCGCCACGATGCGTGAACGCCCGCCGCGGTCGATCAGGCGCACATTGCCCGTCACGTAGGGCACCAGTCCCACGCACGGCAGCTGCGGCAGCCGCGCCAGCGTGACCGGGCCGGTGCGCTTGAGCAGCTCCGGCGTGGCGATGAGCACGCGCTCCATGCGCCCGAGCGGGCGGCACACCAGCCCGGGGTCGCGAACCTCGCCCACGCACACCCAGCATTCGGCGCCCGAGGCCGCGAGATCGACCACGCGGTCGGTCAGCGTGAGCTCGACCCGCAACTGCGGATGCGCGGCGCGCAGGTCGGTCACCGCGTCGGTCAGGAAGCCGGTGCCGTAGCCCGAGGGGCCGATGACGCGCAGCGTGCCTTCGGGCCGGCTCTGTCCGCCCAGCAGCCGCTGCGACAGGCCCGACCAGCGGTCGGTGAGGTCGTGCGCCTCCGCCAGCAGCGAGCGGCCCTCGTCGGTGAGCGAGAAGTTGGCGGTGTTGCGGATGGCCAGCTTGCAGCCCAGCAGGCGCTCCAGCTCCAGCAGGCGGCGGCTTACCGTGGGCTGCGTGGTGCCCAGCAGGCGCGCAGCCTTGCTGAGCGATCCGCTCTCGCCGATCTTGATGAAAGTGTCCAGCAGGTCGAGCCGGTCGTGGGTGTTCTTCATGCGCCATACGTATAGCACTTCATCGTTCCATACGTCTACCCATGTCGGCGGCCTCTGCCTATCGTCGGGCCCGTTCAAGACACATGCGAATGGATATTCCCCGATGAGCGCCACGATCGAAGACACCGCCCGCACCGTGGGCGACACGCCCAAGGGCGGCTCCGTGCTCGGCTTCTATGCCGCCAAGGGCACGCCCCGGCCGCCGCGCATCGCGCGCGGCGAAGGCATCTACCTGTGGGACGCGGGCGGGCGCCGCTTCCTCGACGCCACCGCCGGCGCGGTGGTCGCCAACATCGGCCACGGCAACCCGCGCGTGCTGGCGGCCATGCAGGCGCAGGCCGCGCAAGTCACCTTTGCCTATCCGCGCTTCTTCGAGAGCGAGCACAGCATCGAGCTGGCGGACCGCGTGTGCGCGCTGGCGGGCGAGGGCTTCGACCGGGCCTTCTTCGTTTCCGGCGGCTCGGAGGCCAACGAGTCGGCCATCAAGCTGGCGCGGCAGTACGCGGTGGTCTCGGGCCAGCCGCGCCGCGCCAAGGTCATCTCGCGCAACCCCAGCTACCACGGCTCCACGCTCGGCGCGCTGGCCGTCACGGGCGACGCGCACACGCAGGCCATCTACGGCCCGATGGTGCGCGAGATGCCGAAGGTGCAGGCGCCGCTGTCGTACCGCGTGCCCGATGGCCACACCGCCGAGTCGCACGCCGTGGCCTGCGCCGACGAACTCGAGGCCGCCATCGTGCGCGAGGGGCCCGACACCGTGCTGGCCTTCATCCTGGAGCCCATCGGCGGGCTGTCGACCGGCGCGGTGGTGTCGCCGGCGGCTTACTTCGAGCGCGTGCGGCAGATCTGCGACCGCCACGGCGTGCTGCTGATCTACGACGAGATCATGAGCGGCGCAGGCCGCACCGGCGCCTTTCTGGCCGCGCACCACTGGGCCGGCGCGCGGCCCGACCTGGTCACGCTGGCCAAGGGCCTGGCGGCGGGCTACACGCCGCTGGGCGCGCTGCTGGCGCCCGACCGCATCGTCGACGCTGTCGCGGGCAGCGGCGGCTTCGTGCATGGCCACACCTACTTCACCAATCCGCTGTCGTGCGCGGTGGCCAACGCGGTGGTCGGCGAGGTGATCCGGCAGGACCTGGTGAGCCGCGCGCGCGACATGGGCGAGCTGCTGATGGCCCGCCTGCGCGAAGTGGCCGAGCGCTCCCCCATCGTGGGCGACGTGCGCGGCAAAGGGCTCTTCACCGCCATCGAGATCGTGGCCGACAAGGCGACGAAGCGGCAATTGCCGGCCAGCTTCAATGCGCCGGCGCGCCTCACCGAGCACGGGCTGAAGCACGGCATCGCGCTGTACAACCGGCGCGCGAACCTGGGGGCGTTCGGCGACTTCCAGATGATCACGCCGCCGCTGACCATCACGCCCGCCGAGATCGACGAGCTGGCCGACCTGCTGGCGCTTTCGCTGCGCGGCCTGGCCGACGAGATCGCGGCCAAGGGCCTGGCCACCTCGGCGCAATGACGCAAGCCGCGATGCCGCAACCGATTCCGCCGCACCGCGCGCTGCAAGTGCCCGGCGTGCATGGCTACACCGACCGCAAGAGCGTGGCCGCCGGCGAGGTGGTGCGCTTTCACCTGAGCAGCGACGTGCCCTATGCGCTGTCGGTGTGCCAGCTCGGCCCCGATGTCGAAGGCCGCACGGCCGACACCGTGCTGCACGCCTTCGCGCCTTCGGCCGCGCGCGCGCATCCGATCCACCCCGGCTCCTACGTGCAGGTGGCGCGCGGGCTCGACCAGCCGCTGCGCGCGCTCACGCTGGAATGCTGGGTGCAGCCGTGGAGCATCGGCGCGCGGCAGAGCGTGATCGGGCAGTACGACCTGCCGGGCGCGTGTGGCTACGGCCTTTTCATCGACGAAGCCGGGCGCGCGGTGTTTTACCTGGGCGACGGCGGCGCGTTCCGCGCGCAGGGCCAGCTCGCGGGGGGCACGCTGCGGCCCAAGCGCTGGCACCACCTGGTCGCCACGTGGGACGGCGAAGAGACCGTGCTGTGGATCGACGGCGAAGCGGTCGCGCGCGGCCGGTGGACCGGCCCGCTGCAGCCGGGCCGCGCCCCGCTGCGCCTGGGCGGCAGCGGCATCGACGGCCTGGCGGATGCGTTCCTGGAGGGCGACATCGTCATGCCCGCGATCTATTCGCACGCATTGCAGCCGGCCGAGGTGCGGGCGCGTTTCGCCGACCGCGGCCTGCACACGCCGCGCGGGCGCACGGTGCTGGCCTGCTGGCCGCTGCGCGAGGAGCGCGGCGACACCGTGGCCGACGCCAGCGGCCACCAGCGCACCGGACGCATCGTCAACCACGGCACCTGGATGATCGTCGGCCCGGCCTTCGAGCCGCGGCGTGTGAACGAGTTCTCCGACGAAGGCTACGACCCGCTGGCCGATCCCACGCGCGGCCACGGCCTGCGGCTGGCGAGCGACGACCTGTACGACTGCCGCTGGCCCGAGAGCCATGCCTTTCGCATTCCGCCGGATGCGAAGTCCGGCGTGTACGTGGGCCGCGTGCGCTACCTGCTGGACGGCGAACCCGCCGAGTACGACATCGCCTTCATCGTGCGCCGCGCCGCGCACCGGGCTCCCGCGCCGGTGCTGGTGCTGTGCGCCACCAACAGCTGGCTGGCCTATGCCAGCACGCCTTTCGCGAAAAACACGGCCAGCGACCCGGTGTGGCCGCGGCGCTCCACCGGCCTGGAGAACAGCCACCCCGAGGCGCCGGCCTACAGCAGCTACACCTACCACCGGGGCGGCCAGCCGACCTACCAGGTGGGGCTGCGCATGCCCTGGCCCAACGCCAGCCCCAACGCCCTCTACGACCCGGCCGACGCGGGCTTCTGCCAGTGGACCCGGCTGGAGCGCCGGCTGCACGTGTGGCTGGACCAGGCAGGCTACGACCACGACGTGGTGAGCGACCTCGACCTGCACCGCGACCCGGGCCTGCTGAAGGCCTACAGGACCGTGATCGTCAACGGCCACAGCGAGTACTGGTCGCTGCCCGCCTGCGACGGGCTCGACGACTACCTGTGCGGCGGCGGCACGGCCATCGTGCTGTCGGGCAACACCATGTACCTGCGCGTGAGCTACAACGAAGAGGGCACGGTGATGGAGCAGCGCAAGGTGCTCGGCGCGAACGACGAGGACAGCGAGGAGGCCGCCAGGGTGCGTCCGCCCGCCGGCCCGTACGGCGAGCAGTACCACTCGCAGGACTGGGCGCGCGGCGGCCACTTCAGGCAGGCCGGGCGCTCGTGCGCCGAGCTCATCGGGCTGGAGTCGGCGGGCTGGGCCTTCGCCGACGGTGGCGACTTCGGCGTCTACCACGCCACGCAGCCGGAGCACTTCCTGTTCACGCAGCCGCATGCGCTGGGGCTGAGCGAGGGCGCGACCTTCGGCCACGGGCCGGGCGGCGGCCTGCCGCGCGCCATCGGCCACGAGTGGGACCTGAGCGTGGCGACGCTGCGCCGCATGACGCATGCGCTGCCGGAAGGCCAGCAGCTGCCCGAGCCGCAGCGCGGCATCGAGGTCATCGCGCAGGGGCGGCGCCACCGGCCGGGCCGGCTCGACGCCTATCTCGACTACTTCTCGAACGTGACCGAGTCGCTGGACGGGCTCTCGGCCGAGATGATCTATTGGGAACGCCCCCGGGGCGGCCGCGTGTTCAACGCCGGCGCCGTGGGCGCGAGCTGGGTGCTCGGCGTCGATCCCTGTTTCGAAGGGGTGCTGCGCAACGTGCTGCATCACTTCGGCGTTCGCCCCGCAACGGGCGCGGACCTTGCAGTTCAACCATCCCTGGAGCACGAAGCACCATGAGCACACTCGCCCCACGCGCCGCCGAGCTTTCCGACCCCGCCGAGCCTGCCTCCCGGCAGAGCACGCTGCGGGTCATCACCGCCATCTCCATCGGCAATGCCCTGGAATGGTTCGAGATCGTGATCTACGGCTTTCTCGCCGTGACCATCTCCAAGCTGTTCTTTCCCGCCGAGAACGACACCGTGTCGCTGCTCATCACGCTGGGCACCTTCGGCGTGACCTTCGTGATGCGCCCGGTCGGCTCGCTGGTGCTCGGTGCCTATGCCGACGCCAGGGGGCGCAAGAACGCGCTGACGCTGTCGATGGCGCTCATGCTGCTCGGCACGCTGCTGATCGCGGTGTCGCCGACCTTCGCGCAGATCGGGCTGTGGGCGCCGGGGCTCGTGATCCTCGCGCGGCTGCTGCAGGGCTTCGCGGCCGGCGGCGAGTTCGGCAGCGCCACCGCGCTGCTGGCCGAGCAGGACCCGCGCCGGCGCGGCTTCTTCTCGAGCTGGCAGTTCGCGAGCCAGGGCATCACCACCTTCCTGGCGGCGGGCTTCGGCATGGGGCTCAACGCGCTGCTCACGCCCGAGCAGCTGCTGTCCTGGGGCTGGCGCATTCCGTTCTTCTTCGGCCTGCTGATCGGGCCGGCGGGCCTGTACATCCGCCGCCACCTGGACGAAGGCATGGAGTTCAAGCGCGCGGCCCAGGAAGCCACGCCGGTGCGCACCACGCTGGTGGACCAGCGCGGGCGCACGCTGGCGGCGATGGGGCTCATCATCCTCGCGACCATCGTGGCCTACACGGGCCTGTTCATGCCGACCTTCGCGGTGCGCCAGCTGGGCCTGCCGCCGTCGATGGCCTTCGCCGGCACCTTCTGGTTCGGCGTGCTGCAGTTCGCGCTGGTGCCGCTGTTCGGCAGCATGTCGGACCGGGTGGGGCGCGTGGTCATCATGCGCGGCGCCGCGCTGGTCATGCTGGTGATGATCGTGCCGCTGTTCTACCTGCTGGTGAACCATCCGTCGGTGCCGGCGCTGATGCTGGCGCTCACCGCCATGGGCGTGGTGGCCTCGGCCTACTGGGGCCCCATTTCCGCGGCCATGTCGGAGCTGTTCCCGGCGGCCACGCGGGGCACCGGCCTGTCGGTCAGCTACAGCTTCGGCGTGGCGATCTTCGGCGGCTTCGCGCCCTTCATCAGCGCCTGGCTCATCACCGCCACGGGCAGCAAGATCGCGCCGGCCTTCTACGTGGGCTTCGGCGTGCTGGTGAGCCTGGCAGCGCTGCGAGCGGCCCGCCGGTACGGCGTGAAATAGCAGTTTTCTCCAAGTCGCGGCGGCGCGCCGTGCCTACGCTGCGGTCATCCCACGACTTTCCGAACGGATGACCATGCGAGCCAGCGACGACCGACGACAACAGAAGACCGAAGCCTTTCACCGGCTCCATGCGGGGCCCGCCCCGCTGGTTCTCGTGAACGCCTGGGACGCCGCCAGCGCCCGCATCGTCGAGCGGGCCGGCGCGAAGGCCATCGGCACCACCAGCGCCGGCATGGCCTGGTCGCTCGGGTATGCGGACGGCGAGCGCATGCCCGCGAATGAACTGATCGCGGCCTGCGCGCGCATCTGCCGGGTGGCTTCCGTGCCGGTCAGCGTGGACATCGAGCGCGGCTTCGACGACAGCGCGCGGGCGGTGTGCGAGGTGGCCGGCGCGCTCATCGGCATGGGCGCGGCCGGCATCAACATCGAGGACGGCACGCGGCCGGGCACGCGCGAACTGGCGACGCCGGAAGTACTGTGCGAGCGCATCGCCGCGATACGCAAGCTCGATGCGCGCTTTTTCATCAACGCGCGCACCAACGCCTACTTCGTGCCCTGGGACGACCCGGCGGCGCGCTTCGACGAGGCGCTGCGCCGCGCGCGGCTCTACGCGGCGGCGGGCGCGGACGGCATCTTCGTGCCCGGCATGTCCAGCCCCGACGAGATCGCGAAGCTGGCCGACGCCGTGCGCCTGCCCTTGAACGTGTACGCGGGCCATGCGGGCGCGCCACCTGTCGATGCGCTTGCGCGAGCCGGCGCGCGGCGCATCAGCCTGGGCTGCGGCCCGTTGCAATCGGCGCTGGGGCTCGTGGGCCGCATCGCCGGCGAAGCCTTCGCGCAAGGCCGCTTCGACGCGATGGGCGAGGGCATGCTGTCGGTCGGCGAGATCAACGGGCTCTTTCCCGCGACCTCCTGAGGCGCCTGCCGCCGGGGCGGCTTCGGGTACAGTGGGCGCCCCTTGCCGCAGCCGACCCCGCCCGAAACCATGTCCACGCACAGCATCCGCCTCGAAGCGGTGACGCTGGTGCGCGGCAGCCAGCGCGTCTTCGAAGGGCTGACGCTCGGCCTGCAGGAAGCGCGCATCGGGCTGATCGGCGACAACGGGGCCGGCAAGAGCAGCCTGTTCCGCCTCATCAGTGGGCTCGACCAGCCGCAGCAGGGGCGCGTGACCGTGCATGGCCTGGACACGCAGGCCGACCGCAAGCAGCTGTCGAAACACGTCGGGCTGATGTTCCAGAATCCCGACGACCAGATCATCTTTCCCACCGTGGCCGAGGAACTGGCCTTCAGCCTCACCGCGCGCGGCGAAACCCGCCAGGCGGCGCGACAGCAGGCGCGCGAGTTCCTGGCGCGGCGCGGGCTGGAAGCCTGGGCAGCGCGCGCTGTCGGCGAGCTGAGCCAGGGGCAGCGCCAGCAGGTGTGCCTGCTGGCCTTGCAGATCAGCGAGCCCGCCACGCTGCTGCTGGACGAGCCCTTCGCCAGCCTCGACCTGCTGAGCCAGGCTCGGCTGGCCGCGCAGCTCGAAGACACCGACCACCAGATCGTCGTGTCCACGCACCTGCTCGAACACGTTTACGACTTCGAGCGCGTGCTGTGGCTGGAGCAAGGCAAGGTGCGCGCCGACGGGCCGGGCCGCGAGGTGTGCGAAGCCTACGCGGAGAACGTGCGCGAGCGCGCCGCGCTGGAGCGGGGGCGCCGTGCGTAGCCTCTATTCGGAACAGCCGACGTGGATGCATGCGATTGCGGCGTGGGCCAAGCTCGCGGTGCTGTCGGTGTGCGGCACGCTGCTGGTGCTGGTCGAGCGGCCTTTGACGCTGGCCGTGGCCTGCGTCGTGGTGCTGGGCATCTTCGCGTCGCTCGGGCCGCCTGCGTGGCGCCGCGTGCGCATGCTGCTCGGCGTGGCCATCGCCGGGGCCTTGATCGTCGGCTTCCACTGGGCCATGGGCACGACGCCATTGGGTGTGGCCAGCGCGCTGCGGCTCGCGAGCGCGGCCACGCTCGCGCTGATGCTGACGCTGACCACGCGCTTCGAAGACCTGCTGGCGGTGCTCGAAGCGGTGCTGCATCCGCTGCAGCGCATTGGCGTGCCCACAGAGCGGATCGCGCTCGGCCTTGGCCTGATGCTGCGCTTCGCCGAAAATTTCTATGTGCAGTGGCAGCGTCTGGACGACGCCTACCGCGTCCGCGCGGGCCACGGCGGCGGCCTGCGGTTGCTGGCGCCCCTGACCATCCGCACCCTGCAGACCGCCGAGCGCGTGGCCGACGCGCTGGCCGCACGACTCGGCCGCTGACTGAGCTTCTTCTCTCTTCTTTCGATTGCGATTGACCGCCATGACCACCACCGGCTCCCTCACTTCGTCCCGTTCCCTGTCGTACATCGCGTTGTTCGCGGCGCTGATGGCGGTGTTCGGCCTGATCCCGAAGATCGACCTGCCGTTCGGCGTGCCGATCACGCTGCAGTCGCTGGGCGTGATGCTCGCGGGCTGCCTGCTGGGGCCGCGCCGCGGCTTCCTGGCCATCGCGCTGTTTTTGCTGGCCGTGGCGCTCGGGCTGCCGCTGCTGCCGGGCGGACGCGGCGGGCTGAGCGTGTTCGTGGCGCCCGCCGGTGGCTTTCTCTTCGGCTGGATGTTCGGCGCCTTCGCCTGCGGCCTCTTGATGCGCCTGGCGATGCGGCGCATGGCCGGTGCCACGGGCCTGCCATTGCTGGCGGCCGCCTTCCTGTCGTCGGTGGTCGGCGGCATCGGCGTGGTCTACGCCTTCGGCATCGTCGGGCTTTCGCTGATCGCCCACATGTCGCTGTCGCAGGCGGCGCTGGCGATGCTGGTCTTCATTCCCGGCGACCTCATCAAGTGCGGCATCTGCGCGATGCTGGTGCAGACGGTGATGCGCGGCATGCCGGGCTGGCGGCTCGACCGCGACTGATCTTCCTCAACCGGTCCGCGCGTCTTTCCGGGTGAAGACGGTGGCCGAGAGGTAGTCCTTGCGCGGGCCGCGCACCGTGTGCCGGATCTCGAACGAGCCGTCGGGCAGGAAGCGGTAGCTGCTGTCGTAGGTGTCGGGCGTGCACAGGTGCGTGGCCGAGCCGGTCAGCGCCTCGCCGTCGCGCAAGATGCCGATGGCGTGGAACAGGCGCGGCGGGGTTTCGGCGAAATGCACCACGAAGCCGCCGGGGGAGCGCTCGAAGAGGTATTCGCGGTGCCCGTCGAATTCCTTGCCGTCGGCCAGCCGGATGCGGCCTTCCTCGCGGTACTTGAGCATGTGCGGCGCGACAGGGGTGAACACGGCCATGCCGGTCATGGACGCCTGGCCCTCGATGGTTCGCGCCAGCGTCCACGCGCCTGCCAGCGCGTCGAAGACGGTGTCCGGGTTGCCCCACGGAGCCAGGGGCGCAAAAGAGGAAGACGAGGACTGCACGCTCATCCGGACACTCTACGACAAGCCGCTTTGCCCTTTTCTGAGCCGTGATTGTTTCCGCCGTGTGAACACCGCGGTTCCAATCGCTAAGGGTTTTTACTTAGATAACGGCGCACAATTCTTCCCATGGACCAGCCCTTCAGCTGATCCAGACCAAGAAACAAGAACCGAACCAATTGAAGGACATCCAAATGACCGCCTCGAAGCTCCTCTCCGCCATCTCCATCGCCCTGCTGGCCGCCGCCGGTGCCGCCCACGCCGAAACCTACGAAGGCGTGCATCAACTGACCTCGGCCGCCAGCCGCGCCGAAGTCGCCAGCCAGGCCGTCGTGGCCGCGCACAGCGCCAACCCCTACGCCACCGGCGCCAACTCCGGCCCGGCCCAGGTGATCGTGTCGAACACCAGCCGCGCCGCCCTCCGCGCTGAAGCCGTTGCCGCCGCGCACAGCGCCGACCCGTACGCCGAAGGCGCTTCGTCGGGCGTGGCTCCCGTGGTGGCCAGCACCGTGGACCGCGCCGCAGTGCGTGCAGCAGCCCGCGCCGCAGCTCGCGGTGACGCCCTGCCGCTGTAATCGACCGCAGCATGCCCGCTTCGGTGGGCATCTTTCGATAAAAGGCCGGACCATGCTTTTGCATGGTCCGGCCTTTTCGCATGCGGCGCTCATTGCCGGCTCATACGGCGTCCGTATCATGGTCTGCATGCAAATCCAACTTCCAGACCTCGATCCTCGTCAAACGGCGCTCATCTCCATCGATCTGCAGAACAGCAACGTGGCCAGGCAGCTCGCGCCGCATTCCGCCGCCGAGGTGGTGCAGCGCGGCAAGCGCATCGCCGACAGCCTGCGCGAAGCTGGGGGCACCGTGGTCTGGGTGCGCGTGGACGTGACCGCGCTGCTGAGCCTGCCGGCGGATGCCTCCATCAGCCGCCCTGCCGGTTCGCCCGTGCCGCCGCCCGAGTTCTCCGAACTGGTGCCCGAACTCGAGGTGCAGGCCGCCGACGTGCGGATCACCAAGCGCCAGTGGGGCGCCTTCTACGGCACCGACCTCGACCAGCAACTGCGCCGCCGTGGCATCAAGACGCTGCTGATGAGCGGCATCGCGACCAACTTCGGCGTCGAGTCGACAGCGCGTGCTGCCTTCGACCGCGGCTATGAACTGGTGTTCGTGGAAGACGCGATGACCTCATTGGCTGCCGAGCCGCACGACTTCGCGAACAAGCAGGTGTTTCCGCGCATGGGCCGCGTGCGTTCGACCGACGTCGTGCTGGCCGCCATCGCGGCGGCCGCCGGCCAGCAGCGCTGATTGATTCAGCTCAACGCGGGGGCAATAGCCGCAGCGGCGCGACGATGAAGGGCTCGCCGTCCGTGTCGTGGACCGTGACGAACCACAGCGCCGTGCCCCCATTCTTGTCGGGCCGCGCGCAGAGCGTGCCCATGTAGAGCAGCCGCGCCGCCTGCATGCTTTCGCATTGCATGACGGCCTCGTCGCAGCAGGTGTCGGGCATCGAGGCTTCGCCGCGCTTCATCAGCCGCAGCGTGAGGCGCGCCGGCGCCGTCGTGCGTTCGCCCTTGCCGGCAGCAGGCACCGTCGCGCGCAGCCGCAGCTCAAGCGGCTCGCCGGGGCGCAGGCCCTCGCCGCGCTCCAGCCGGATGTCCGCCAACGCCACGCGCACGCGCCGCCGCTCGCGCAGCGTGGTGTAGACGAACACCACGGTCAACACCGAGAACATCGCGAACACGGGCAGGCCGACCGGCATCCAGAGCCATTGCCAGCCGCCGGCCAGCGCCCAGGTCATTGCCTGGAAGCCGAAGACCGCGAAGAAAACCAGCACCGCGAGAGCAACCAGCCAGCCGGCCCAATCGGCGAGCGACTTCGGTGCGTGTTCGCTCGCCTGCGGCGCGCCCGAGGTCCATTCGGCCGGAAGCCGCTCGTCGATGGGCGGCAGGTCGAGGGCGGGCGGGTGTTGGAGCATGGAAGGCGCCGAGGATAGCGGCCGACTCCGCCAAAAGGCGCATTGCCTTGCCGCTGGGCATCCCGCATGATGGCGCGGCGCGGAAGGGCAGGCCGCAAGACCTCATGCTTTCGCATTAACGCGCCATCGTGGTGCAGTCGGGCGAAAATACGACACGCTCCTGGCAGGAAAAAGAAAGCACGATCCGTCGCCGCCGCGAAGCGGCAACCCTTACGCATGGCCCTTACTCTCGACCCCGAAGACACGCGCGGACGCATCCACGATCTCGTGTGGTGCGGCTTCTATCCCGATGCCGACGTCGAATGGATGATCACCGACGAGTACCTCGACCCCGACGAGCTCACGGCCGAAGACCGTGCATGGGTCAAGGCCGAGGCCGAGAGCGCATGCGCCGCCAAGCGCGCCGCCGAGGCGGGTTGGCCCGCGCAGACCGAATACGAGCGGCTCGAAGCCGTGTTCGCGCAGTTGCGCGGCGAGAAAATCATTGCGCTGCACCGCGCCGGCAACACGCTGGCCGACGGGCATGACGACGTGCGCGAGCAATGGCGCGCCGCGGGCCGACTGGCGTCGGGCATTCGCGGCTGCTGCTTCTATCACTCGCAGGACCTCGACACGGCGGTGCGCACCGGCCGCCTGCACCTGGCGTTCAGCGGCGGCATGATCCCCGAGATCGAACAGCGCGAGGCCAACACCGTCGTCGTGGGCCGCCGCATCGTCGAACTGCTGCGCGCGGCCGGCTTCGGCGCGCATTGGAGCGGAGACATCAACGAGCGCATCGAAGCCGACCTCGGCCAATGGCGCAAGCGAGGCCCCTCCGCGTGAGCGTGCAGGCCTGGCAGCCGCCGCGCCGCGTCGACGCGATCGATTTCTGGCTGCGCTCGCGGCTGCTGGCCGCGGCCCATGCAGTGCGCGAAGCACTGCGGCCCTCTGCCCGGCGCTGGCACTGCGGCAGTCACGCGCTGGCCGATGCGCCCGTCATTGCGCAACATCGCACGTCCCTCTGGTCCGACGGCCGCGCCGACGAATTCCCGCTGGTGGCCGGCAAGGTTCAGAACCTGCGCGTGGCGCGCCGGGCCTTCGATGCGATCGAGGTGCCGGCCGGCGAGCTGCTGAGCTTCTGGCGCCAGCTCGGGCGGCCGAGTGCCTGGCGCGGCTTCGTGGTCGGGCGCGAAGTGCGCGGCGGTTGCGTGGTGCCGACCCTGGCCGGCGGGCTCTGCCAGCTGTCGAACGCGCTGGCCACGGTCGCCGCGCGCGCGGGTTTCGAGCTGGTCGAGCGGCATGGGCACACGGCGCGCATCGAGCAGTCGGGCGACACCGACGGCGATGCGATCGACGCGACGGTGTTCTGGAACTACGTCGACCTCAAGCTGCGCGCCAGGCATGCATGGCGGCTGGAAGTGGAACTGACGGATAGCGAGCTGGTACTGCGCATCCGCGCGCGCTCGCCGCTCACGGCCGCCGCCGTGCCGCTCGTGCTGCGGCGCGCGAACGATGTGGACCCGCCTGCCGCATTGCCCCTGGCGCGCGGCTGCCTGAGCTGCGACCAGGCCGCGTGCTTTCGCCATCGCCCCCGCATCGGCATCGAGCCGCAAGGGCGCACCGCCGTGCTGGTGGACGGCTGGACGCCCGAGTTCGCGCGCTACCTGAGCGCCGCGCATCCACATGCCGAACGCATGCAGCCGGTGCCGCTGCGGCTCGCGTTCTGGCGCAGGCCGTCGACCGGCTGGCATCGCGAGGCCCTTGCCGAAGGCATGCCGCCCGCGCAATCGCCGTGGGCCGCGAGCCTGCGACGGGCGCTGTGGCAACGGCTCTGGGCGCGGCACGCGGGCCGGCGGCAGGCGAGCCTGATCGACGGCCAGCGCTGGCTGGCGCTCGCATTCGCCGCGCGGCTGAAGCCGGCGCACACGCATGTGGTGGTCGAGCAATCGCTGCTGCCGCATCTGCAGCGCATCGGCGCGCTGGACGGGCGCCGCGTCACCGTGCTGGCCGGTGCGTTGCCGATGGCCGAGATCGAACGCCGCCTCGATGCCGCCGCACACCGATGGCCCGGCGACGAGACGCTGCGCGATTTCCGCGCCGACCCGGCACTGGCGCGTGCCGAGACGCAGGCCTTCGCGCGTGCGGCAACCGTCGTCACGCCGCATGCCGAGGTGGCTGCGCATGTCGAACGGCTTGCCCCGCAGGCCGCGGTGCAGCGGCTCGACTGGGTGCTGCCCGAGGCCAAGGCCGCCGCCTGCGTGCGAGCCGGCCCACCGCTCGTCGTGTTCGCCGCGAGCGCATTGGCACGCAAGGGCGCGCGCGAACTCGCCGCCGCGCTGCAAGGCTGGCCGTGCCGCCTGCGGGTGCTGGGCACGCAGTCGAGCGACGAACGGCTCTGGCAGGGCATTGCGCAGGTCGAACACATGCACTGGCGCGGCGATGCGCTGGCCGGCGCCAGCGTGGTCGTGCTGCCGGCGCACGTCGAGCATGCGCCGCGCGCCGCCTTGCGGGCGGTGGCGGCCGGCGTGCCGGTGGTGGCCTCGGCCGCCTGCGGCCTCGCGGCCTTGCCCGGCGTGCAAGAGGTCGCGCCGGGCGACGTGGAATCGCTGCGCGCGGCCTTGCGGGCCGCCTGCAGCCCCTGAACGGAGAACACACTTGGCATCGATCGAACAGGCCCGCGCGGCCCTGGCTCCGCATGGCGCGCTGGCGCCGCAGTCCGCGGCCGAACACTGGCGCGGCGACATCGCGCTGCCGCCCGCCATCGAGGTCTTCTACGCGCAGGTCGGCCCGCTCGGCAACTGGATCAACGACCGCGTGGGCCATGCGGGCCTGTCGATCCCGACCGCCGGCAACGACTTCAGCATTCCGCCGCTGGCGCGCCTGTGGCAGCTGCAGGCCGGCTACCGCTGGCACGGAATCACCGGCGAGCGCCTGGCCGAATGGCCCGATCACTGGCTGGTGGTGGCCGACCAGGGCGCGGACCCGTTCATCTTCGACCTGCGCACCGGCGCGATACAGTTCGCCTTCCACGGCGCGGGCGCGTGGCAGGACGACGAGCCGATCTTTGCCGACATCCTCGAGATGGCCGCCTGCCTGGGCACCATGGGCCAAGTGTGGGAAGAGGCGGGCGACGACATCTTCCTGGACGACGACTCCGTCAATCCGCTGTACCGCGCGCGGCTGGTCGAACGGCTGACGCCGCTGCTCGGCGATGCCGGGGCGGCAGGTAGCCTGGCGGATGCGTTCGACTGGTAGCGGCGCCGCGCAAGCAGGTAATCAAGAAAAAGAACACGGAAGCACTTCATGACCATCGACCTTCAGACGCTCAAGTGCGGCGAATGCGGCAGCAGCGTGCTCAAGCGCACGGGCCTGAACGAATACACCTGCGAGCACTGCGGCTCGGTCACGCTGGTCGAGGACAACGTGTCCGACCGGCTGGAGCGCGTGCTCGACCAGGTGAAGAACGAGGCCGGCCGGCGGCTCGCGGCCGAAGAGGCGCTGAAGCAGAAGCTGATGCTGCGCAAGATCGGCATCGGCGTGATTGCGGTGCTCGGCGTGGTGCTGGTGGGGCGCATCGTGGGGCTGCTCCTGGGCTCGGGCAAGCCATCGCCCGATGCGCGGCCTGCCTCGGTGGCCGCGGCCGTGGTCGACCGCACCATTCCCCCGGACGGACTGAAGCTCGGCGAGCCGCGCCAGGTGCTGGTGGGTGTCGGCAGTTCGGCCATGCCCAAGCTGCTGGTGGTGGCGCGCAACGAAACCGGCAAGCCGCTGTCGCGCGCCGGCGTGCGCGCCGTGTACTACGACGGCGATTCGCGGCTCGACGAGCGCAGCGAGATGCTGCCGGTGTCGGTGCTGCAGCCCGGCGAAAGCGCGCCCGCGCTCATCGACATGCCCAGCGGCAAGAACGTCACGCGGCAGGAACTGCGCGTGCAGAAGCTGGCAGAGCCCTACAACGCGACCGAGGGGCCGCGCATGACCTTCTCGCGCGCGCGGCTGGTGCAGCAGGGCGAGCGCGTGCGGCTGGTGGGCCGCATCGCCAACGCGCGCACCGACGGCGTGGTGGTCGGCGGCATCGAAGTGCTGGCCACGCTGTACGACGACGCGGGCCAGGTCATCGGCATCGGCCACGGCTACGGGCAGGCCAACGAGATCCAGCCGGGCGCGCAGACCTCGGTGGACGTCAGCATCGCGCGCTTCGGTCGCGCGGCGGCCATCGCGGCGTGGGACTACCGCATCGGCTACAGCGTCGTCGAGGCCTCGGGCGCGCGCACGCCGGTGCTGAGCGCCGACCGAGTGATTCGCGCCACCGGCGGCCCGGAGAACTTCAATCCCGAGCTGCGCCTGGGCACCGACGACCTGCTGGCCGGCGACAGCGAGCGCTTCGACGCGAAGCAGCTGGAGCTGCTGCCGCTGATCGACGGGCGCAACAACATCCAGCAGCGCCTGTTCCTGACCGAGCTGGTCAACCGCAGCGCCGACGCGATCGTGCTGGCGCCGGGCGGCGTGATCTCGCGCTTCAGCGGCAGCAAGGCGCGCGGCACGACCAACATCTCGGGCCTGGCCTACCTGTATCCCGGCGAGCGTTTTCCCATCTTTCTCGAGCCGGAAGACATGGAGAAGCTGACCGAGACCCGCATCGAATGGAAGCCGATGCGCCGCGCCGCCATGCCCGGCCCGCGCAAGCCGCTGGAAGTGCGGGTGACGGGCACCAAGGCCCAGACCGGCAGCGTGCTGCTGAACTTCAGCCAGCGCTTCACCTACAAGAGCGTGGAGGTGACGGGCAGCGTGAAGAACCCGGGCAACGGCATCGTCGGCAAGGTGCGGCTGTGGGTGAGCCTGCGCGACCACGGCGGGCAGCTCACGGGCTTCAAGCTGGTGGAAAACCTGCCGGCCATCGCGCCGGGCGAGAGCGTGCCGTTCCAGGTGAACGTGGAGCAGAACGGCCGCGACTTCGCGAGCGTGACCACGCTATACCAAACCGAATAGCCCCTCGCGCCACGGCGGTGGGCGGTTCGCGCCATGATCGCGCCATGATTCCGTTATCGATCCTCGACCTATCCCCGATCACCGAGGGAAGCGACGCCGCGCAGTCGTTCCGTAACTCGCTTTCGCTGGCGCAGCATGGCGAGAAGCTCGGCTACACGCGCTACTGGCTGGCCGAGCACCACGGCATGCCGGGCATCGCGAGCGCGGCCACTGCGGTGTTGCTGTCGCACGTGGGCGCGGGCACTTCGACCATCCGCATCGGCGCCGGCGGCGTGATGCTGCCGAACCATTCGCCGCTGGTGATCGCCGAGCAGTTCGGCACGCTCGAATCGCTGTACCCAGGGCGCGTCGACCTCGGCCTGGGCCGCGCGCCCGGCTCCGACCAGCGCACCGCGCGCGCGCTGCGCCGCAACCTCGAATCGGATTCGGACCAGTTCCCGCAGGACGTGATCGAGCTGATGGACTTCATGTCGAAGAACCCGCAGCAGGCGGTGCGCGCGGTGCCCGGCGCGGGGCTCGAGGTGCCGGTGTGGATCCTCGGCTCCAGCACCTTCGGCGCGCAGCTCGCTGCGCACCTGGGGCTGCCCTATGCCTTCGCCTCGCACTTCGCGCCGCAGCAGATCATGCAGGCCATCCAGATCTATCGCGAGACCTTCAAGCCTTCGGCGCAACTGCAGAAGCCGTACGTGATGCTGGGCTTCAACGTGTTCGCGGCCGACACCGACGAGGAAGCCGAATTCCGCGCCACCTCGTGGCAGCAGGCCTTCGTGAACCTGCGCAGCGGCCGGCCCGGCCGCCTGCCGCCGCCGGTGGAAAACTACCGCCAGAAGGTGGGGCCGGCGGAGAACGCCTTGCTCGACTCCGTGCTGTCGTGCTCAGCCGTCGGCTCGGTCGAGACGGTGAAGAAGGGTGTCGAAGCCTTCGTGGCGCGCACCGGCGCCGACGAACTCATGATCACCTCGCAGGTGTTCGACCACGCCGCGCGGCTGCGCTCCTACGAGCTGCTCGCCGCGGCCTTCGGCCAGACGGCGAAGCAGCAGTAGTCGCGCCAGGGGCTCAGGCCCTCTTGCGGGCTTCCTCGTCCACGAGGTCTTTCTTCGAGAGCTTGCCCACGGCGGTCTTGGGCAGCTCGGCGCGGATTTCGAGCGCGCCGATCATCTCGTGCTTGCCCAGCCGGTCTTTCAGAAAGGCCTTGAGCGCATCGAGCGTCAGCTCGCCCGCTCCTTCCTTCAGCTTCACGAAGGCCTTGGGCGACTGGCCGCGGTATTCGTCGGGAATGCCGATCACGCAGACCTCGGCCACGGCCGGGTGCTCGTACACCGCCTCTTCGAGCACGCGCGGATAGACGTTGTAGCCGCCGCACAGCAGCATGTCCTTGGTGCGGTCGACGATGTAGAAGTAGCCGTCGGCGTCCATTTTCGCGACGTCGCCGCTGCGGAAGTAGCCGTCGGGCGTCATCGACTCGGCGGTGGCCTTGGGGTTGTTCCAGTAGCCCTTCATCACGTTCGGGCCCTTGATGCAGAGTTCGCCCGCTTCGCCGAACGCGGTGACGTCCTTCGACGGGTCATCCAGGCTCACCAGCTTGATGCGCACCTGCGGCAGCGGCATGCCGCACGAGCCCGCCTTGCGCACGCCGCGCGCGGGCGTGAAGGTGCCCACGGGCGAGGTCTCGGTCATGCCCCAGCCTTCGTTGAGATGGCAGCCGGTGAGCGCGAAGAAGCGCTGCTCCACCTCCACCGGCAGCGGCGCGCCGCCCGAGCCGCAGAACTTGAGCGAGCGCAGGTCCATCTCCTTCGCCTTGGGGTGCGAGAGGATGGCGGTGTACATCGTCGGCACGCCGGGGAACACGCTGATCCTGCTGGCCGCGAGCTCGTTCATCACCGCATCCACGTCGAAGCGCGTGTGCAGCACCAGCGCCGCGCCCAGGCGCACGCCGAGCAGCATGGCGGCGCTGAGCGCGAAGATGTGGAACAGCGGCAGCACGACCAGGAAGCGCTCGCTGCCTTCGTCGAGGATCGGCGGGTCGCCCTTGGTCGACTCGTAGTACTGCGCCGAGGCCGACGTGAGGTTGGCGTGCGTGAGCATCGCGCCCTTGGGCAGGCCGGTGGTGCCGCCGGTGTACTGCAGCACGACGATTTCTTCGGTCAGGTCACCGAGCGGATGCGTCTGGTGCGTGCCTTCGCTCTTGAGCAGGTCGGTGAAGCGCAGGTGGCGGTCGTCGGTGGGCACGGGCGCGATCTGGCCGGCGCCCTGCAATTGGGCCTGCACCTTGTCGCCCGCAGCGCCGTAGTCGCCGAGGCTGCCGACCACCAGCTTGCGCAGGCGCGAGCTGTCGAGCAGCCGAGCCATCTGCGGATACAGGTTGACGAGGTCCAGGGTGATGAGGATGTCGGTGCGGCTGTCCTCGATCTTGTGGGCCAGCACGCGCTCGGCGTCGAGCGGCGAGTAGTTCACCACGGTGCCGCCGGCCTTCAGCACGGCGAAGAAGGCGATCGGGTAGTGGGGCGTGTTCGGCAGGTACAGGCCCACGTGCACGCCGGGCTTCACGCCCAGGTCCTGCAGGCCCTTGGCGGCCCGCTCGACCGCGGCGCCGAGCTGGCGGTAGGTGATGACCTGGCCCATGAACTCCACGGCCGAATGCTCGGGCCAGCGTGCAACGGCTTCGTCGAGCATCTGCTGCACCGGCTTGACCGGCAGCTCCGCGTCCCAGCGCATGCCGGGCGGGTAGTGGTGCGTCCAGGGGGTGTCGTTGCCGGCCTGGGCGGCGGGGGAGGGGGTGGCCATGCGTCTTGTCTCCGCGGTGTTTTCGGCACTTTAGCGCCGGCCTTTCGCATCGTGGCGCGGCAGCTGACAAGCCGGCGACACGGGTTTTCCCGATTTCCCACACGCCGAAAGCCGCTACCGCAAGGCTGGGACAATGGCGGGCTTATGGCAAAGCAACGGATCGTGGTGGGACTGAGCGGCGGGGTGGACTCCGCCGTCACGGCGCACCTGCTCAAGCAGCAGGGGCACGAGGTGGTCGGCATCTTCATGAAAAACTGGGAAGACGATGACGACAGCGAATACTGCTCGTCGAACATCGACTTCGTGGACGCGGCCAGCGTGGCCGACGTACTGGGCATCGAGATTGAGCACGTCAACTTCGCGGCCGACTACAAGGACCGCGTGTTCGCCGAGTTCCTGCGCGAATACAAGGCCGGCCGCACGCCGAACCCCGATGTGCTGTGCAACGCCGAGATCAAGTTCAAGGCCTTTCTCGACCACGCCATGCGGCTGGGCGCCGAAAAAATAGCCACCGGGCACTACGCACGCGTGCGCCGCAACGACGCCACGGGCAAGCACGAGCTGCTCAAGGGGCTCGATCCGTCGAAGGACCAGAGCTACTTTCTGCACCGCCTGAATCAGGCGCAGCTGTCGAAGACGCTGTTCCCGGTCGGCGAGCTGCACAAGACCGAGGTGCGCCGCATCGCCGAGGAAATCGGCCTGCCCAACGCGAAGAAGAAGGACTCGACGGGCATCTGCTTCATCGGCGAACGGCCGTTCCGCGATTTCCTCAACCGCTACATCTCGAAGGAGCCGGGCCCGATCAAGGACGACCGCGGCCGCAAGCTGGGCGAGCACCAGGGGCTGAGCTTCTACACGCTGGGGCAGCGGCAGGGTCTGGGCATCGGCGGCGTGAAGGAAAAGGGCGCGCAGCGCGGCTCGGGCGACCATTCGCCGTGGTTCGTGGCACGCAAGGACGTCGAGAAGAACACGCTGTGGGTGGTGCAGGGGCACGACCATCCGTGGCTGCTGTCGTCGGAACTGAAGGCGGACGATGCGAGCTGGGTCTCTGGCGAAGCGCCTGCCGCCGGGAGCTACGGCTCGAAGGCGCGCTACCGGCAGGCCGACGCGGCCTGCGAAATGGGCGCTGGTGAAGGTGGCAACCAGGCGGCGTTCAGCCTGCGCTTCGGCGAGCCGCAGTGGGCGGTGACGCCGGGCCAGTCCGCGGTGCTGTACGACGGTGAACGCTGCCTGGGCGGCGGCGTGATCGTCTGATTCACGGAACCGAGTACACCGATTCGTCGACCTGCACGATTTCGAGCGGGTAGCGCTTGCCGGCGAGGTAGTCCTCGACGCACTGCAGTAGCAGCGGGCTGCGATGCCGCGCCACGCTGGCGCGGATTTCTTCCGGCGTCATCCAGAGGGTGCGCACGATGCCGTCGTCCAGCGCGCGACCTTCCTCGAAGGCGCCCAGCGTGCCGGTGAAGCAGAAGCGCATGTAGGTCACGTCTTCGCCGCGCTCGGCCAGCGGGCGCGAACGCGCCATGTAGACGCCGACGAGCGCCGTGGGCGTGAAGTGGTGGGCGGTTTCCTCGAGTGTTTCGCGCACGCAGCCTTCCGCGGGTGATTCGCCGGGGTCGAGATGCCCGGCGGGCGTGTTCAGCCGCAGGCCGTCGCCGGATTGCTCCTCGACCAGCAGGAAGCGTCCGTCGCGTTCGATCACCGCGGCCACGGTGACATTGGGTTTCCAGCGTGTTGAAGCAGCCATTCGCGGTTCGTCTTTTTTGTATCTACTAAGCTAGCGCAGCACGTAGCCGCTGAAGCGCCATATGCGGTCGCGGTCGAGGTGAAAGCTCACGAGTTCGCGCAGCGTGCTGTCGGGCCTGTTGGAAAAGCGCGTCTCGTATTCGATGCTGACGTATTGGCCGGCGGTGTCGTCGTCGGGATCGGTCACGACCTGGCGGTTGACCGCGACCCATGTGCGCATGCGCGGCGTGCCGAACGGCGCCCGGCTGCTGGCGACCTGGTTGATGAAATCGGCGCGCTGCACGCGCTTGCGGGTGGCCGCCGTGGCGCCGTCCCAGAGTTCGCCGGCCTTGCCCTGGTCGATCATCTGGATCGCCTGCATCCCGCCCCGCACCATGTCGCCGGCCTCGACCTCCTGCGCGGCGGCCGGCCCGATCCAGCTCCAGAGCAGCGTGGCGGCCAGCAGCAGCCTGATCATGGGTTTCATTCGTCTCGTTTCGGTACGTCCAAAGACCGTTGGAGACTTTAGCGTGGCAGAGATTCCCACCAACTTTTCAGCGCATGTTGCCGACCTTGAGCATGGTGTTCTCGTCGATCGTCTCCAGCCGGTAGCCCAGTCCGTAGATGGCCAGCAGCAGGAAGCCATTGGCGGGGCGCAGGTCAAGCTTGGTTCGCAGGCGCGAGACGTGCGTGTCGAGCGAACGCGACAGCGCCTCGATGCCCAGCCCCCACACGGCTTCGTGCAGGTGCTCGCGCGACAGCAGCCGCCCGAGGTTCTGGAACAGGAACAGCGCCAGTTCGTACTCGCGGTTCTTCAGTTCGACCGGGGTGCCCCGGACTTTCAGCGTTCGTGAAGGCGGGTAGAAGTGATAGGGCCCGAACACCATTTCGGCCTCTTGGCGGCCGGGGTAGGAGCGGCGGAACAGCGCGTTGACGCGGGCTTCGAGTTCGCCCGCCCGTATGGGCCTGGCCATGAAGTCGTCGGCGCCGGCGTTGAGCCCCTCGACCATGTCGTCCTCGTCGCGACGGTCTGTCACGAAGAGGATGGGAAGCCGGCTCTTCAGCTCGAGCCGGATGGTCTTCACCACGTCGGGGCCCGCCATGTCGGGCAGATGCCAGTCGAGTATGAGCAGATCGAAGGTTTGCCGGCGCAATGACTGCAGCAGCGTCCTTCCTGCGGTGAACGTGTGGCACTCGTGCCCCAGCGCCACCATGGTTTGGTTGATCAGCCTGCGTTGGTCCGGGCCGTCGTCGAGTACAGCAATACGCATTCCATCCCTCTTTTTCCTCCCTTCGCCGGCCTCCATGAGCCGGCGATAGGAGTCAAAGTCTATCCACCCGCAACTGGCGCGAGAAAATCGAGATGCAACTAATGCACGCTATTCCGATTTTTCTAAATCAATCTAATAACATTTAGCTACTGTTGAATGCAAATGCCGATTTATTAAATCAACGGTTCTATTGACTTGTTAGTCGACTTGTTAATTCCCGGCGGTTTGCCGCAGGCCTTTGGGGCTGCTCAGGCCAGCCCGAGGGCTTGCGCACAGGGCTATCGAATACCCGAATTTGCTATCAATTGAATAGCTGCTATGCCAGCAGGCACAGGCCTTCCAAAAGAAAGCAGGAAGGGAATTTACGCGACATCGGACGCCTGTAATCTTGCTGTAAGCTCTGCCCGCATTCCGTGTGCCCCCCTTGCTCTGAGGAGATCTCTATGCTGATAGGCGTGCCTGCCGAGACCGTGGCTGGCGAAACCCGAGTGGCCGTAACACCCGAGACGGTGAAGAAACTGTCGGCCTCCGGGCACACGGTGCACGTGCAGTCGGGGGCCGGCATTGCGGCCAGCGTGACCGATGCGGCGTACCAGGCGGCGGGCGCGCAGATCACCGACCAGGCAGGCGCCTTCGGTGCCGACATGGTCCTGAAGGTGCGCACGCCCACCGACGCCGAGACCGCGCTGCTCAAGCCCGGCGCCGTCGTCATCGGCATGCTCAACCCCTTCGATGCCGCCGGCCTGCAGCGCCTGGCCTCGGCCGGCGTCACCGCCTTCGCGCTCGAAGCGGCGCCGCGCACCACGCGCGCCCAGAGCATGGACGTGCTGTCCTCGCAAGCCAACATCGCCGGCTACAAGGCCGTGATGATCGCGGCCGACAAATACCAGCGCTTCTTCCCCATGCTCATGACCGCTGCCGGCACCGTGAAGGCCGCGCGCGTCGTCATCCTGGGCGTGGGCGTGGCCGGGCTGCAGGCCATTGCCACGGCCAAGCGCCTGGGCGCCGTCATCGAGGCGTCCGACGTGCGCCCCAGCGTCAAGGAGCAGATCGAATCGCTGGGCGGCAAGTTCATCGAAGTCTCGTACGACACCGATGAAGAAAAGGAAGCCGCCGTCGGCGTCGGCGGCTACGCCAAGCCCATGCCCGCGAGCTGGCTGGCGCGCCAGCAGGTCGAAGTGGCCAAGCGCGTGGCGCTGGCCGACATCGTCATCAGCACCGCGCTCATCCCCGGGCGCGCCGCGCCGACGCTGATCACCGAGGACATGGTCAAGGCCATGAAGCCGGGCTCGGTCATCGTCGACATCGCCGCCGGCAAGGGCGCCGATGGCATCGGCGGCAACTGCCCGCTGTCGGAGGCCGACAAGACGGTGGTCAAGCACGGCGTGACCATCGTGGGCGAGACCAATCTTGCCGCGCTCGTGGCGGCCGATGCCTCGGCGCTGTATGCGCGCAACGTGCTCGACTTCCTCAAGCTCATCGTCACCAAGGAGGGGGCGCTGAAGATCGACCTGGAAGACGACATCGTCGCTGCCTGCCGCATGACGCAGGACGGCCAGGTCACCCGCAAGTAGACACAGCGATCACGCGAGGAGAAGAACCCCATGGATCCCGTATCCCATACCGTCATCAACCTGATCATCTTCGTGCTGGCCATCTACGTGGGCTACCACGTGGTGTGGACCGTCACGCCCGCGCTGCACACGCCGCTGATGGCGGTGACCAACGCCATCTCGGCCATCGTGATCGTGGGCGCCATGCTGGCGGCCGCGCTGACCACCACGCCGCTGGGCAAGACCATGGGCGTGCTGGCCGTGGCGCTGGCCGCGGTGAACGTCTTCGGCGGCTTCCTGGTCACGCGCCGGATGCTGGAGATGTTCAAGAAGAAAGAAAAGAAGACTGCCCCAGGTACAGCCAAGGCTGAAGAGGGGGCCGCCAAGTGAGCATGAACCTCGTCACGCTGCTGTACCTCGTTGCCAGCGTCTGCTTCATCCAGGCCCTGAAGGGCCTGTCCCACCCCACCACCTCGATCCGCGGCAACATCTTCGGCATGACCGGCATGGCCATTGCCGTGCTGACCACCATCGCGCTGATCCACGGGCTGACGGGTTCGCTGGGCGTGAGCTTCGCCACCGGCATCGGCTGGGTGCTGGCGGCCGTGGTCGTGGGCGGCGGCCTGGGCGCCTTCATGGCCAACAAGGTCGAGATGACCAAGATGCCCGAGCTGGTGGCCTTCATGCACAGCATGATCGGCCTGGCGGCGGTGTTCATCGGCGTGGCCGCGGTGGCCGAGCCCTGGGCCTTCGGCATCACCGCCGCGCCCGTGGCCGCGCTCATCGGCGCGCAGACGCCCGATGGCGCCGTGGTGCTGGACGGCTTCGTGCGCTATGCCATTCCCTACGGCAACCGCCTGGAGCTGTTCCTGGGCGCGGCCATTGGCGCCATCACCTTCAGCGGCTCGGTCATCGCCTTCGGCAAGCTGTCGGGCAAGTACAAGTTCCGCCTGTTCCAGGGCGCGCCGGTGCAGTTCAAGGGCCAGCACATGCTGAACTTGGTGCTGGGCCTGCTGACCATCGCGCTGGGCCTGCTGTTCGTGGCCACCGAGAGCTGGGGCGCGTTCTTCGCGATGCTGGCGCTGGCCTTCGTGATGGGCGTGCTGATCATCATCCCGATCGGCGGGGCGGACATGCCGGTGGTGGTGTCGATGCTCAACAGCTACTCGGGCTGGGCGGCCGCGGGCATCGGCTTCAGCCTGAACAATGCGATGCTGATCGTGGCGGGCTCGCTGGTGGGCTCCTCGGGCGCGATCCTGAGCTACATCATGTGCAAGGCGATGAACCGCTCGTTCTTCAACGTGATCCTGGGCGGCTTCGGCGGCGAGGCGGCCACGGCCGGCGGCGCCGCGAAGGAGCAGCGCCCCGTCAAGACCGGTAGCGCCGACGACGCGGCCTTCGTGCTGGGCAATGCCGAGACGGTGGTCATCGTTCCGGGCTACGGCCTGGCGGTGGCGCGCGCACAGCATGCGGTCAAGGAACTGGCGCAGAAGCTCACCGACAAGGGCATCACCGTGAAGTACGCGATCCACCCGGTGGCCGGCCGCATGCCGGGCCACATGAACGTGCTGCTGGCCGAGGCCGAGGTGCCTTACGACCAGGTGTTCGAGATGGAAGACATCAACGGCGAGTTCGGCCAGGCCGACGTGGCGATCATCCTGGGCGCCAACGACGTGGTGAACCCCGCCGCCCACACCAAGGGCAGCCCCATCTACGGCATGCCGATCCTGGAGGCCTACAAGGCCAAGACCGTCATCGTCAACAAGCGATCCATGGCCGCCGGCTATGCGGGCCTGGACAACGAGCTGTTCTACATGGACAAGACCATGATGGTCTTTGGGGATGCTAAAAAAGTAGTGGAAGATATGGGCAAGGCCATCGAATAGGCCCAAGGTTCTTGCCGCGCCGAGCGGCAGTTCCTCGCGGCGCCACCTCGTGCGCCGTTTTCGTTTTCAACAGTTCGACCCCCGGAGGAGACAAATCCAATGACCGACCGTCCCTGGCTCAGCAGCTACCCGCAGGGTGTGCCCGCAGATATCGATGCATCGCACTACCCCTCGCTGGTCGCGCTCATGGAAGAGAGCTTCTCCAAGTACGCCGACCGCACGGCCTACAGCTTCATGGGCAAGGACATCAGCTACGGCGAGACCGACAAGCAGAGCAAGGCCTTCGCGGCCTACCTGCAGGGCCTGGGCCTGGTGAAGGGCGATCGCGTCGCCGCGATGATGCCCAACTGCCCGCAGTACCCGATCGCGGTCGCGGCCATCCTGCGCGCCGGCCTGATCCTGGTCAACGTGAACCCGCTGTACACGCCGCGCGAACTCGAGCACCAGCTCAAGGACTCGGGCGCCAAGGCCATCATCATCATGGAGAACTTCGGCACCACGCTGCAGCAGTGCATTGCGTCCACGCCGATCAAGCACATCGTGCTGGCCTCCATGGGCGACCGCCTCGGCTTCCTGAAGGGCGCGCTGGTCAACTACGTGGTGCGCAACGTCAAGAAGCTGGTGCCCCACTTCAGCCTGCCCGGCGCGGTGCGCTTCAACGACGCGCTCGACAAGGGCGCGAGCGGCTCGGTCAAGCCCGTGGCCATCGGCCCCGACGACGTGGCCGTGCTGCAGTACACCGGCGGCACCACCGGCGTGTCCAAGGGCGCGGTGCTGCTGCATCGCAACGTGATCGCCAACGTGCTGCAGTCCGAAGCCTGGAACGAGCCGGCCATGGCCAAGGTGCCGGCCAACGAGCAGCCCACCGGGGTGTGCGCGCTGCCGCTCTATCACATCTTCGCGTTCACGGTCGGCATGATGCTGAGCATGCGCACGGGCGGCAAGCTGATCCTGATCCCGAACCCGCGCGACATTCCCGCCGTGCTGAAGGAACTGTCGAAGCACACCATCCACAGCTTCCCGGCCGTCAACACGCTGTTCAACGGGCTGGCGAACCACCCCGACTTCAACACCGTCAACTGGAAGAACCTCAAGATCTCGGTCGGCGGCGGCATGGCCGTGCAGGCCGCGGTCGCCAAGCTCTGGCTCGAGAAGACCGGCTGCCCGATCTGCGAGGGCTACGGCCTGTCGGAGACCTCGCCGTCGACCACCTGCAACCCGACCAACAGCACCGCCTACACCGGCACCATCGGCCTGCCGCTGCCGGGCACCTGGCTCAAGCTGCTCGACGACGAAGGCAATGAAGTGCCGCTGGGCGAGCGCGGCGAAATCGCCATCAAGGGCCCGCAGGTGATGGCCGGCTACTGGCAGCGTCCCGACGAGACCGCCAAGGTCATGACGCCCGACGGCTACTTCAAGAGCGGCGACATCGGCGTGGTCGACGAGCGCGGCTACTTCAAGGTGGTCGACCGCAAGAAGGACATGATCCTGGTGTCGGGCTTCAACGTGTACCCGAACGAGGTGGAAGACGTGGTCGCGCTGATTCCGGGCGTGCTCGAATGCGCGGCGGTCGGCGTGCCCGACGAGAAGACCGGCGAGGCCGTGAAGCTCGTGATCGTGAAGAAAGATCCGTCGCTCACCGAAGCGCAGGTGCGCGAATATTGCCGGGCAAATCTAACGGGTTACAAGCAGCCGCGAATCGTAGAGTTTCGTACCGAGATGCCGAAGACGCCGGTCGGAAAGATTCTTCGCCGCGAGTTGCGAGACTCCAAAAAGTAAGGGTTCGGCCCGGGTAGGGCCACGGCATCGATCTTGCATATTCGCGGGTCGATGTTTCGATTCATTCTGACCCGTGTGAGCCTGTTGGTGCCGACCTTCATCGGCATGACACTGCTCGCCTTTTTTCTCATCCGGCTCGTACCCGGCGACCCCATCGAGACGATGGCCGGCGAGCGTGGCATCGACCCCGCGCGCCACGCCGAACTGCGCACCGCCTACGGTTTCGACAAGCCGGTGATCGTGCAGTACGGCATCTACATCGGCCGCGTGCTGCACGGCGACCTGGGCAAGTCGATCATCACGCAGGACACGGTGATGAGCGAGTTCCTCGCGCTCTTCCCGGCCACCGTCGAACTCGCGGTCTGCGCCATTCTTTTCGCGCTGCTGCTGGGCCTGCCGGCCGGAATCCTGGCGGCGGTGCGGCGCAATTCCATCTTCGACCACGGCGTGATGGCCACGTCGCTCACCGGCTACTCGATGCCCATCTTCTGGTGGGGGCTGCTGCTGATCCTGTTCTTTTCGGTGCAGCTCGGATGGACGCCTGTGTCGGGGCGCATCGCGGTGCAGTACTACATCGAGCCCGAGACCGGCTTCCTGCTGATCGACTCGCTGCGCGCCGGCGACACCGGCGCGTTCTGGTCGGCGCTGCATCACCTGATATTGCCGGCCGTCGTGCTCGGCACCGTGCCGCTCGCGGTCATCGCGCGCATGACGCGCTCGGCCATGCTCGAGGTGCTCGGCGAAGACTACATCCGCACCGCGCGCGCCAAGGGCCTCTCGCGCCTTCGCGTGGTCGGGCTGCATGCGCTGCGCAATGCGCTCATTCCGGTGGTCACGGTGATCGGCCTTCAGGTGGGCGTGCTGTTCACCGGCGCGATCCTCACCGAGACCATCTTCTCGTGGCCGGGCGTCGGCAAGTGGCTCATCGAGGCCATCGGCCGGCGCGACTACCCGGTGCTGCAAGGCGGCATGCTGCTGCTCGGGGGCATCGTGATGCTGGTGAACCTGCTTGTCGACGTGGCCTATGGCGTCATCAACCCGCGCATCCGGCGCTGAGCTCATGGCCTCGACTCAAACAGTTTCCGCCGGTGCAAAAAGCACCGCCCCTCCCGGCCCCTTGCGCGAGTTCTGGGCGGCCTTCTCGGCCAACCGTGGCGCGGTCATCGGGCTCGTCACCATCATCCTGCTGATGCTGGTCGCGATGTTCGCGCCGTGGATCGCGCCGCATGCGCCGAACGAAACCAACAGCGCCGTCTTCCTGCAGCCGCCGGCGTGGCAGCAGGGCGGCTCCACGAGCTACCTGCTGGGCACCGACGCGATCGGGCGCGACATTCTTTCGCGGCTCATGTACGGCGCACGGCTGTCGCTGTCCATCGGCGTGGCGGTGGTGGCGCTGTCGGTGGTGGTGGGCGTGGTGCTCGGGCTGATCGCGGGCTTCTTTCGCGGCGTGCTCGAGATCGCGATCATGCGGCTGATGGACATCGTGCTCACGCTGCCCAGCCTGCTGCTCGCCATCGTGATCGTCGCCATTCTCGGGCCGGGGCTGGTCAATGCAATGCTCGCGGTGGCCATCGTGGTGCTGCCGCACTACGTGCGCATCACGCGCGCCGCCGTCATCGCCGAGGTCTCGCGCGACTACGTGACCGCAGCGCGCGTGAGCGGCGCCGGCACGCTGCGCCTGATGTTCCGCGAGGTGCTGCCCAACTGCGCCGCGCCGCTCATCGTGCAGGCTTCGCTCGGCATCTCCACGGCCATCCTCGACGCGGCGGCGCTCGGCTTCCTCGGCCTCGGCGCGCAACCGCCTTCACCCGAGTGGGGAACCATGCTGGCCGACGCGCGCGAGTTCGTGCTGCGCGCCTGGTGGGTCGTCACCTTCCCAGGGCTGGCGATCCTCATGGCCGTGCTGGCTTTCAATCTTCTGGGTGACGGCCTGCGCGATGCACTCGACCCCAAGCTCAAGCGCTAGCATGAAGCACACCCCCAGGCTTGCCCACTTCGTGTGGCCTCCTACCCCCTTGCAGGGGGCAACACCAGCGGCCCGGCAAAGCCGGTTCCGCGGTGTTCCTGGAACAGGCCTTTCGGGACGGAGCCACTGATATGCCTTTGCTTGATATCAAGGACCTGCACGTCGAGTTCCCCACGCAGGGCGGCGTGCTGCACGCAGTCGACGGCGTCAGCCTCACGCTCGAAGAAGGCGAGGTGCTCGGCATCGTCGGCGAATCGGGCTCGGGCAAGAGCGTCACCATGATGGCGCTGATGGGCCTCGTCGGATTTCCCGGCCGGGTGCGCGCGGAGCACATGCGCTTTGCGGGCAAGGAGCTGCTCGGCATCTCCGACAAGGCGCGCCGCTCGCTGGTCGGCAAGGAGGTCGCGATGATCTTCCAGGAGCCGACCACCAGCCTCAACCCCTGCTTCACCATCGGTTTCCAGCTGATGGAAACATTGCGGCTGCACCTGAAGCTCGACAAGCGCGAGGCGAAGCGCCGCGCGACCGAGCTGCTCGAGCAGGTGGGCATTCCCGCCGCGTCCTCGCGCCTGGGCAGCTATCCGCACCAGCTCTCGGGCGGCATGAACCAGCGCGTGATGATCGCGATGGCCATCGCCTGCAACCCGCGCCTGCTGATCGCCGATGAGCCGACCACCGCGCTCGACGTCACCATCCAGGCGCAGATCCTCGACCTGCTGCGCGACCTGCAGAAAGAGCGCGGCATGGCGCTGGTGCTCATCACGCACAACATGGGCGTGGTGAGCGAGATGGCGCAGCGCATCGCCGTGATGTACGCGGGCCAGGTGATGGAGCACCAGCGCGTCGACCACCTCTTCGCATCGCCGCAGCACCCGTACACGGAAGCGTTGCTCGCGGCATTGCCCGAACGCGTCGCGCCCGAGGGTCGGCTCGCCACCATCAGCGGCATGGTGCCCGGCGTGCACGACCGGCCGGCGGGTTGCCTGTTCGCGCCGCGTTGCAGCTACGTGACCGAGCGCGCCTGCCATGTGCGCCCGGCGCTGCGCGAATGGCAGGGCGCGGAGGTGCGATGCCACTTTCCGCTCGGCGAACCGGGGCGCAAGGCGGCCATCGAAAGCGATCCGCCGCGGCGGCGTGCGACCGACAAGGTGCTGCCATGAGCGAGGCATCGACCGGTGTGGTCGTCGAGGCGACCAACCTGCAACGCACCTACGACATCCGCCGCGGGCTGTTCCGTGCGCCGTCGCATCTGCGCGCGGTGGGCGACATCTCGTTTCGCATCGAACGCGGCCGCACGCTGGCCGTGGTCGGCGAGTCGGGCTGCGGCAAGTCGACGCTGGCGCGCATGGTCGCGCTGATCGAGAAGCCGACGGCGGGCCAGCTCACGCTGGTCGGCACCGATGCCGTCGATACGCCGGCCGAGCGCAAGCGCGAGCTGCGCCAGGCCGTGCAGTTGGTGTTCCAGAACCCGTACGGCTCGCTCAATCCGCGCAAGAAGATCTCGGCGGTGCTCGAAGATCCGCTGGCCATCAACACCACCATGGGCAAGCAGGAGCGCGCCGCCAAAGCCCGCGAGATGCTGGCACGCGTGGGCCTGCGGCCCGAGTACGCCAACCGCTATCCGCACATGTTTTCCGGCGGCCAGCGCCAGCGCATCGCCATTGCGCGCGCGCTGATGCTGAACCCGCGTTTGCTGGTGGCCGACGAGCCGGTGTCGGCGCTCGATGTGTCGATCCAGGCGCAGGTGCTGAACCTGCTGGCCGACCTGCAGGCCGAATTGGGGCTGGCGTATCTCTTCATCTCGCACGACCTTGGCGTGGTGCGACACATCGCGCACGACGTGCTCGTGATGTACCTCGGCCATGCGGTGGAGCAGGGCCCGAAGTCGCGCATCTTCTCGCGACCGCTGCATCCCTACACGCAGGCGCTGCTGGCCTCGACGCCGGGGCTCAGCAGCCAGCGCATCGTGCTCAAGGGCGAGCTGCCGTCGCCGCTGAACCCTCCCGCCGGTTGCGTGTTCAGCACGCGCTGCCCGCACGTGGCCGAGCGCTGCCGCCAGGAGCGCCCGCTGCCGCGCATGCTCGACGAGCGGCTGGTGGCCTGCCACTACTCGGAGAAGTTTCTCGACGGCGCGCCGCTCGTGCGCGCCGATGTTCCGTCGGCCGCCATCGCGATGGCGACGAATCTCTAGCAACCTGCTTTTTCAACCGTGTCCCAAGGAGTCCAAATGAAGACCCAGTCCACCGTTTCGCGCCGCTCACGAAGCCTGGCGCTCCTGGCACCGACAGCGATTGCGGCCCTTACCCTGGCCTGCGGCGCCGTGTCAGCCAAGACGCTGGTGTATTGCTCGGAAGGCAGCCCGGAGAATTTCTATCCGGGCATGAACACCACCGGCACCTCGTTCGACGTGACCACGCAGGTCTACAACACCATCGTCGAGTTCGAGCGCGGCGGCACCAAGGTCGTGCCGGGCCTGGCCGAGAAGTGGGACATCTCCGCCGACGGCACGGTCTACACCTTCCATCTGCGCAAGGGCGTGAAGTGGCACACCACGAGCAAGAGCTTCAAGCCCACGCGCGACTTCAACGCCGACGACTTCATCTTCATGCTCGAGCGGCAGTGGAAGGAGAGCGACCCCTTCTTCAAGGTCACGAGCCAGAACCACTCCTACTTCAACGACATGGGCATGCCCAAGCTGCTGAAGACTGTGGACCGCATCGACGACTACACGGTGAAGATCGTGCTCAACCAGCCCGAGGCGCCGTTCCTCGCGAACCTGGCGATGCAGTACGCGGGCATCCAGTCGAAGGAATACGCCATTGCCATGCTGAAGGCCGGCACGCCCGAGAAGGTCGACCAGGACCCGATCGGCACCGGGCCCTTCTACCTCGTGCAGTACCAGAAGGACGCGGTCATCCGCTTCAAGGCCTTCCCGCAGTACTGGGGCGGCAAGGCCAAGATCGACGACCTGGTGTTCGCGATCACGCCCGATGCCTCGGTGCGCTGGGCCAAGCTGCAAAAGGGCGAGTGCCACGTCATGCCGTACCCGAACCCGGCCGACCTCGACGCGATCCGCAAGGACCCGAACGTGCAGGTGCTGGAGCAGCCCGGCCTGAACGTGGGCTACCTCTCGTACAACACCACGAAGAAGCCCTTCGACGACGTGCGCGTGCGCAAGGCCATCAACATGGCGATCAACAAGAAGGCCATCATCGACGGCGTGTACCTCACGACCGGCGTGGCCGCGAAGAACCCGATTCCGCCGACCATGTGGTCCTACAACGACGCGGTGAAGGACGACCCCTACGATCCCGAAGCCGCGAAGAAGCTGCTGGCGCAGGCCGGCTACCCCGACGGCTTCTCGACCGACCTGTGGGCCATGCCGGTGCAGCGCCCGTACAACCCGAACGCCAAGCGCATCGCCGAGCTGATGCAGGCCGACCTGGCCAAGATCAACGTCAAGGCCGAGATCAAGAGCTTCGAGTGGGGCGAGTACCGCAAGCGCCTGCAGGCCGGCGAGCACCAGATGGGCATGCTGGGCTGGACCGGCGACAACGGCGATCCGGACAACTTCCTCTACACGCTGCTGGGCTGCGCCTCGGCCAAGTCGGCCAGCGGCAGCAACATCTCGAAGTTCTGCTACCAGCCTTATGAAGACCTCGTGGTGAAGGCCAAGAGCACCGTGAAGCAGGCCGACCGCGATGCGCTCTACAAGAAGGCGCAGGTGATCTTCAAGGAGCAGGCGCCGTGGTTCACCATCGCGCATGCGGTGCAGCTGAAGCCGGTGCGCAAGGAGGTCGTAGACTTCAAGCTCAGCCCCTTCGGGCGCCACACGTTCTACGGCGTGGATATCAAGTAACCCCCCAGGCTGCGCGCACTTCGTGTCGCTTCGCCTTCCCCCCTGCCGGGGGCAACACCTGCGGCCCGGCGGAGCCGGTTCCGCGGTGTTTCTGGAATAGAGAGAGTTTCGTTTTGAGTTCTGTCGTGTTGCCCTCCAGGCCTATCGCCATCGTTGCGGCCATGCACGAGGAACTGAGTGCGCTGCTTGCGCAAATGCCCGACGAGCAGCGTGTGCGCGTGGCGGGGCGCGACTTCTGGGTGGGGCACCTGCACGGCCAGCCGGTGGTGGCGGTGCTGTCGCGCATCGGCAAGGTCGCGGCGGCTGTCACGGCCACGGTGCTGCTCGAGCGCTTCGGCGCGCGGGCCATCGTGTTCACCGGTGTCGCGGGCGGGCTCGCGCAGGGCGTGAACGTGGGCGACGTGGTGGTGGCGACCGAGCTGCTGCAGCACGACATGGACGCCTCGCCGCTCTTTCCGAAGCACGAGATTCCATTGATGGGCTTGTCGCGCTTTGCCGCGGACCCGGACATCGGCCATGCGCTGGCGGCCGTCGTCGCCGATGTGCTGCGCGATCCGGTGGCGCTGATCGGGCAGGAAGGCGTCGACGAGTTCGGCCTTCAGGCGCCGAAGGTGCATCGCGGCCTGCTGATCAGCGGCGACCGCTTTGTCTCGACAACCGCCGAGAGCGCCGCGCTGCAGCGCGAGTTGCCCGACGCGCTCGCGGTCGAGATGGAAGGCGCGTCGGTGGCGCAGGTGTGCCACGACTACGGCGTGCCCTTCGCCGCGATGCGCACGATTTCCGATCGCGCCGACGACGCGGCGCATGGCGACTTCGCGCGCTTCGTTGCCGTGGTCGCGAGCCGCTACAGCCTGGCGCTGGTCGGCGCGTGGCTGGCCGGGCTGCCCGCCATCAACTGACGGAAGAAGACGCGCGACGCCGCGGAATATCGCGCAGCAGCGGCGGTATCGACAGCGCGAGCAGCAGTGCCGCCAGCGGCACGACGCAGACGAAGCCCACGTACTTGAAGCCGAGCGCGCCCACCGCGCCGCCGAGCACGAACATGCCGACCAGGCCGCCCGCGCGGCGCATGCGGGCGCGGTCGTGTCGCACGGCCAACGCGGCAGGCCTGGCGCGGCCGTTCCAGTAGAGCATCTTGCCGATCTCGATGCCCATGTCGGTGATGTTGCCGGTCATGTGGGTGGTGCGGATGCTGCCGCCCGAGGTCTTCGAGGCCACCGCGTTCTGCAGGCCCATGATGAAGGACAGCAGCAGCACGGTGAGAGGCACGGCGAACGGCGTGGCCCATGTCAGCGTGATGGCGCCCATGAGCCCGAACGGAAACATCAGCGCGGCCTCGAGCACCAGGGGCAGCGCATAGACGCCGTGCATGCGGTGCTGCCGTCCCCAGTTCACGAGCATGGCGCAGACCGCTGCGCCGGTGAGGAACGCCAGGATCGCGCCCAGCGCGTTCAGCAGCAGCGTGACGTTGCCCAGCACCATGCCGTCCGCGAGCTGCGACGCGAAACCGGTCATGTGCGAGGTGTACATGTGCAGCACGAGGAACCCGCCCGCATTGACCGCGCCGGCATTGAAGGCCAGCAGCAGGCCCAGCGCGGTGTTGGTCGACGGCGCGCGGTGGCGGTTGGTGAGGAAGCGAAGTCTGCGCACTGTGGCTCTCCGGTCAGCGCCTGGCTGACAGCCACTCTAGCACCGGGGCCTGCCCCGGTGCCCGCTCACTTGAGCCAGCCGCGCCGGCGGAAGTACCACATCGGCACCAGCGCGCTGGCCGCCATCAGCACGATGGCGTAGGGGTAGCCCATGGCCCAGTCGAGTTCGGGCATGAACTTGAAGTTCATGCCGTAGATGCTGGCGATCAGCGTGGGCGGCAGCAGCGCCACGCTGGCCACCGAGAAGATCTTGATGGTCTTGTTCTGGTTGATGTTGATGAAACCGACGGTCGCATCCATCAGGAAGTTGATCTTGTCGAACAGGAAGGCCGTGTGGTTGTCCAGCGACTCGATGTCGCGCAGGATCTGGCGGGCTTCCTCGAACTGCTCGGCGTTGAGCATCTTGCTGCGCATCATGAAGCTGACCGCGCGGCGCGTGTCCATGACGTTGCGTCGGATGCGGCCGTTCAAGTCTTCCTGCCGCGCGATGGCGCCGAGCACCTCGCCGGCCAGCTCGTCGCTCACGTTGCCCGACAGCACCTTCTTGCCGGCCACTTCGAGTTCGTCGTAGATGTTCTCGAGCGTGTCGGCCGAGTATTCGGCGTCCGCGTCGAACAGCTTGAGCATCACTTCCTTGGCGTCTTCGATCAGGCCCGGCGCGCGGCGCGCGCGCATGCGCAGCAGGCGGAACACCGGCACGTCTTCGTCGTGGATCGAGAACAGCACGCCGCGGCTGCGCAGGTCGGTGTTGTGCTGGTTGAGGATGAAGGCGACGCGCACCGTGCGCGGGTTCTCGTCGTCGTCGATCAGGAAGTCGGAGCGGATGTGCAGCTCGCCGTTGTCTTCCTCGTAGAAGCGGGCGGACTCCTCGATGTCCTCGTCCATCGCGTCTTCGGGGATGGACAGGCCGTAGTACTGCTTGATCCAGCGCTTTTCTTCGAGCGTGGGCGATTCGAGGTCGACCCAGATCGGCTGGAATTTGGAAAGCTCTTCGAGCGCCTCGATCTCTTCCTGGACGAGGCGGCCGTTGGCGAGCGTAAAGATGTTGAGCATTGGGCTCACTCCCGGGGGTGACTGGACGATGGGCGAGGGAGGGGCGCTTTCAATTCCCGGGCCCGACGCGAGCGATCAGTTCAAGCCGTCAGAAAGGGAGTTGAAAGCTGCCGAGACGGGGCGGTTTCCATGGGAAGAGTCTCCGGTTGCAGCGAGGCGCGATTATGTCACCGGCCACATGGCGGCAAGGCAGCCGGACTGGACGGGCATACAGTAAAGTGGCGGCCATGCAGACCGCTGCGCTCCCCGTTTTTTCCACCGCCCCGAAGACCCAGGCCGAGCGCCTGGCGGCCGCGCTGGCATCGCTCAATGAAGCGCAGCGTGCCGCGGTGGAGCACGGGGTCGGCGCGGCTGTCGGGGCAGGCGCGCAGGCCGACCAGCGGCCGCTGCTCGTCATTGCCGGTGCCGGCTCCGGCAAGACCAGCACACTGGCGCATCGCGTGGCGCACCTGATTGCCGGCGGCGTCGATCCGCAGCGCCTGCTGCTGCTGACCTTCTCGCGCCGCGCCGCGCAGGAAATGGGGCGACGCGCCGGCCAGGTGCTGACGAAGGTGCTGGGCCTGAAATCGGAGGCGCCGCCTTCGCTGCCGTGGGCAGGCACTTTCCACGGCATCGGCGCGCGGCTGCTGCGCGAATACGCCGCGCAGATCGGGCTGGACGAGAACTTCACGATCCACGACCGCGGCGACGCCGAAGACCTGATGGGACTGGCGCGCCACGAGCTGGGCCTGTCTTCCACCGTCAACCGCTTCCCGCGCAAGGGCACCTGCCTGTCGATCTATTCGCGCTGCGTGAACACGCGCGCGCCGCTGGCCGAGGTGCTGCGGGAGTCGTTTCCGTGGTGCGGCGAATGGGAGGCCGAACTCAAGACGCTGTTCGGCGCCTACGTCGAGGCCAAGCACCGGCAGAACGTGCTCGACTACGACGATTTGCTGCTCTACTGGGCCGGCATGGTCGCCGAGCCCGAACTGGCCGCGCACGTCGGCGCGCGCTTCGATCATGTGCTGGTCGACGAATACCAGGACACCAACCTGCTGCAGGCCTCGATCCTGCTGGCGCTCAAGCCCGACGGGCGGGGCGTGACGGTGGTGGGGGACGACGCGCAGTCGATCTATTCGTTCAGGGGCGCCACGGTGCGCAACATCCTGGACTTTCCGTCGCAGTTCACGCAGGACGCGCGCGTGGTCACGCTGGAGCGCAATTACCGCTCGACCCAGCCGATCCTCGACGTGTCGAACCGCGTCATCGCGCAGGCGGCCGAGCGGCACGCCAAGACGCTGTGGACCGACAAGCCCTCGGCCGGCAAGCCGCTGCTGGTGCTCGTGCCCGACGAGGCCGGGCAGGCGCGCTGGGTGGCCGACAAGGTGCTGGCGCACCGCGAGGGCGGGCTGGCGCTGAAGTCGCAGGCGGTGCTGTTCCGTACCTCGACGCACAGCGCGGCGCTCGAACTCGAGCTGGCGCGGCGCAACATCCCGTTCGTGAAGTTCGGCGGGCTCAAGTTTCTGGAGGCCTCGCATGTGAAGGACCTGCTCGCGGTGCTGCGCTTCGCGCAGAACCCGCGCGGCCGCATGGCGGGCTTTCGCGTGACGCAGCTGATCCCGGGCATCGGACCCGTCACCGGAACGCGGCTGCTCGACGCGATGGACCAGGCCGCCGACCCGGTGGCCGCCGTGCGCGACTTCGTGCCGCCCTCCGCGGCGCGCGCGCAGTGGGCCGACTTCGCCACGGCCTACGAGGCGCTGCGCTCGCCTGCGCTCGAATGGCCGGCCGACGTGGAGGTGGCGATGGCGTGGTATCAGCCGCACCTGGAGCGCCTGTACGAAGACACCTCGGGCGTGCGGCGTGCCGATGTCGAGCAGCTCGCGCGGCTGGCCGCCGGCTACGGCTCGCGGGAACGCTTCCTTACCGAACTGACGCTCGACCCGCCCGAGGCCACCAGCGACCGCCCGGGGCCGCCGCTGCTCGACGAGGACTACCTCATTCTTTCGACCATCCATTCGGCCAAGGGGCAGGAGTGGAACTCGGTGCACGTGCTCAACGTGGTCGACGGCTGCCTGCCGGCCGACGTGGCGCAGAGCGCGCACGAACTCGAGGAAGAACGCCGCCTGCTCTACGTGGCGATGACCCGCGCGCGCGACCACCTGCATCTGCTGGTGCCGCAGCGCTTCTATGTCACGCAGCAGGCGGTGCGCGGCGACCGGCATCTGTACGCCAACCGCACGCGCTTCATCACGGATGCCGACCTCGCGGGCTTCGAGCAGCAGACCTGGCCGCCTCCGCCGGAGCGCCCGCCGGCCGTACCCCCACCGACTGCCGTGATCGACCTGCGCAACCGCATGCGCGCCGCCTGGCGCTGAGCCCGTTCACTGGCCCTTGCGGTGGCAGGGTCTCGGGGTCTTTCCTGCTGAAACACTTTTGATCGAAACGCGGCGGCGCCTGTCCCGTGCGTGGGCACTGCTATCGATTCGCTAGCGTGACGACAGAGGCACGCGATACGGCCGCCGCTTGGGGCAACCCTGGTATTGCAATACCGTGACAGCTTGGGCATAGTGAATCGACCTTCCCAGCTTTCTTCTTCTCCCCCTCAGTCTCTTTCTTCTCCCCCGATTCCCCAGACAACTGTTTCGCCGGCCAAGCTCCATTCCGGAGTGCGGTCATTTCCCCAACCGTCAATTCCAGGAGGTCATTCATGAATTTGACGATCAGCGGTCATCACCTCGACGTCACACCTGCCTTGCGCACCTACGTCACGAGCAAGCTGGACCGGATCACGCGACATTTCGACCAGGTAGTCGATGTCAAGGTGATCCTCACGGTGGAAAAGCAGAAGGAAAAGGAACGCCGCCAAAGGGCGGAATGCAACATCCACGTCAAAGGCAATGACATGTTCGCGGAGTCGAGCCACGCTGATCTCTACGCTGCGGTCGATGAACTGGTCGACAAGCTCGACCGCCAGGTGGTTCGCCACAAGGACCGGCTGCAGGACCATCATCACGCGACACCCAAGCGCCTGATGTGAACGACGAGCCCTCCGGCTCACCCACAGGCCGCCTCCGGGCGGCCTTTTGTTTTCCGACTATTGCGCTAGGGCATTGCGCGCTCCCAGAGGGCGGGCGAGGCCTCCGGACAACATGTAGACAGAAAGTAAATAGGGGGACTGGGGGTTTTTACCAAGCGGGTGCATAATCGCCCCCGCTCTGCACCCACCATGAATCGCCTCGCGTCCATCCTGCCGCCCGCTCAAGTGCTCGTGAGCGTTGACGCTACTAGCAAGAAACGTGCTTTCGAAGAAGCAGGTCTGCTGTTCGAAAGCCTTCACGGTCTGGGACGCGCCCTGATCACCGACAGCCTGTTTGCGCGCGAGCGCCTCGGCTCCACCGGTCTGGGCCACGGTGTCGCCATTCCGCATGGCCGCATCAAGGGCCTGAAGGCGCCGATGGCCGCCGTGTTCCAGCTGGCCAACCCGATCGGCTTCGACGCCCCCGACGAACAGCCTGTCGCTTTGCTGATCTTCCTGCTGGTGCCCGAAGCGGCCACGCAGAAGCACCTCGAAATCCTCTCTGAAATCGCCGAGCTGCTGAGCGACTCCAGCCTGCGCGAACAGATCAAGTCCAGCACCGACGCCGCCGCCCTGCACGGCCTCATTGCCGGCTGGCACTCCACCCAGGTCGCCTGAGCGCATGCGTCGGCACGCGCGGCTGCTGATAAGCTGCGCGGCTCTCTCCGTCACTCCAACGCAATGCTGGCGCCGCCGCGCCGGCTCCTGAACGCATGAAGCCGACCGTCATCAGCGCCGATGCCATGTTCGAGGAGTTCCGCGGGTCGCTCCGCTGGGAATGGCTCGCCGGGCTCGGGGCGTCAGAGCGCCAGTTCGACCCCGAAGTCATCAGCCGCGCGCAGTCGGCCGCCGACCTGGTCGGCTACCTCAATTACATCCATCCGTACCGCGTGCAGATCCTGGGCGCGCGCGAAGTGGCCTACCTGACGCGCGGCAGCCAGGAAGACTGCGCCCGCCGCATCGCCCGCATCGTCACGCTGGAGCCGCCGATGCTGGTGCTGGCCGACGGCCAGGCCGCGCCCGACGAACTGCTGTCGATCTGCGAGCGCGCCCAGTTGCCGCTCTTTGCCACGCGCGAATCCTCGGCCTTCGTGATCGACCTGCTGCGCGCCTATCTGTCCAAGCACTTCGCCGAGCGCACCTCGATGCACGGCGTGTTCATGGACATCCTGGGCATGGGCGTGATGATCACGGGCGAGTCGGGCCTGGGCAAGAGCGAGCTGGGCCTGGAGCTGATCTCGCGCGGCAACGGCCTCGTGGCCGACGACGCGGTCGACCTGTACCGCATCAACCAGAACACCATCGAAGGGCGCTGCCCCGACCTGCTGCTGAACCTGCTGGAAGTGCGCGGCATTGGCCTCTTGGACATCCGCGCGATCTTCGGCGAGACGGCGGTGCGCCGGAAGATGCGCCTGAAGCTCATCGTGCATCTGGTGCGGCGCGACAGCTTCGAGCGCGACTACGAGCGCATGCCCTCGGCGCCGCTCACGCAGGACGTGCTGGGCATTCCGGTGCGCAAGGTCATCATCCAGGTGGTGGCGGGGCGGAACATCGCCGTGCTGGTCGAGGCGGCGGTGCGCAACTCCATCCTGCAGCTGCGGGGCATCGACACCTATGCCGATTTCGTGGCGCGCCACCACAAGGCGATGGAAAACGCCCGCGACAGCGACTGAAAGCAAAAAAGGGGCTTGCGCCCCTTTTCTCTTTCTTCCTGTTGCCGTTCAGCGCTTCTTGACGCAATCCCCGCAAAGACCGTACAGCGACATGGCGTGATCCTGCAGGATCCAGCCCTTGTCCTTGGCGATCATCTGCTGGCGGCGCTCGATCTCGGCGTCGTAGAACTCCTCGACCTTGCCGCACGAAGTGCAGATCAGGTGGTCGTGGTGCGTGCCTTCGTTGAGTTCGTAGACGGCCTTGCCGCTTTCGAAGTGGCTGCGCTCGAGGATGCCGGCCTGCTCGAACTGGGTCAGCACCCGGTAGACAGTGGCCAGGCCGATGTCCGAATGCTCGTTGAGAAGCACGCGAAACACGTCTTCAGCGGTCATGTGCCGCTGGGTGCCGGTCTGGAAGATCTCTAGGATCTTCAAGCGTGGCAAGGTGGCCTTGAGGCCGGTATTCTTGAGTTCGTCGATGTTGGCCATGTTGATTCCTGCGCCCTGGGCTGCGGCAAAGGCCCTGAAAAGGGCAGCCGCTACAATGGCCGATCATATCGCTACCCCCTCCTCCTCCCATGCCTGCCATTCTCCAACGCCGTCCCTGGCTGCTGGTCGCCGCCATTGCCGCGACGCTCGGCCTCGGTGCCTGCAGCGGTTTCAGCGAGCGCACGCGTGTCGCCCTGACGGCCGTCACTCCTTACAAAGTCGAAGTGGTGCAGGGCAATTTCGTCTCGAAGGAACAGGTCGCGGCGCTCAAGCCCGGCATGTCGCGCCAGCAGGTGCGTGAAATCCTCGGCACCTCGCTGCTGAGCGACGTCTTCCACAACAACCGCTGGGATTACGTCTTCACCATCCGCCGCCAGGGCGTGGAACCGCAGGAACGCCACTTGACCGTGTTCTTCAACGGCGAACTCATGGACCGCTTCGAAGGCGACGAGATGCCGAGCGAGCAGGATTTCGTCGCCACGCTGGATACCCGCAAGAAATCCAGCAAGGTGCCCACGCTCGAGGCGTCGGAGGACGACCTGAAGAAATTCGCCCCCTCCAAGGACGAGAAAAAGGCCGACAGCGCCACCTCGTCGCCGTCGGCCAGCCTGCCGCCGCTGCCGGCCGCGTACCCTCCGCTCGAAGCCGCGCGCTGAGCGCGCTTCGGCAACGAGCCGAAGCAAAAGAAAACAGCGGGCGGCGCCCGCCGAGTCAGGCGGCGTCCGTCCCGAGTCCATGCATGCCATTGGCCATTTCGAAGACTGAATCCGCGTGACCGAATCCATTTCCACTTCTTCTTCCAGCAATTCCGCCTCCGCGCCGCGCCGCGTCGCCATCGCCGGGGCATCGGGCCGCATGGGCCACATGCTCATCGAGGCCGTGCGCAACGCGCCCGACCTGCGCCTGGCCGGTGCCCTCGACATCGCGGGCAGCCCGGCGCTCGGCACCGATGCCGGCGCCTTCCTGGGCTTCAATAGCGGCGTGTCCATCGTGTCGGACCTGCGCGCGGGCCTGAAGGACGCGCAGGTGCTCATCGACTTCACCCGCCCCGAAGGCACGCTCGCGCACCTCGCGGTGTGCCGCGAGCTGGGCGTGCAGGCCGTCATCGGCACCACCGGCTTCAGCGACGCGCAGAAGGCCGAGATCGCCGAGATCGCCAAGGACATCGCCATCATGATGGCGCCCAACATGAGCGTGGGCGTCAATGTCACGCTCAAGCTGCTCGAGATGGCCGCCAAGGCCATGTCGACCGGCTACGACATCGAGATCATCGAGGCGCACCACCGCCACAAGGTCGACGCGCCCTCGGGCACCGCGCTCAAGATGGGCGAAGTCATCGCCCAAGCGCTGGGCCGCGACCTCAAGAACTGCGCCGTGTACGCCCGCGAAGGCATCACCGGCGAGCGCGACCCGTCCACCATCGGCTTCTCGGCCATCCGCGGCGGCGACATCGTGGGCGACCACACCGTGCTGTTCGCGGGCACCGGCGAGCGCATCGAAATCACCCACAAGTCGTCGAGCCGCGTCACCTACGCCCAGGGCAGCCTGCGCGCGGTGCGCTTCCTGGCCGAACAGCGCTCTGGCCTGTTCGACATGTACGACGTGCTGGGCCTGCGCTAAAAAACCAAAGGACCGCCGATGAGCGTGCTCGAACTGCTGACCCATGGCGACGGCGTCAGCCGTTCGGTGGCCGCGCTGCTGCTGGCGATGTCGATCGCGAGCTGGGTCGTGATCCTCTGGAAGGCCTGGCTGCTGCGCGGCGGCACGCGCGACGTGCTGCGCAGCATCGCCGCCTTCTGGCAGTCGGCCACGCTGGCCGACGCCGAGGAGAAGCTCCGGGCCTTCGACCGCGCGGCGCTGGTGCTGCCGGCCGTGTCGGCCATCCGCGGCGTGGCCGCCGGCGCCCCCGAGGGCACGCTGGGCGCCGCGGTCGACCGCAACCAGCGCCTGACCCGCGTCCTGCGCGACGCGCTGCACGGCGCGCTGCGCCGTCTGCAGGCCGGCCAGATCCTGCTCGCGACCGTGGGCGCCACCGCGCCTTTCGTGGGGCTGCTGGGCACGGTCTGGGGCATCTACCGGGCGCTGTCGGGCATCGCGGGGCAAACGGGCGGCTTCACCATCGACAAGGTGGCGGGGCCAGTCGGCGAGGCGCTGGTCATGACGGCCTTCGGCCTGGCCGTGGCCATTCCGGCCGTGCTGGCCTACAACGTGTTCGGCCGCGTCATCGGCCGCGTCGAAGCCGAGCTCGAGGGCTTCGCTCACGACCTGCTGGGCAGTTTCGGCGAGCCGCCGAAGCCCGCCGCGCCGCCACCCGCGCGGCCGATGCCGGTCTGACCTGCAAACAACCCAAGCACGAGGCACCACCATGGCCTTCGGTCGCACATCCCTGGGCAGCAGCGCCGCCGGCGGAGGCCGCGCAATGGGCGGGGGCGCGCAGCGCCCGCTGTCCGACATCAACGTGACGCCGCTGGTCGACGTGATGCTGGTGCTGCTGGTGATCTTCATCATCACCGCGCCGCTGATGGCCAGCTCGATCAAGCTCGACCTGCCGCAGACCGACGCGGGCCAGCCCAACGACACGCCCAAGTTCGTGAGCGTGTCCGTCGACGCCTCCGGCAAGGTCTTCTTCAACGACCAGGCTGTGACCGACGAGGAACTGGCGGACCGCTTCCAGAAGGCCGCGGCCGACAGCAAGGACACCGAGGTGCAGCTGCGCGCCGATCAGACCGTGCCCTACGGCAAGGTGGTGGTGCTGATGGGCATCGCGAACAAGGCCGGGTTGAGCCGCATCGGGTTCGTGACCGATGCGGAGCCGGCGCAGCAGAAGCCGCGCTGACTTGTCTTGCTCCTTCCCCCGCTGGGGGAAGGCTGGGATGGGGGCGGGCAGGGCGCCTCCATTGAGCGCTGCCTGCCCCCACCCCGACCCTCCCCCGGGAGGGGAGGGAGAAATGCAAGGGCGCTCAGCCTAGAACTACAGGCTTCGTATGCCAGATCTCATGCGCGTACTGCGCAATCGTGCGGTCCGATGAAAACGCGCCCATGCCCGCCACGTTCAGAACAGCCATCCGCGTCCACGCATCCGAGTCGCGATACAGCGCATCCACCTCGGCCTGCTTCGCCACGTAGCTCGCGTAGTCCGCCAGCAGCAGGTAGTGGTCGCCCCAGTTCACCAGCGCGTCGTAGATGCCCTGGTAGCGCGCCGGCTCGCCCGGCGAGAACGCGCCGTCTCGGATCGCGTCGAGCACGCGCTTGAGTTCGGCGTCGCCTTCGTAGATGTCGCGCGGCTGGTAGCCGCGCGCGCGGATGTCGGCCACCTCGGGCGCGGTGTTGCCGAAGATGAAGATGTTCTCCGGCCCCACGTTCTCGCGCATTTCCACGTTGGCGCCGTCCAGCGTGCCGATGGTCAGCGCGCCGTTCAGCGCGAACTTCATGTTGCCGGTGCCCGAGGCCTCCGTGCCCGCGGTGGAGATCTGCTCCGACAGGTCGGCCGCCGGCATGATGATCTCGGCCAGGCTCACGCTGTAGTTCGGCAGGAACACCACCTTCAGCAGCTTGCCCACGCGCGCGTCGGCGTTGACGATGCTGGCCACGTCGTTGATGAGCCGGATCACCAGCTTGGCCATCACATAGGCCGAAGCCGCCTTGCCGGCGAACACGACCACGCGCGGCACGATGTCCACGGCGCCGCCCGCCGCCTGCGCGTCGAGGATGCGGTGATAGCGCGCCACCACGTGCAGCACGTTGAGCAACTGCCGCTTGTACTCGTGGATGCGCTTGACCTGCACGTCGAACATCGCGTCGGTGTCCAGGTCGATCTTCAGGTGCTGCTCGACCCAGTTGGCCAGCCGCAGCTTGTTCTCGCGCTTGGCATGGCGGAAGGCGCGCACGAAGGCCGGCTGCACGGCCATCGGCTTCAGGGCCTCCAGCTGCGACAGGTCGCGCCGCCAGCCCTTGCCGATGCGCTGGTCCAGCAGCGCCGCCAGCGGCGGGTTGGCCTGCGCCAGCCAGCGGCGCGGCGTGACGCCGTTGGTCTTGTTGTTGAAGCGCTCGGGAAAAAGCTTCGCGAAGTCCGAGAAGATCGACTGCTTCATCAGCTCCGAGTGCAGCCCCGACACCCCGTTGACCGAGTGGCTCGCCAGCACCGCCACGTAGGCCATGCGCACGCGCCGTTCGCCGGCCTCGTCGACCAGCGACAGCCTGCGCATCAGCTCCACGTCGTTGCCCAGCTTCTGCGTCACGGTGGCCAGGAAGCGCGCGTTGATGTCGTAGATGATCTGCAGGTGGCGCGGCAGGATGCGCCCCAGCATCTCGACCGGCCAGGTCTCCAGCGCCTCGTGCATCAGCGTGTGGTTGGTGTAGCTGAACACCTTCTGCGTGTGCGCCCAGGCCTCGTCCCACGGCATGCCGTGCTGGTCCAGCAGCAGGCGCATGAGCTCTGGCACGGCGAGCACCGGATGGGTGTCGTTCAGGTGGATGCTGACCTTCTCGGAGAGCTGGTCGAAGGTCTTGTGGTTGCGCAGGTAGCGGCGCAGCAGGTCCTGCACGCTGGCGCTGCAGAAGAAGTACTCCTGATGCAGCCGCAGTTCGCGCCCGGAGGGCGTGGAGTCGTCGGGGTAGAGCACGCGCGAGACGTTCTCCGACTGGTTCTTGCTCTCCACCGCGCCCATGTAGTTGCCGCGGTTGAAGGCCGAGAGGTCGATCTCCTCGGTGGCACGCGCCGACCACAGCCGCAGCGTGTTGGTGGCCTGCGTGCCGTAGCCCGGGATGATGGTGTCGTAGGCCACGGCCAGCACGTCGTGCGTGTCGACCCAGTCGACCGCGCCGGGCGGCACGTTGGCGCCTTCGCGCTTTTGCACGTGGCCGCCGAAGCGCACGCGGTAGTTCACCTCGGGCCGCTGGAACTCCCACGGGTTGCCGCGCGTGAGCCAGTAGTCGGGCGTCTCCACCTGCTGGCCGTCGACGATGCGCTGGCGGAACATGCCGTATTCGTAGCGGATGCCGTAGCCCATGCCCGGCACGCCGAGGGTGGCCATCGAATCGAGAAAGCAGGCCGCGAGCCGGCCCAGGCCGCCGTTGCCCAGGGCCGCGTCGGGCTCGCGCTCGGCCAGCGCGTCCATGTCGACGCCGAAGTCGGCCAGCGCCTCGCGCACGGTGTCGTACAGGTCCACGGCCAGCAGCGCGTTGGTGAAGGTGCGCCCGATGAGGAACTCCATCGACAGGTAGTAGACGCGCTTGAGGTCCTGCGCGTAGTTGGCGCGCGTGGTCATCATCCAGCGCTCGACCAGCTGGTCGCGCACCGCCTGCGAGGTGGCGTTGAGCCAGTCGTCCTGGCTGGCGGCGACCGGGTCCTTGCCGACCGCGTAGATCAGCTTGTTGGCCACCGCGCGCTTGAAGGCCGCGACGTCGCGGTCGGGGTGGTCGTAGGCGAAGTCCTTGATCGTCATGGCTTGTTTCCGTGAAAGTTTGAAGGGCGTCGCGGCGGTCAGGCCGCGGCGGCGGCAAGGGCCTGCCGGTAGACGTCGATGTAGCGGGCGGCGGCGGTGGCCCAGTCGGCGGGGCGGCGCATGGCATTGCCGCGCACTCGCCGCCAGTCGGGCGCGCGCTGGTAGAGCGCGAAGGCGCGGCGCACGGCGCGCTGGTAGTCGGCCACCTCGAAGCGATCGAACACGAAGCCGGTGGCCTCGCCGCCGGCCAGGTCCTCGAGCGTGCTGTCGACCACCGTGTCGGCCAGTCCGCCGACGCGGCGCACCAGCGGCAGGCTGCCGTACTTCAGGCCGTACATCTGCGTGAGGCCGCAAGGCTCGAAGAGCGAAGGCACCAGCGTCACGTCGCCGGCGCCGAAGAGCTGGTGCGCGAGCGTCTCGTCGTAGCCGATGGTCACGCTGACCGATTGCGGCGCGGCCGCGGCGCGCTGCCTGAAGGCGTCTTCGAGCCAGCCCTCGCCGCTGCCCAGCAGCGCGAGCTGGCCGCCCTGCGCGAGCAGCGCATCGAGGCCGTCGAGCACCAACCCCAGGCCCTTCTGCTCGGTGAGACGGCTCACCAGGATGAACAGCGGCGTGTCCGGCCGCTCGGCCAGCCCCAGCTGGTGCTGCAGCACCGACTTGCAGCGCGCCTTGCCGGCCATGTGGCGGCCTTCGGGCGTGTGATAGCCCTGCACCAGCGCCGGGTCGGTCGCCGGGTTCCAGACTTGGTCGTCCACCGCGTTCAGGATGCCGCTGAGCACGCCGCTGCGCTGGCGCAGCAGGCCGTCGAGCCCGCAGCCCTGCTCAGGCGTCTGGATCTCCAGCGCGTAGGTCGGGCTCACGGTGGTGAGCCGGTCGGCGTAGCACAGGCCGCCCTTCATGAACGAGACCTGGCCGTGGTACTCCACGCCGTTCATCTGGAACGCGGGACCGGGCAGGCCGAGTTCCGCGAAGTTCCAAGGCGCGAAGAGGCCCTGGTAGGCCAGGTTGTGCACGGTGAACACGCTGCCCACGCGCGACGCGCCCGGCTGGCCGGCTTCGCGCGCGAAATGCAGGTAGGCCGGCGCGAGCGCGGCATGCCAGTCGTGCGCATGCACCACCTCGGGCTGCCAGGATGGATCGAGCCCCTGCGCGAGCCGCGCCGCCGCCCAGCCCAGCAGCGCGAAGCGCCGGTGGTTGTCGCCGTAGGGCTGGCGCGAATTGTCTTCATACGGGTTGCCGGGCCGGTCGTAGAGCGCCGGCGCATCGATCACATAGGCCGGAATGCCCGGCGTGCCATCGACCGCCACATGCCCCAGCCGCAGCGCGAAGCGCTCGCCCCAGGGCGCGTCGAACTCGGCCACGGGCGCGAGTTCGCGCACGCCCCGGGTGATCGCCGGAAAGCCCGGCAGCAGCACGCGCGCGTCCTGGCCCTCGGCCATGAGCGCCAGGGGGAGGGCGCCGGCGATGTCCGCCAGTCCGCCCGTCTTCAGCAGGGGAAAGAGTTCGGCGCTGACTTGCAGGATTCGCATCGTGGCTATCTGTATCTGTCCATCAGTCGGCCGCGAGCCGCTTGAGCATTTCGCGCGTGACCAGCACCACGCCGTTCTCGGTGCGCTCGAAGCGCGCGGCGTCGGCCTCGGCGTCCTCGCCGATCACCATGTCCTCGGGAATCACGCAGGCGCGGTCGATCACCACCTTGCTCAGGCGGCAGCCGCGGCCCACTTCCACGTCGGGCAGCAGCACCGCCTGCGAGATGGTGCAGAACGAGTGGATGCGCACGCCCGAGAACAGCACCGAGTCGCTCACCGACGACCCCGACACGATGCAGCCGCCCGAGACGATGGTGTTGGTCGTGAGGCCGGGCTTGCCATCGCGCCCGAACACGAACTTGGCCGGCGGCAACTGGCGCTGGTAGGTCCAGATGGGCCAGTTGGTGTCGTAGATGTCGAGCTCCGGGGTGATCGAGGCCAGATCGAGATTGGCGGCCCAGAAGGCATCGATCGTGCCCACGTCGCGCCAGTAGGTCGGGCTGTCGCCACCGCGCATGGCGCGGGTCACGCACGACATGCCGAACGGATGCGCCAGCGCGCGGCCCTCGGCCACGGCGCGCGGAATGATGTCCTTGCCGAAGTCGTGGTCGGAGTCCGGGTCCTTGCTGTCTTCCTCCAGCAGGCGGTAGAGGTAGTCGGAATCGAACACGTAGATGCCCATGCTGGCCAGCGCCACGTCGGGCTTGCCGGGCATGGCCGGCGGGTCGGCGGGCTTTTCCAGGAAGGCCGTGACCTTGCGGTCGCCGTCCACGTGCATCACGCCGAAGGCGGTGGCCTCCATGCGCGGCACCTCGATGCAGCCGACGGTGCAGCCCATGCCGTGTTCGGCATGGTCCTTCAGCATGATCGAGTAGTCCATCTTGTAGATATGGTCGCCGGCCAGCACCACGACGTAGTCGTGCGGCGTGGAGCGGGTCTGGATGATGTCCAGGTTCTGGAACACCGCGTCGGCCGTGCCGCGGTACCAGTGCTCGTCGCCCACGCGCTGCTGCGCGGGCAGCACGTCGACCATCTCGTTGAGCTCGGCCCGCAGGAAGCTCCAGCCGCGCTGCAGGTGTCGCATGAGCGAATGCGACTTGTACTGCGTGACCACCGCCATGCGCCGGATGCCGGAGTTCAGGCAGTTCGACAGCGCGAAATCGATGATGCGGAACTTGCCGCCGAAGTACACCGCCGGCTTGGCGCGCCGGTCGGTCAGCTGCTTGAGGCGGGAGCCGCGCCCGCCGGCCAGCACCAGGGCGATGGTGCGGCGCACCAGTTGATGGGCCTGCAGCTCGTGCTGCTGCTGCGGTGCTTTGGGTGCGAGGTTGTCCATCCTGAAGTCTCCGTTCGTTCGTTTGCTGGAATCCGTCCGCCGTCAGAGTTTCTGCATCGAGACTAGCACCGCGCCCCGCGGCTGGCTTCTACGTTCTTGCAATCCCGAGGCTCGAGGAAGGCACTGGCACCGTGCCGTCCAGCGGTCGGGTCACGTTCCCCGGGTCGTGCCCGGGGTCGCTCGACAGGCACAGGCGCCAGGCGCCTGCGGGCAGCCTGAACTGCACCGTGTCCGGCCCCGCGTTCACCATCACCAGCCATGCGCCTTGCTTTCTTTCGCCTGCGTCATCCGTTGCATCGCTCCCGGCAAAGAGGATTGCAAGGGCCGTGCCCGTCTGCCAGTCGGCGGGCGCCATCGGCTCGCCGTTGGGGCGCAGCCAGCGGATGCCTGGCGGGGTACCCTCGGGCGGCTCGGCCGGCCACCAGCGCGCGCTGCGCAGCGCCGGGGCTTCGCGCCGCAGCGCCGCCAGCCGCCCCACGAAGGCGCTCATGCGGGCCGCGTCGCTCGAGGGATCGGACGCCGCACCGATCCAGGCGAGCCAGGTGGTCTCGTTGTCCTGGCAGTAGGCGTTGTTGTTGCCTTGCTGGGTGTGGCCCAGCTCGTCGCCGGCCAGCAGCATCGGCGTGCCCTGGGACAGCATCAGCGTGGCCAACAGCGCGCGCCGCAGCCGCTCGCGCCGCGCCAGCACGGCGGGGTCGTCGCTCGGCCCCTCGACGCCGCAGTTGTTGCTCATGTTGTGGCCGTGGCCGTCGCGGTTGTCTTCGCCGTTGGCGAGGTTGTGGCGCTCGTTGTAGCTGACCAGGTCGCGCAGCGTGAAGCCGTCGTGCGCGGTGACGAAGTTGACGCTGGCCGTGGGCGCGCGGCCGTCGTGCGCGAACTGCGTGCTCGACGCCGTGAAGCGGTGCGCGAAGTCGCCGAGGCCGGCCTTGTCCGCCTGGTCCTGCCGCAGCCAGAAGCCGCGCTGGGTGTCGCGGTAGCGGTCGTTCCACTCGAGCCAGCCCGGCGGGAATTCGCCCAGGCGATAACCGCCCGGGCCAAGGTCCCAGGGCTCGGCGATAAGCAGCGTGCGCGACAGCACCGGGTCTTGCGCGATGGCCGCGAAGAAGGGCGCGCGCGGGTCGAAGGCGTTGCTGCCGGCATCGCGGCCGAGCACCGGGGCCAGGTCGAAGCGGAAGCCGTCCACGCCCATCTCGCAGGCCCAGAAGCGCAGGCTGTCCATCACGAGCCGCAGCACGCGCGGCTCCGTCAGGTCGAGGCAGTTGCCGGTGCCGGCCCAGTTCTCGTAGAGCGCTCGGTCGTCCGGGCGCAGGCGGTAGTACAGCGCGTTGTCGATGCCGCGCAGCGAGAGCGTGGGGCCGAACTCGTCGGTCTCGGCGCTGTGGTTGTAGACCACGTCGATCACCAGTTCCATGCCGCGCGCGTGGATGGCGTCGGCCATCGCCCGGAACTCGCCGGCGGGCGTGGTGCCGGGGCGGCCGCTCCAGTAGCGGGGCTCGGGCGCGAACCAGCCGATGGTCGTGTAGCCCCAGTAGTTGCTCAGGCCCATGCGCAGCAGGCGCTGTTCGTCGGCGCGGTACTGCACGGGCATGAGGCTCAGGGTGGTCACGCCCAGGCGCTGGAGGTGGTCGAGCATGGCGGGTTCGGCCAATCCCGCATAGCTGCCTCGCAGGGGGGCGGGGATGGCTGGGTGGAGCTTTGTCTGGCCTTTGACGTGCAGTTCGTAGAGGACGCGGTCGGTTGCTGGTATGCGGGCGTGGCCTGCTGATGGGCGTTCGTTTGCTGCTGTTATCCGGGCCTTGAGGGCTGCGGCTGCGTTGTCTCGGGTGTCTCTCTTGTCCGGGTTCGCGGGGTCGTGACCCAGGAAGATGTCGCTGCCGTCGTACGTGCCGACGATCTCGCGGGCGTAGGGGTCGAGCAGGAGCTTGGCGGGGTTGAAGCGCTTTCCCTCTTTGGGGGACCAGGGGCCGTGGACTCGGTAGCCGTAGACGAGGCCCGGCTTGCCGCTGGGGAGATGGCCGTGCCAGATGCCGTCCGTCTGTTGCGGCAGCCTCAGGCGCTGTTGCTCGTTCTTGCCTGTGGTGTCGAAGATGCAGAGGTCTACGGCTTCTGCTGTGGGTGCGGCCAGTGCGAAGTTGACGCCTTGTTGCATGGGCGTTGCGCCCAGGGGGAAGGGCTTGCCTGGGCTCAGCATGGTTTTTGCCTTGCGAAGGGATTGCTTTCCGGGGCCGGGTCTCGCCCCGGCAGGCGACCTACTTTTCTTTGCTTCGCCAAAGAAACGTAGGCAAAAGAAAGGCGACCCCACTGTCTGCGACCCCTTCGCTGCGCTACGGGGCAACCTGCGGTGCTCGCGTTTCGCGGGGTCTCGCAGAACTCGCTTCGCTCAAACAGCTGCGAGCCCTGATCCGCGAAACGCTCCGCTCCTCGGCGCAGCCAGAGGGGAGGGGAGCCCACTCGGGCCTTTGCTTCGCTCGGCGCGGGGCTGCAGCAGGCGCTGCGCGCCTGCTGCAGCATTGGGGGCCGAGCGCAGCGATGGCGCGTTCGGTTCCCAACTCCCTTCTGGCTGCGCCGAGGAGCCCAGACGTAGGCGGGATCAGGGCCGCAGCTGTTTGAGCGAAGCGAGTTCTGCGGACCCCCGCCGGAGTCGAGCACCGCAGGTTGCCCGTAGCGAAGCGAAGGGACGCAGACAGCAGGGTCGCCTTTCTTTTGCCTACGTTTCTTTGGCGAAGCAAAGAAAAGTAGGTCGGCCGCCGGGCCGAGACCCGGCCCCGGGAAAGAAACACCCAAAAACATCAAACCAACACCCACATCAAAGTAGCCAAAGGCGGCAAGCTGACAGACAAGGAGTCCGCCTTCCCATGCCAAGCAACAGCCGAGCTTTCGACAACGCCGTTGCCAACCCCGCTCCCCCCATAAACAACCCCATCCGTATTGATGATCTCCCGATAAGAACCAGCACAGGGAACCCCCAGCCGGTACCCATGCCGAGGCACAGGCGTGAAGTTGCAGACAGCGACAACAAACGCCCCGTCACGCGAACGTCGGACAAAAGCAAAAACCGACTGATCCGAATCGTCATGCACGATCCACTCGAACCCGTCCCCGTCATGGTCGAGCTCATGCAGCGCCGGAAAGTGCCGGTACACGTTGTTCAGGTCGCGCACCAGCCTCCGCACGCCTTGATGCGCCGCATGCTCCAGCAGATGCCAGTCCAGGCTGCGGTCCGCGTTCCACTCTGCGTACTGCGCGAACTCGCCCCCCATGAACAACAACTTCTTTCCCGGATACGCCCACAGATAGCCATACAGGTTGCGCAGCCCGGCAAACTTCTGCCATTCGTCGCCCGGCATGCGCCCGATCAGCGAGCCCTTGCCGTGCACCACCTCGTCGTGCGACAGCGGCAGCACGAAGTTCTCGCTGTGCGCGTACATCAGGCCGAAGGTGATCTTCTGGTGGTGGTGCTTGCGGTAGACCGGGTCGGTGCCGGCATAGGCCAGGGTGTCGTTCATCCAGCCCATGTTCCACTTGTAATGAAAGCCTAGGCCGCCGTCTTCAGGCGGGCGTGTCACGCCGGGGAAACTGGTCGATTCCTCGGCCAGCGTCACCGCGCCGGGCCGCTCGACGCCCACCACGCGGTTCATGCGCCGCAAGAAGTCGATCGCTTCGAGGTTCTCCCGCCCGCCGAGCGAGTTGGGTACCCACTCGCCCGGCTTGCGGCTGTAGTCGCGGTAGAGCATCGAGGCCACCGCGTCCACGCGCAGGCCGTCCACGCCGTAGCGCTCCAGCCAGTAGAGCGCGTTGCCGACGAGGTAGTTGCGCACCTCGGTGCGCGCGTAGTTGAAGATCAGCGTCTGCCAGTCGTTGTGGAAGCCCTCGCGCGGGTCGGCGTACTCATAGAGCGCGGTGCCGTCGAAGCGGCCGAGGCCGTGCGCGTCGGTCGGAAAGTGCGCGGGCACCCAGTCCAGGATCACGCCCAGCCCCGCCGCGTGCGCGGCCTCCACGAAATGCCGGAAGTCGCCCGGCGTGCCGAAGCGCGAGGTGGGCGCGTAAAGCCCGATCGGCTGGTAGCCCCAGGAGCCGTCGAACGGATGCTCGCTGATGGGCAGCAGCTCGATGTGCGTGAAGCCCATGTCGCGCGCATAGGGCACCAGGGTGTCGGCCAACTCGCGGTAGTCGAGCCACTCGTGGCCGTTGTTCTTGCGGCGCCATGAGCCCAGGTGCACTTCGTAGATGCTGACCGGCGCGTGGCGCCCGTTGGCCTCGGCGCGGCCCTCGGGCATCTTCACGGCGGCCGGCAGCGGCTGCACCACGCAAGCGGTGTCGGGGCGCAGCTGCGCCGAGAAGGCAAACGGGTCGGCCTTGCGCAGCACTTCGCCGTGCGCCGACAGAATCTCGAACTCGTAGGCATCGCCCACCGCCACGTGCGGCGCGAAGATCTCCCACACGCCGCACTCGCGGCGCAGCCGCATCATGTGGCGCCGGCCGTCCCAGTTGTTGAAGTTGCCGACCACCGACACGCGCCGCGCATTCGGCGCCCACACCGCGAAGGCCACGCCCTTGACGCCGTTCATCTCGCGCAGGTGGGCGCCCAGCCGCTCCCAGGGCCGCAGGTGCGTGCCCTCGGCCAGCAGCCAGACGTCGGTGTCTCCCAGCACGAACGGAAAGCGGTAGGGGTCCTCGAGCCGCGAGGTGTGGGCGTCCCAGTCGATCTGGAACGAATAGCCCATGCGGGCCTCGGCCGCCGGCACCAGGCCGCTGAAGATGTCCGACTCGCCGAGCCGCGAGAGGATCGACAGCGGCCAGCCGGTGCGCGAATGCACCACCGCCACGCGCTGCGCGCCCGGCAGCAGCGCGCGCACTTCCAGGCCCTCGGCAGTCTCGTGCGGACCCAGCACGGCGAAGGGGTCGCCGTGTTCGGCGCGCATGAGCGCGCGGATTTCGGATTCGGACAACGGCTTCAGGGGCATGGCGGTCAGCTCGTTCCTTCTTCGTCGGCAAGCATGCCGATGAAGACGCCGTAAGGCGCCAGCACCAGCATGCGCTCATCGTTCACTGTCTGCACGACGGCAGTCGGCGCGAGCGGTTGTCCGACGAGAGGCTGCAATGACCGCCATCGTTCGGGCAAGGGCATCGACACCGGCGCGCTTCCCAGGTTGAAGACCGCGTGCAGCGATTGGTTCCCGTCGCGTCGCTCGAAATGCAGCAGGGGCTCGGGCGCGTCGATGAAGGCGATGCCACCGGTGCGCAGCAGCGGCTGCGCGCGGCGCCAGCGCAGCAGGGCGCGGCTGAAGGCGAGCATCGAGTCCGGGTCTTCGGCTTGCCGCGCAACGGCCAGCGGCAGGTGCGGGCCGTACACCGGCAGCCAGGGCGTGCCGGTGGTGAAGCCGCCGTGCGGGGCGTCGGCGGTCCAGGGCATCGGCGTGCGGCAGCCGTCGCGGCCCTTGAACTCGGGCCAGAACGCGCGGCCATAGGGGTCCTGCAGCAGCTCGAACGGCACCTCGGCTTCGGGCAGGCCGAGTTCCTCGCCCTGGTAGATGCTGGCGCTGCCGCGCAGCGTGAGCAGCAGCATCAGCCAGAGGCGGTCGCGGCGCGTGTCGGCGGGTGCGCCGTTGCTCCAGCGCGTGGCGACGCGCGGCACGTCGTGGTTCGACACCGCCCAGCAGCCCCAGCCGCCGGTGGGCGCCAGCGCGCCGTCGAGCGCCTCGACCTGGTGGCGCAGGTGCGCCGGGCTGTGGTCGGCCGTGAGCAGGCTGAAGCTGTAGGCCAGGTGCAGGCGCTTGCCGCTCTCGGTGTATTGCGCCATGACGGGCGGCGCGTTCTCGTCGCCGACCTCGCCCAGCGCCACCGCGCCGTAGCCGTCGAGCAGCCGGCGCAGGCTCTCGAGAAAAGCCAGGTTCTCGTGCTGGCTCTTGTCGTAAAGATGCTGCTGCATCGCATACGGGTTGTCGGCGCGCACCGTGCTCACTTCGTCGATCGACGCGAGCGAGGCCGGCGGGTTGTCGCGCAGCAGCGCGTCGTGGAACTGGTGGTTGCAGGCGTCGAAGCGGAAGCCGTCGACGCCGCGCTCGCACCAGAAGCGCACCTCGCCCAGCAAGGCTTCCTGCACCTCGGCGCAATGGAAGTTCAGGTCGGGCTGCTCGGCGAGGAAGCTGTGCAGGTAGTACTGCCGCCGCCGCGAGTCCCATTGCCAGGCCGAGCCGCCGAACACCGACAGCCAGTTGGTGGGCGGCGTGCCGTCGGGCCTGGGGTCGGCCCACACGTACCAGTCGGCCTTGGGGTTGTCGCGCGAGCTGCGGCTTTCGGCGAACCAGGCGTGCCGGTCGGAGGTGTGCGAGAGCACCTGGTCAATGATGAGCTTCAGGCCCAGCGCATGCATGCGCGCGAGCATGGCGTCGAAGTCGGCCAGCGTGCCGAACAGCGGATCGACCGCGCGGTAGTCGGACACGTCGTAGCCGAAGTCCTTCATCGGCGAGCGGAAGAAGGGCGAGACCCAGACCGCATCGACGCCGAGCGCCGCCACGTGCTCGAGCCGGGCCGTGATGCCGGGCAGGTCGCCGATGCCGTCGCCGTTGCTGTCGCTGAAGCTGCGCGGGTAGATCTGGTAGATCACCGCGCCGCGCCACCATTCGCTGTTGCTGCTGCCATTGTTGCTGCTGCCCATGCCGGTCCCTGTGGTCGGAAAATCATTGTGGCATGCGAGATCCGGGCCAGTGATACGCGCCGCGGCGGCGTCGGTACGCGGCCTCCGGCCGCCGCCTTCACAGGCGCGCGAGCAAACCCGCGACGCTCTCGCGGGCCAGGCCCAGCGGTTCGAGCAGGTCGTTCTCGCGGCGGTAATCGATGCCGTTGACCAGCGAGGCCGCGTCCACGATGGTGCGGGTCGCGGGCGTCGGCACGCCGGCGATGGCGCCCAGCGCTTCGACGAAAGCCAGGCCGTAGGGCATGTCTTCGCTCACATAGCGGGTGTCGACCTGCGTGGGCCCCGGCGGGCCGCCGCGCTTGGCGTGCAGTTCGGCGGCAATGTCCTCGAGCTTTTCCGCCGTGGTGCCGAAGGAGCGCGCGAAATGCGCCTCGATGGGGCCGACCTCTATGCCGAAAGCTTTCGCCACGGCGCGGCGCTCCCGGTCCAGCGCCTCGATGGCGCGCGACACGCCCGGCGTCATGCAGTGGTACTGCGGCCAGTTCTCGGCGCGCTCGATGCGCGTCCAGTTGAAGACCGCGAGCGGCCCGTGGGACTGCGGGTTGACGTTGGCCAGGGCGCTGGCGAGCGCGCTTTCCTGCGGGAAGAAGCCGTCGCCGAAAAGCTCGGCGCACAGCGCAACGGCTTCGCCGACCCTAGCGCCGGGCAGGGCGGACACGCCCACCGCCTTGCGCCGCGTCATCACCCGGACCTGCGTTCCGGACTCCCGGCGCGCCGTCAGCACGGTGGTGCCGAAACTGGCCACGGTGATCTGCCGGCCGGCGCGGTGGGCAGCTTCATGAAGATAGAGCGAGGACAGCGAGGCCATCGAACTCACGATCACGGTCTGGCCGTCGCGCAGGAAGGGCAGCAGCGCGTCCATCACCCGCCTGTGGCCGTTGACGGGCAGGGCGAGCAGTAGCACATCCGACGCCGCGCAAAGGCCGGCCGGGTCGTCGGCAACCTCGACGTTCACCGAAAACGACTGGATGCCGCCGGCCTCCAGCGCCTGCGTTCGCAGGGCCTGGGCGCCCTGGCCGCCCGGGGACCACACGGTGACACCGTGCCCTGCCTGCCGCAGCCAGGCCGCGCTGGCCAGCGCGATCGCCCCGGTGCCGGCGATGCCGACGCGGTATGCCGATTTATTCAACCTTGATCCCGCCTTGCTTGATGACCTTGGCCCAGCGCTGGCTGTCTTCCGCGACGACCTTGCCCAATGCGGCTGGGCCGCCGCAGGTGTTGACCGCGCCCAGCTGGGCGAAGCGCTGCTTTGTCTCAGGCAGGTTGCACACCTCCACCAGCGCCGCCGACAGCTTTTCGATGGCCGCCGCCGGCATCCGCGCCGGCGCCATCACGCCGACCCAGACCGGCACTTCCATGCCCGGCAGACCGGTGGCCTCGCCAATGGTGGGCGCCGAGCCCATGCTGGGCAGGGACACGCGAGAGAAGGTGCCCAGCACGCGCGCCTTGCCGCTGGCGACCATGGGCTCGATGGAGGCCACGCTGGTCACGATGGTCGCCACCTGTCCGCCCAGCAGGTCGGTCATGGCGGGCGCCGCGCCCCGGTAGGGCACATGCAGCAGGTTCACGCCGCTCGCCTGGGCCAGCAGCGCCCCGGTCAGGTGCGAAACGGTGCCGTTGCCGGTCGAGGCGTAGGTCACCAGGCCGGGCCGGGCCTTGGCGTCGCGGAGCACATCGGCCACGGTCTTGTAGGGGCTTTCGGTGCGCACCGACAGCGTCATGGGCGTGTCGGCCACCAGCGCCACCGGCACCAGCTCGTGCACCGGGTCGTAGGGCAGCCTGGCCTGCAGATGGGGCGCGATGGTGACCGCGCCGCCCGTGGCCAGCAGCACCGTGGCGCCGTCGGTCGCCTTGGCCACCGCGTCGGCGGCCACGATGCCGCCGGCGCCGGCCTTGTTGTCGATGATGACCGGCTGGCCCAGCTTGTCGGTGAGCTTGGCGCCCAGGTAGCGGGCGATCACGTCCTGCGCGCCGCCGGTGGCGAAGGGCACGACGAGGCGCAGGGGCTTGTCGTTGTGCTGTGCCCACAGCGGCGTGGTGGCGAGTCCGGCGGCGGCCGCGAGGGCCAGGGCGAGGTGTTTCAGGCGCAATTTCATGGTGCTCCGGGCGGTTCGAAAGCGGGCGTTACCCGCGCAACACGCAGGTTACGTGCCCCAAGTCTAGAGTCCGCGGGCCGGGGCTTTCGCCCGGGCGCGATAATCCCGCGTTCCCGGCCGCTCCGAGCCGGGCTCTTGCCGAACCGCCATGAATCCCAGCTACAAACCCAGCGACGTCGAGTCCGCTGCCCAGGCGCAATGGAGCGCCGCCGATGCCTACCGCGTCACCGAGGACGCGAGCCGCAAGAAGTACTACGCCTGCTCGATGCTGCCGTATCCCAGCGGCAAGCTGCACATGGGCCACGTGCGCAACTACACGATCAACGACATGCTCACGCGCTACCTGCGCATGAGCGGCTACAACGTGCTGATGCCCATGGGCTGGGACGCCTTCGGCCTGCCGGCCGAGAACGCGGCGCTGAAGAACGGCGTGCCGCCGGCCAAGTGGACCTACGAGAACATCGCCTACATGAAGGGCCAGCTCCAGGCCATGGGCCTGGCCATCGACTGGAGCCGCGAGATCGCCACCTGCGACCCCAGCTACTACAAGTGGAACCAGTGGCTGTTCCTGAAGATGCTCGAAAAGGGCATTGCCTACCGCAAGACCCAGGTCGTGAACTGGGACCCGGTCGACCAGACCGTGCTGGCCAACGAGCAGGTGATCGACGGCAAGGGCTGGCGTACCGGCGCCACGGTCGAGCGCCGCGAGATCCCCGGCTACTACCTGAAGATCAGCGACTACGCCGAAGAACTGCTCGAGCACACCCAGCACAAGCTGCCGGGCTGGCCCGAGCGCGTCAAGCTGATGCAGGAGAACTGGATCGGCAAGAGCGAGGGCCTGCGCTTCGCTTTCACGCATGACATCAAAGACGCCAGCGGCAAGCCGATCCAGGACGGCCGCATGTACGTGTTCACCACGCGCGCCGACACCATCATGGGCGTGACCTTCTGCGCCGTGGCCCCCGAGCATCCGCTGGCCGCGCACGCCGCCACGCTCGACCCCAAGGTCGCTGCCTTCATCGAAGAGTGCAAGAACGGCGGCACCACCGAGGCCGAGCTGGCCACCCAGGAGAAGAAGGGTGTGCCCACGGGCCTCACGGTAACGCACCCGATCACCGACGAGCAGGTGCCGGTGTGGGTCGGCAACTACGTGCTGATCGGCTACGGCGACGGCGCCGTGATGGGCGTGCCCGCGCACGACGAGCGCGACTTCGCCTTCGCCAACAAGTACGGCATCGAGATCATCCAGGTGGTGCTGGTCGACGACGAGCCGCACTTCGACTATCACAAGTGGCAGGACTGGTACGGTGACAAGCAGCGCGGCGTGACCATCAACTCCGACAACTTCAGCGGCATGACCTACAAGGAGGCCGTGGCCGCCGTGGCGCATGCGCTGGGCCAGAAGGGCCTGGGCGAGCTGCAGACCACCTGGCGCCTGCGTGACTGGGGCGTGAGCCGCCAGCGCTACTGGGGCACGCCGATCCCGATCATCCACTGCGAAGAGCACGGCGCGGTGCCGGTCCCCGAGAAGGACCTGCCCGTGGTGCTGCCGACCGACTGCGTGCCGGACGGCTCGGGCAACCCGCTGCACAAGCACGAAGGCTTCCACGCCGGCGTGGTCTGCCCGGTCTGCGGCAAGCCCGCGCGGCGCGAGACCGACACCATGGACACCTTCGTGGACAGCTCGTGGTACTTCATGCGGTACTGCGACCCGAAGAACGACGAGGCCATGGTGGCCGGCGGCGCCGACTACTGGATGCCGATGGACCAGTACATCGGCGGCATCGAGCACGCCATTCTTCACCTGCTGTACGCGCGCTTCTGGACCAAGGTGATGCGCGACCTCGGCCTGCTGAAGGCCGACGAGCCCTTCAGCAAGCTGCTGACGCAGGGCATGGTGCTCAACCACATCTTCTACAAGCGCAACGAGAAGGGCGGCAAGGACTACTTCCCGCCCACCGAGGTCACGACCGTGCTCGACGCGCAGGGCCGCATCGTCGGCGGCACCACCGCCGACGGCACGAAGGTCGAGTACGGCGGCGTCGGCAAGATGGGCAAGAGCGAGCGCAACGGCGTCGACCCGCAGGACCTGATCGAGAAGTACGGCGCCGACACCGCGCGCCTGTACACCATGTTCACCGCGCCGCCCGAGGCCACGCTCGAGTGGAACGACGCGGCCGTCGAGGGCAGCTACCGCTTCCTGCGCCGGGTGTGGAACTTTGGTGCCGCGCAGGCGGACGTGGCACCGGTGGCGGCCGCCGGCCAGGCCTTCGGCAAGGGCGCCCAGGCGCTGCGTCGCGAGGTGCACACCGTGCTGCGCCAGGTCGACTACGACTACCAGCGCATGCAATACAACACCGTGGTGTCGGGCGCGATGAAACTGCTCAACGCGCTGGAAGGCTTCAAGCCCGACGGCAGCGCGGGCGACGCCGCCGCGGTGCGCGAGGGCTTCGGCATCCTGCTGCGCTGCCTGTACCCGGCCACGCCGCACATCGCGCAGCAACTGTGGAACGAACTCGGCTACGACAAGGACCTGGGCGGGCTGCTCGACGCCCCGTGGCCCACGGTCGACGTCGGTGCGCTGGTGCAGGACGAGATCGAACTCATGCTGCAGGTCAACGGCAAGCTGCGCGGCAAGCTCAGCGTGCCGGCCGGTGCCTCGAAGGACGAGATCGAGAAGCTCGCGCTGGCCTGCGACGATTTCGTCGCCTTCGCGGAAGGCGCGCAGCCCAAGCGCGTGATCGTGGTTCCCGGCCGTCTGGTCAACGTGGTTCTCTGAACGAACGACTCAAGCATGAACAATCGCAATGTCTCGCTGCCGCGCCGCGGCCTTCTCCTCGGACTGGCGGTGGCCGGTGCCTCGCTGGGCCTGGCCGGGTGCGGCTTCGAGCTGCGCAAGGCGCCGGTCTTTGCGTTCAAGTCACTGTCGGTGGAAGGGTCCGAGGCCCTTCTCAAGTCGGCCATGATCAACCAGATCCGGCGCGAGCTGCGGGCGACCGGCTCCGTGACCGTGCTGCCGGCGGAAGACGCGTCCAAGGCCGACGTGATCCTCGAAATCCTGGGCGAAGACCGCAACCGCATCGTGATCTCGACCAATTCGGCGGGCCTGGTGCGCGAGCTTCAGCTGCAGCTGCGCATCCGCTTCCGGCTGCGTACGCCGGGCGGCAAGGACCTGCTGCCCGCCTCCGAGGTCTCGCAGACGCGCGACCTGAGCTTCAACGAAACCAACGCGCTCGCCAAGGAAGGCGAAGCCGACCTGCTGTTCCGCGACATGCAGTCGGACATCGCGCAGCAGTTGATGCGCCGTATCGCCGCGGTCAAGTCGCTGTAATCCGTCGATGCAACTCGCCAGCGCCTCGCTCGGGGCCCATCTGCAGAAGGGCCTGAAGCCGCTCTACACGATCCACGGCGACGAGCCGCTGCTCGCGCAGGAAGCGGCCGACGCCATTCGCACGGCCGCGCGCGCGCAGGGCTACACCGAGCGCAGCTCGTACACGGTGGCCGGCGCGCATTTCGACTGGAGCGCGGTGCTCGCGGCTGGCGGCTCGCTTTCGCTGTTCGCCGACAAGCAGATCGTGGAGATCCGCATTCCCTCGGGCAAGCCCGGCAAGGACGGCAGCGCGGCGCTGCAGCAGCTGGCCGAATCGGCACCCGGCAACGACAGCACGCTCACGCTGGTGATGCTGCCCCGGCTGGACAAGGCCACGCGCACCGGCGCCTGGTTCTCGGCGCTGGAGAACAATGGCGCGAGCATCCAGGTCGACCCGATCGAGCGCAATGCGCTGCCGCAGTGGATCGCCCAGCGCCTGGGCCAGCAGGGCCAGCGCGTGATGCCGGGCGACGAAGGCCAGCGCACGCTGCAGTTCTTTGCCGACCGCGTCGAAGGCAACCTGCTCGCGGCGCACCAGGAAATCCAGAAGCTCGCGCTGCTGCATCCGGCGGGCGAACTCAGCTGGGAGCAGGTGGAAGGCGCGGTCAACAACGTGGCGCGCTACGACGTGTTCAAGCTTTCAGAGGCCGTGTTGGCCGGCAATCCGCAGCGGGTGGCGCGCATGCTCGACGGCCTGCAGGCCGAGGGCGAGGCCGAAGTGCTGGTGCATTACACGATTGCCGAGGACATCCGCGCACTCAAGCGCGTGAAGGACGCGATGGCCTCGGGCCGTCCGCTGCCGATGGCGCTGCGCGAAAACCGCATCTGGGGCCCGCGCGAGCGTGCCTTCGAGCGTGTGCTGCCGCGCCTGGACGACCGCATGCTGACCCGCCTGCTGCGCGCCGCCCATGTGGTGGACGGCATCGTGAAGGGCCTGAAGCAGCCCGACTGGCCCGCCAGCGGCTGGCAGGCGTTGCAGCGGCTGGCGCTGATGCTGTGCCGCGCCTGCAGCAGCGCGGCGGCCGCGCCAAGACGCGCCTGATCCGTGGTGGCTTCGGCCATCAAAAGGCCCGCCGTATCCTGGTCGAGGGGCGGCATGGGAAAATGAGTGCATGAACGCGTTCAACGTCAGCGAGCACATGCAGACCTTGGGTCTGCAAGCCAAAGCCGCTGCATTCCTCATGGCCCGTGCGGATGCAGCTACCAAAAACATAGCATTGAAGGCGCTGGCCCGGCGTCTGCGCGAAGCCGGCCCGGTGCTGGCCACGGCCAACCAGAAGGACCTGGAGCGCGCCACAGCCGCCGGCCTGTCGGCGCCGATGGTCGACCGCCTCAAGCTCACGCCCAAGGTCATCGAGACCGTCGCCCTGGGCTGCGAGCAGCTCGCCGGCATGGCCGACGTGATCGGCGAGATCATCGGCATGAAGCAGCAGCCCAGCGGCATCCGCGTGGGCCAGATGCGCGTGCCGATCGGCGTCTTCGGCATGATCTACGAGAGCCGGCCCAACGTGACCATCGAGGCCGCGAGCCTGGCCATCAAGAGCGGCAACGCGGCCATCCTGCGCGGCGGCTCGGAAGCCATTGAATCGAACAAGGCACTGGCGCTGCTGGTGTCGGAGGCGCTGGCCGAGGCCGGCCTGCCGGTCGATGCGGTGCAGCTGGTGCAGACCACCGACCGCGAAGCCGTCGGCCAGCTGATCGCCATGCCGGAGTTCGTGGACGTGATCATTCCGCGCGGCGGCAAGGGCCTGATCGAGCGCATCAGCCGCGATGCCAAGGTGCCGGTCATCAAGCACCTGGACGGCAATTGCCACGTGTACGTGGACGACACGGCGGAGTTCGACATGGCGCTGCGCATCGTCGACAACGCCAAGACCCAGAAGTACAGCCCCTGCAACGCCGCCGAAGGCCTGCTGGTGTCGGCCACGGTCGCCGAAGACTTCCTGCCCGAGATTGCCGCCATCTTCGCCGCCAAGGGCGTGGAAATGCGCTGCGACCCGGAAGCCGCCCGCATCCTGCGCGCCGACGGCGCCATCGACCCGCAGGCCAAGGTGGTCGATGCCGTGGAGTCCGACTGGTCCGAGGAATACCTGGCCGCCGTGATCAGCATCAAGGTGGTGGCCGGCGTGGACGAGGCCATCGCCCACATCAACCGCTACTCGAGCCATCACACCGACGCCATCGTCACGCGCGACCATGTGCATGCGCAGCGCTTCCTGCGCGAGGTCGATTCGGCCAGCGTCATGGTCAATGCGAGCACCCGCTTCGCGGACGGGTTCGAGTTCGGGCTGGGTGCCGAAATCGGCATCAGCACCGACAAGTTCCATGCCCGCGGACCGGTCGGCATCGAAGGACTGACCTCGCTCAAGTACGTTGTGCTCGGGCAGGGCGAAGTCCGGAGTTGAGAAGCCGTGGAGAGCGGATTGGCTGAACCAAGTCCGCTTTCTCCAGTCTTGTCATTGGGGCGGCCATCCCCAAATCCTACAATTCCGCTCCACCTTTAAGCACAAAACCAACAAGGCCGCCGCATGGTTCCGCATCTCGTCACCGCCCTGACCGGCCCGATCAACGAACTGGAGCAGCGGGTCCTGGACTCGATGCCCGCCATCGAGCGCTGGTTCAGGCTCGAATGGATGGAACACACGCCGCCGTTCTACAGCGCCGTGGACATCCGCAACGCCGGTTTCAAGCTTGCGCCGGTCGACACCAACCTGTTCCCCGGCGGCTGGAACAACCTCACCAAGGAAATGCTGCCGCTGGCCGTCCAGGCGGCGCAGGCAGCCATCGAGAAGATCTGCCCGGAGGCGCGCAACCTGCTCGTCATTCCGGAAAATCACTCGAAAAACACCTTTTACCTCGCCAACGTCGCGCAACTGGTGCGCATTTTCCATATGGCGGGGCTCAACGTGCGCATCGGGTCGATCGACCCGGCCATCAAGTCGCCCAAGAAGATCGAGTTGCCCGGCGGCGACGTCGTCACGCTGGAGCCGGTGGTTCGCACCAAGCGCCGGCTGGGGCTGAAGAACTTCGATCCCTGCACAATTCTGCTCAACAACGAGCTTTCCGCGGGAACGCCCGGCATCCTCGAAGACCTGCACGAGCAATACCTGCTGCCCCCGCTGCACGCGGGCTGGTCGGTGCGCCGCAAGAGCAACCACCTGCACAGCTATGAAGAGCTGTCCAAGCGCTTCGGCAAGCTGCTGGGCATCGACCCCTGGCTCATCAACCCGATCTATGCGCGTGCCGAGGGCGTCGACGTGGCAGAGGGCCGCGGCATCGACGTGCTGACCAGCCACGTGGACGCGGTGCTGACCAAGGTGCGCCGCAAGTACAAGGAATACGGCATCAACGAGAAGCCGTTCGTGGTCGTCAAGGGCGGCCACAGCGACAGCGGCAGCCCGGGCGTGGTGACGGTGCGCGACGTGAAAGACGTCGAGGCGCTGATCGGCAAGCAGCGCGGCGCCTCTGCCGCCAAGGCTGCCAACAGCCGCGAGGCGCGCGAGTTGCGCGACCTGCGCGAACCCACCGAGCTGATCGTCCAGGAAGGCGTGCTTACCAACGAGCGCGTGCACAACGGCGTGGCCGAACCGGTCGTCTACATGATGGACCGCTACGTGGTCGGCGGCTTCTACCGCGTGCATGCCGAGCAGGCGCCCGACGAGAACCTGAAGCTGCCGGGCGCGAGCTTCGTGCCGCTGGCTTTCTCCGAAAGCGCGCACCTGCCGCAGCCGGGCGCCAAGCCCGGTGCCAGCGCGCCGAACCGCTTCTACATGTACGGCGTGGTCGGCCGGCTGGCCATGGTGGCCGCCAGCTACGAGATGGAAGCCACCAACCCGGACGCCGAAATCTACGAATGATTGTGGGGGCCGGCTTGCGGCGGCGGCGGGCGGCGGCAAAATAGCGGCCCCACATCAACGGAACCCAAAGGGCGGAGGGGATGCATGGCGCCGGAGCGGCTGCCATGGATCCTTCGCGTGTCTGACGCGTCGATTGAAGCAGCCAGCCCTTTTCCCATCGACCTCGTGTCAGCCCCCAAAACCATCTCCGCCGGCCTGATCGTCGGCGCCATCGGCGTCGTTTACGGCGACATCGGCACCAGCGTCCTGTATGCCGTCAAGGAAGTGTTCGGCCACGGCCATGTGCCGTTCACGGTCGAAAACGTCTACGGCATCCTGTCGATGTTCTTCTGGACGCTCACCGTCATCGTCTCCATCAAGTACGTGGTGCTGGTGCTGCGCGCCGACAACGAAGGCGAGGGCGGGCTGGTCGCGATGCTCGCGCTGGCCTCGCGCGCGGTGGCCGACAAACCCAGGCTGCGCCACCTGCTGCTGGTGGTCGGCATCTTCGGCACTTCCCTCTTCTACGGCGACGGGGTCATCACGCCGGCCATCTCGGTGCTGTCGGCGGTCGAGGGCCTGGAGGTGGTGTCGCCGCACTTCACGCACTACGTCATTCCGCTCACGCTGGTCGTTCTGTTCTGCCTGTTCGTGGTGCAAAAGCGCGGCACGGCGGGCATCGGCAAGTTCTTCGGGCCGGTCACGCTGGTGTGGTTCCTGTCGATCGCGGTGCTCGGCGTGTCGCAGATCGTGCACCACCCCGAAATCCTGAAGGCGCTGAACCCGTTCTATGCGCTGAAGTTCATCTGGGACAACCCCGGCACCAGCTTCATCCTGCTGGGCGCCACCGTGCTGTGCGTGACCGGGGCCGAGGCGCTGTACGCCGACCTGGGCCACTTCGGCAAAAGCCCGATCCGCATCGCGTGGTTCTCGGTCGTGATGCCGGCGCTCACGCTCAACTACTTCGGCCAAGGCGCGCTCCTGCTGGAGAACCCTGAAGCGGTGAAGAACCCGTTCTTCATGATGGCGCCCGAATGGGCGCTCATTCCGCTGGTGCTGCTGGCCACGCTGGCCACGGTGATCGCGTCGCAGGCGCTCATCACCGGCGCCTTCAGCGTCACGCGCCAAGTCATCCAGCTGGGCTACCTGCCGCGCCTGAACATCGAGCACACCAGCGTGCGCACGGCCGGCCAGATCTACATTCCGCTGGTCAACTGGGGCCTGTTCGTGGCCATCGTTCTGGCGGTGGTCATGTTCCGCTCGTCGAGCAGCCTGGCCGCGGCCTACGGCATCGCCGTGACCACCGACATGCTGATCACCACGGTGCTGACCTTCTTCGTGATCCGCTATGCATGGAAGCTGCCGCTGCTGCTGTGCATCGGATCGACGGCGGTGTTCTTCTTCGTCGACTTCATGTTCTTCGCCTCGAACCTGCTCAAGCTGTTCGAGGGCGGCTGGTTCCCGCTGATGATCGGCGGCTTCGTCTTCACGCTGATGATCACGTGGAAGGAAGGCCGCCGCCTGATGGGCGAGGCGCAGCATGCCGACGCTATCGACCTGAAGTCCTTCCTCGACTCGGTGTTCGTGAGCCCGCCGGTGCGCGTGGACGGCACGGCGGTGTTCCTCACGGCCGAGCCGGGCGTGGTGCCCAACGCGCTGCTGCACAACCTCAAGCACAACAAGGTGCTGCACGAGCAGAACATGTTCGTCACCGTGCGCAACCACGAGGTGCCCTGGATCCCGATGGACAAGCGCATCGAGATCGAGGCGCTGGGCCACCACTGCTGGCAGATCACCGTGCACTACGGCTTCAAGAACGACATCGACCTGCCGCGCGCGCTCGAGCATGCACGCATGCGCGGCTGCCAACTGGAAGCGATGACGACCAGCTACTTCCTGTCGCGCGACGTCGTGATCCCCACGCTGGGCAGCGGCATGGCGCCGTGGCGCGAGAAGCTGTTCGCGCAGATGCACCACAACGCGAGCGGCGCGGCGGCTTTCCTCGGGCTGCCGAACAACGCAGTGGTGGAGCTGGGGTCCAAGATCGAGATCTGACCCCGGCGGCACAATCGCCCGATGTCGTTCTTCAAAGACCTGAGCCTGTCGGCCTTCACCGCGGGCTTCGTCGCGGTGCTCGTGGGTTTCACGAGTTCGGTGGCCATCGTGTTCCAGGCCGCGCAGGCCTTCGGCGCCACGCCGGAGCTGGCGGCCTCGTGGATGTGGGCGCTGGGCATCGGCATGGGGCTGGCCTCCGCGCTGCCCTCGCTGTGGTGGAAGAAGCCCGTGATGATCGCCTGGAGCACGCCCGGCGCCGCCGTGCTGGCTGTCGCCGGCATGGGCTACGGCATGGGCGAGGCGGTGGGCGCGTTCATCGTCTGCGCGGTGCTGATCGTGCTGGCGGGGGCCACCGGCTGGTTCGAGCGGGTGATGAACAGGATTCCGATGGCGATCGCCTCCGCGCTGCTCGCGGGCGTGCTCGCGCGCTTCGGCCTGTCGGCCTTCATCGCGGCGCAGACCGCGCTGCCTCTGGTGCTGCTGATGCTCGGCACCTACCTCGTCGGCAAGCGCCTGCTGCCGCGCTATGCGGTGCCGCTCACGCTGCTGGTCGCCATCGTGTACGCGGCGGCGCGCGGGCAACTGGCGTGGTCGGCAGTGCATTTCTCGTTCACCTGGCCGGTGTTCACGATGCCGGTCTTCAGCTGGCAGGCGATCGTGAGCCTGGCGCTGCCGCTGTTCGTCGTAACGATGGCCTCGCAGAACCTGCCGGGCGTGGCCGCCATCCGCGCTTCGGGTTATGGCGATCTGCCGGTCAGCAAGCTCATCACCATCAGCGGGCTGACGACGCTGGTGCTCGCGCCCTTCGGCGCCTTCGCGCTGAACCTGAGCGCCATCACCGCCGCCATCTGCATGGGCCGCGAGGCGCATGAAGACCCGGCGCGGCGCTACACGGCGGCGGTGAGCTGCGGCGCGATCTACGTGGTGATCGGGCTGTTCGGCGCTGCGGTCACCGGGCTGCTCACGGCGTTTCCGAAGGAACTGGTCGCGGCCATCGCCGGGCTGGCGCTGCTGGGCACCATCGGCGGCGGGCTCGCGGCGGCAGTGCGCGACGAGTCGCACCGCGAGGCGGCGTTGATCACCTTCCTGGTCACGCTCTCCGGCGTCACGCTGGCGGGCATCGGCTCGGCGTTCTGGGGCGTGGTGGCCGGGGCGGTGGCGCTGGCCGTGCAGCACGTCGGGCGCGCATCGCCCCCGGAAAAGGCCCCTGCCGGCAAGGACATCGCCGCTTCCGGCAACATCGCGCCCGATACCCAAGTGCAAGTGGCCGCCGCTCCCGGCGCCGGAAAGAACGCCTGATGAAAAACATCCTCTTCGTCGCCGACCCGCTCGATCATTTCAAGATCTACAAGGACACGACCTTCTCGATGATGCGCGAGGCCCAGCGCCGCGGTCATCGCATCGCGGCCTGCCTGCCGCAGGACATCCAGTGGAAGTCGGGCGGCTTCGTCACCGCCACGGTGCAGCAGATCACGCTGACGGGCGACGCCAAGGACTGGTATCGCGTCGACATCACCGAGTCGAAGGCGCTGAAGGACTTCGACGCGGTGCTGATGCGCAAGGACCCGCCCTTCGACGCCGAGTACATCTACGCCACGCACCTGCTGGAGCAGGCCGAGCGCGAAGGCGGCCGGGTGGTCAACTCGCCGCGCGCGCTGCGCGACCATCCGGAAAAGCTCGCGATCATGGAGTTTCCGCAGTTCGTCACGCCCACGCTGGTCACGCGCAGCGCGCAGGCGGTGCGCGACTTCCATGCGGAGCACGGCGACATCATCCTCAAGCCGCTCGACGGCATGGGCGGCATGGGCATCTTCCGCGTGAAGCAGGATGCGCTGAACCTGGGCTCCATCGTCGAGACGCTCAACAAGGACGGCGCCGAAACCATCATGGTGCAGCGCTTCGTGCCCGAGGTCGTTCAGGGCGACAAGCGCATCCTGATCATCGCGGGCGAGCCGGCGCCCTTCGTGCTGGCGCGCATTCCGCAAGGCACCGAGGTGCGCGGCAATCTCGCGGCCGGCGGCAAGGGCGTGGCCCAGCCGCTGACGGCGCGCAACCGCGAGATCGCCGAGACCATCGGCCGCGTGCTCGCGCCGCGCGGGCTGCTGCTGATCGGGCTCGACGTGATCGGCGACTCGGTCACCGAGATCAACGTGACCAGCCCGACCTGCTTCCAGGAAATCACCGAGCAGACCGGCTTCGACGTGCCGGCCATGTTCATCGACGCGCTGGAAGCGACCCTGCGGGCGCAGGGCCGCTGACTCAGGCCGATCCTCAGAAGTCGATGGTGCCGCTCAGCGAGAAGGTGCGCGGCGCGCCCAGCACCAGGTAGTTGCTGCCCTGCGTGCCGCCCACCGAGGCCCAGTACGATTTGTTGAACAGGTTGTCGATGCGCGCGCGCAGCGTGAGCGCACGGCCGTTGCCCAGGTCGACCAGGTAGCGCGCGCCGATGTCGAAGCGCGTCCACGACGGCACCGACTGGGTGTTGGTGGCGTTGGCGTATTGCTTCGAGGTGTAGAGCACGCGGGCGTTCAGCGACAGATTGCGCAGGCCCGGCACGTCCCATTCGGCGCCCAGGTTGGCTTGTTGCTTGGCCACGCCGATGGCGGTGAGGCCGTCGGTGGCGCCGCCTTGGGTGTTCTTCTGCTTGGCGTCGAGCAGCGTCAGGCCACCGAGCAGGCGCAGGCCCTTGGTCGGCTGGCCGAACACCGAGAACTCCAGGCCCTGGTTGCGCTGCTTGCCGTACAGGCCGTAGGTCTGGCCCGAGTAGTAATACGTCGGCTGGTCGGTGGTGAAGAACGCGGCGCTGGCGCCGAGCGTGCCGCCGTCGTACTTGACGCCGACTTCCTTCTGCTTGGCCTGGTAGGGCGCGAAGATTTCGCCGGCATTGGTGACGGGGCGGTTGTTCACCGTGGTGCCCGCCACGTTGCCCTTGACCAGGCCTTCGATGTAGTTGGCGTAGGCCGAGACTGTCGGCGTGATCTTGAACACGACGCCGGCCACCGGCGTGGTCTTGCTCTTGTCGTAGTAGCTGGTTTGCTTGAGCGTGTTGTAGGCGTAGCTGGTCTGCTCGATGGTCTGGCGGCGCGCGCCGAGCGTGACGAGCAGGCGGTCGTCCATGAAGGCCATGGTGTCGGCGATGGCCACGCTCGCGGTGTCGATGCGGTCGGTCAGGCGCGGGTTGTCCAGCGTGTTGCCCACGAACGCGCCGTTGGCGATCGGGTTGGGCGACGCGTACGGCGTGTAGATGTTGTTGCGCACGCTCTGCGCCGAGATGGCGTAGGCGTTGTCGCGATCGTTGCTGTACTTGGCGGCCGAGGCCACCAGCGTGTGCTTTACCGGGCCGGTGGTGAAGTTGCCGCGCACGCCGATCTCGCCGGTGCCGATGCGGTCTTCGCGGGTGTTGCTGAAGCGCGTGTTGCTGGTGTTGCCGAAGGCGTCGGTGAGCGTCGGGTTCGACAGCACGTTGTCTTCGCTGCTGCGGCGCACGCCGCCGGCGGCCCAGGCCGTGATGTTGTCGGTGATGTCGACTTCGCCGCGGAAGGTGGCGAACTTGTCCTTTTCCTTGGAGTAGGTCCAGGGCTGGGCGAAGTTGGTGCGGGCGTCGGGCGCGCGCGGGATCGGCAGCGTGGAAGAGGGCGTCAGGCTCGGGCGGCCGTCCTTCAGGTCGTAGTCCTGATAGCCGAAGTCGGCCGACAGGCGCACGTTGCGGTTGTGCCAGTCGAGCCCGATGCCGAAGGCGCTGAGCTGCTGGCTTTCCTTGTTCACGCCGGTGCCGCCTTCGCGGCGCACCGCGTTCACGCGCACGCCCAGGCTGTCGTCGGGGCCGAAGCGGCGTGCCAGGTCGAGGTTGACGAAGCCCTGGCCGCCGCTTTGCACGCCGAAGCCGACACGCGTGAGCGGCTCGTTGGGCGCGCGCTTGGGCAGCAGGTTGATCGCACCGCCGATGCCGCTGCCGCCGGGGGCCGCGCCGTTCAGGAAGGTGTTGGCGCCGCGGAACACTTCCACGCGCTCGAAGAATTCGGAGGCGATGTACTGGCGCGGCAGCATGCCGTAGAGGCCGTTGTACGAGACGTCGTCCGAGTACACGGGGAAGCCGCGCACCACGTACAGCTCCTGGAAGTTGCCGAAGCCGCGGGCCTGGCGCACCGACGGGTCGTTCAGCAGCACGTCGGCCACGCTCTTGGCCTGCTGGTCCTGGATCAGCTCGTTGGTGTAGTTGGTGCTGGAGAAGGGCGTGCTCATCATGTCCTGGTTGCCCAGGATGCCGACGCGCCCGCCGCGCGCCACCTGGCCGCCGGCGTAGGGCTTGGTCAGGCCTTCGGCCGATGCGTCGGCGCTGGCTTCCACGTTCACCGTGGCCAGGGTGCCGCTCGATGCCGCTCCGGCGGCCGGTTCGGCCGTGGTGTTCTGGGCCAGTGCCGCCACGGCATTGAGCGTGAGCAGCGTTGCGACCACGGTTGGCCGAAGGTAGAAATGAGGTGCGGGCATGGGCGGTTCGAAAAGATGCAAATGAGAACCGTTATTGTTCTCTCTCTTGCACCCGCCCACCGATACTTTATTGCACTGTTGCGAAAATGTGTCAGTAAAAAGATTGCAATGCCGGCCTAGTACCCCGAAAGCCGCCCATCCACGAACACATGAAGCTCGCCCGGCGCGAACTGGGTCCAGGTTTCGTTGGTCGTGAGCGGGGCCGTCACCACCACCGCCACGCGGTCGCTGGGCGTGGTGTGCTGAGCGAAGTCGATCGCCAGGTCTTCGTCGGAGAGTTGCGCGGTGACGAAGGGGTGCTGGCGCTCCACGTACCAAAGGTTGGTGGAGGCATGGGCCCACAGCGCCTGTCCGTTGGACAGCATGAAATTGAAGGTGCCGTGGCTCGCCAGTTGCGGTGCCAGTTCGCGCAGCGTGAGCGTCAGTTCTTCGATGCTCGGCACGCCCGCGTGCGACTTGGCCAGCTCCTGCATGATCCAGCAGAAGGCGTGCTCGCTGTCGGTGTTGCCCACCGGGTGGAAGTTGCCGTGCAGGCGCGGGCGGAATTCCTTCAAATCGCCGTTATGGGCGAACACCCAGTAGCGCCCCCACAGCTCGCGCACGAACGGGTGGCAGTTCTGCAGGTTGACCTCGCCCTGCGTCGCCTTGCGGATGTGCGCGATGACGTTGCGGCTCTGGATGGGATAGCGCCGGATCAGCTCCGCCACCGGCGATTCGCACGCCGGCTGGTGGTCCACGAAGTGGCGCAGCCCGCGGTCCTCGAAGAACGCGATGCCCCAGCCGTCGGCATGGTGATCGGTGCGGCCACCGCGCTGCGCGAACCCCGTGAAGCTGAAGGTCACGTCGGTCGGCGTGTTGCAGTTCATCCCTAGCAATTGACACATGCCCGCAATTAGACCGCGATTCGCGCGGCCGGGCGCCCGCTAGCGCAGGAACTTGCCTTCCTTGGTCACCCGCACCATCTCGATGAAGCGCGAGCCGGTGTTGCTGGCGCCGGTGAAGTCGATTTCCATGTTGTTTACCCGCAGCTTCATCGCCTTGAGCGTAGCGTGCAGCTTGGCGCGCGTCAGGTCGCGCCCGGTGCGGCGCAGCGCCTCGATCATCACCAGCGCGTTCACGTAGCCTTCGTAGCTCAGATAGCCCACGTCGACCTTGGCGCGCTCGGCCTGCTGCCGATACTCTCTTGCGCCGGCGTCCACTTCGCTCCACGGGTAGGGCACGATCTGCGAAATGGCGAGCCCGCTGGTCTTGTCGCCCACCAGCTTCGCGGTGACGTCGCCCGGCACGATCGACATGCCGTAGAACATCTGCCGCCCGCCCGCGGCCCAGGCGCTCTTCATCACCTCGCCGCCGATGCCGCCGCCCAGGTACATGATCACCGCCTGCGCCTTGCTGTCCGCCAGCGCCTTGCCCGAGGCCTCGTTGGCCGAGCCGTCGCCCTTCACCGGCACGGCGGCCACGGGCTTGAGCTGCAGCGTGGAGAGCGCGGCCTCGACCAGCTTCGCCACCTCGGCGCCGCCGGGGTTGTCGAGATAGGCCACCGCGATCCGCGAGACGCCGATGGTCGTCAGGTGCTGCACCAGCGCCTGCGCCTCGCGCGCGAAGGTGGCGCGCACGAAGTAGCCGGAGCCCGCCACCTTCTCGCGCGCCGAATCGGACACCGCGTAGCCGCCGACCATCGGCGCGCCGCTCTGGTTCAGCACCTTGGCCGCCGCGGCGGTGGTGCCCGAGCCCACGCAGCCGAAGAAAGCGAAGGCGTGGTGTTCGCCGAGCAGCTTCTCGTAGTTGGCCACCGCCTTCTCGGGCACCAGCTCGTCGTCGAGCGACACCAGCCGGATCTTGCGGCCCGACAGGCCGCCCTGCGCATTCACAGCGTCGAAAGCCAGCCCCGCGCCGGCCACCACCACCTTGATCGGCGCCCCGAGCGGACCGCTCAGGATGCCGGTGTGGCCGAGCACGATTTCTGTGTCCGTCACGCCACTCTCGGCGGCACGGGCCGAAGACATGAAGCCGAGCGCGGGCGCGGCCACGGCGGCCGCCGAGGCGGCAATGAAGTTTCTGCGGTGCATTGGGATGGGGCTCGCTGGCGATATCGATACAACTGATAACAATTGAAAGCGAAAGCCCCGCCTTCCGCCGCCGGGGTTTACCCCGTCTTGTGCGCCGTCTCGGCCGGCCCCTGCCGCAGCTGCCAGGCCGCGCAAATGGCCAGCGCGCAGAGCCCCGCCAGCATCGCGAACACCTCGTCGAAGGCCGCCAGCCGCGCCGGGCTGCTCATCGGGTTGGCCAGCGAATCGCCGTGCGCCGCCAGCCGCCACTCGAGCACGATGGCGCACAGGCTCACGCCGGCCGCGCCGCCCAGCATGCGCACGAAGTTGATGGCGCTTGCGCCTTGCGGAATCAGCGGCTTGGCCAGTGGCCGCATCGAGCCCAGGTTGAGCGAGGGCAGGATGAAGCCCAGCCCGATGCGCCCGATGATCGCGAACGCCACCAGCAGCCACAGCGCGCTGTCCAGCCGCAGCACCATCATCAGCGCGAACGACGAAGCCAGCAGCGCGAGGCCGATGGTCACCAGCACCCAGGTCGGATGCCTGTCGGCCAGCCGGCCCACGCCGGCGATGGTCACTGCCAGCACGATGCCCGCCGGCAGCAGGATGGTGCCCACGTGCGAGGCCGACAGATGCAGCCCCACCTGCATGTACACCGGCAGCAGGTAGGTCGAGCCGAACAGCGCCGTGCCGTAGATGAATGCCACCACGCTGCCCATCGCGAACTGCCGGTATTGGAACAGCGCCAGGTTCATCAGCGGCGTGCCGCCCGAGGCAGCCAGCCGCCGCTGCCACCACACGAAGGCGCCGAATGCCACCAGCGCGCCGGCCAGCAGCAAAGCGGCCTGCAGGGGCGAATCGCCGCGCAGCGCCACCAGTCCGTTCAGCAGGCACAGCGTGCCGATGGTGCCCAGCGCCAGCCCGCGTCCGTCGAGCCCGCCGCCGCGCACGGCCGCCACGCCGCCGGGCGCCGTGGTCGGCACGAACTTGTAGGCCAGCCAGAGCGAGGCCAGGCAGAACGGCACCACCATGAAGAAGATCGAGCGCCAGCCGAACAGGTCGACCAGCACCCCGCCGATGCTCGGCCCGATGGCCGGCGCCAGCACCACGCCCATGCCGAAGATGCCGCTGGCGCGCCCCTGCTCGTGCGGCTCGAAGGCGCGCAGGATGATGATGGCCGGAATCGGCTGCACCACGCCCGCCGCCAGCCCTTCGGCCACGCGCGCGAACAGCACCAGCGAGAAGTCGTTGGCCACCCCGCCCACGATGCCGCCCACCAGCAGCAACAGCATGGTGCCCACGTAGGTGCGCCGGTAGCCGTAGCGCGACAGCAGCCAGGGCGTGGTGAGCATCGACACCGTCATCGCCACCATGAAGCCCGAGCTCACCCACTGCGCCCGCTCCTGGCCGAGCGAAAAGTGATGGCTCATGCCGGGAATCGCCACGTTGACGATGGTCGAGGACATGATCGACGCCATCGTCCCCACCATGACCGACAGCAGCAGGTACCAGCGGTAGCGTTCGCCATAGCGCTGGCGCATCGAGCCGATGGAAGGCGGGGCCGGCGCGACGGCGGCTTCTGGTGTCTGTGGGGATGTCATGGGGCGGCGGAATGTCTCGGGGTCCGTCGTCCTACAAGCATATCGGTCTTTGCGCGATGAAGCGCATGCCCGCGGGTCGCACAATGGTCCGGCTGTCCCCTCCGCGTCTTCCAAGAGACGTCTTCCAGAAGATCAAGACAACGAACATGGACTCTCATCCCGAAGCCCAGGATCCGCAAGCCACCGAGCCCGAAGGCGCGCCCACGCTCGCCACCGAACTCGCCGCGCCCACCGTCAGCCGTGCCTACCGCTGCCAGTGCGGCCGCCCTGTGTTCCTGCGCAACAGCGAATGCCTTGCCTGCCACACGCCGCTGGGCTACGTGATCGATCGCCTCGGCGTCGTGCCGCTCGCGCCGGCCGAAGGCGAGGGCGCGCAGCCCGACACCTTCACCGTGTTCGGCGACCCGCACGGGCTGACCTACCGCCGCTGCGCCAACCTCATGACGCCCGCCGCCTGCAACTGGATGGTGCCGGCCGCGCGCGAGGGCGAGGAGCCGCCCGCTGACCCGCACGGCCTGGCGCCCGGCTACTGCCTGGCGTGCAGCGTCACCCGCACCATTCCCGATCTTTCAGTGGAGAGCAACGGCGAACTCTGGCGCAAGCTCGAAACCGCCAAGCGCCGGCTCATCTCGCAGTTGCTCGCGCTCGGCCTGCCGGTGGTGAGCCGCCATGCCGACCCGGTGCACGGCCTGACCTTCGACTTCCTCAGCAACATGCCGGGCGGCCCGCACGTCATGACGGGCCACCAGCACGGCGTGATCACCCTCAACGCCGAAGAGGCCGAGGACGCGGTGCGCGAGCGCATCCGCGCCGAGATGCGCGAGCCCTACCGCACCCTGCTCGGCCACTTCCGCCACGAGATCGGCCACTACTACTGGGACCTGCTGGTGCAGCCCACGCCGTGGATCGACGACTTCCGCGCGCTCTTCGGCGACGACCGCGCCGACTACGCCGCCGCGCTGCAGACCCACTACGAGCAAGGCCCGCCGCCCGACTGGACTGACCGCTTCGTCAGCAGCTATGCCAGCACGCACCCATGGGAAGACTGGGCCGAGACCTGGGCCCACTACCTGCACATGGCCGACACCGCGGACACCGCGATGAGCTTCGGCGTGGACGCCGCCAATGTCGAACTCACGAGCGACCTCTTCACCCTCGACGACCTGTGGCAGCCGGACCACCCCGACGCCGGCCAGTTCCTGGACTTCATCAACGGCTGGGTGCTGCTCACCAACGTGCTCAACGAGCTGTCGCGCAGCATGGGCCAGCCCGACTACTACCCCTTCGTGCTGCCGCGCGCGGCGGTGGGCAAGCTGCAGTTCATCCACCGCGTGATCACGCAGCAGCGGCCGGGGGACGCGCCGTCGATGGTGGTGTCGGGCGACGTGGCGGCGCAGGAGGCGGTGCAGCCCCAGGCGCAGCCGCAAGCGCAATCGCAGGACGCCGCTCAGTCCTGACGCCGCGGCGCGGCGCCTGTTCCACCCGTGGCGCAGCGCACGCAGATGCATGCCAGCCCGCGCATCTCTTCCGGCAGGTTGGTCAGCGGCGCATTGCTGAAGTCGACCTGCATGCACCAGCAAGGTGGTTGCGACTGACCCGTCTCGCGTTCTATTTCCATCGCGCAGCGGTTCGGCTCGCCGCACAGCGGGCAGCGTGTGGCGTCGATGACTGCCGTACCCGTTGCCATCATGCGATCTCGAAGGCCGGCAGCTTCTTCGCGACGGCCAGGTTGCGCAGCGTCGCGTACACCGGCAGGCCGCCGCTGTAGGGGGGATAGTCCTCGCCCTCGATCAGCGGCAGCAGGTAGCGGCGGCATTTCTCGGTGATGCCGTAGCCGTCGTCCGAAATGAAATCGCGCGGCATCGGCTTCTCGACGTTCGCGACCGCCTCCAGCGGCGCGCTGCCGATGCGGTACGCATACGGTACGTCGGACGTGCGCTCGATGGTCGGCATCACCGCATTGCGGCCTTCGAGCGCAAGCTCCACCGCGCGCTGGCCCAGCTCATAGGCCTGCTTCACGTCGGTGGCCGAGGCGATGTGCCGCGCCGCGCGCTGCAGGTAGTCGGCCACGGCCCAGTGGAACTTGTGGCCCAGCGCGTCCTTGACCATCTGCGCCACCACCGGCGCCGCGCCGCCCAGCTGCGCATGGCCGAACGCATCGCGCGTGCCCTGTTCGGCGAGGAAGGTGCCGTCGGGGTGATGGCAGCCTTCGGACACCACCACCGAGCAGTAGCCGTGCTGTTTCACCAGTTCGTCGACACGCGCGAGGAAGCGCGCCTTGTCGAACTCGATCTCCGGGAACAGCACCACCACCGGAATGCCCTGGTCCGCGGCGAGCCCGCCGGCCGCGGCGATCCATCCGGCATGCCGCCCCATCACTTCGAGCACGAACACCTTGGTGGAAGTGGCCGCCATCGAGCGCACGTCGAACGAGGCTTCGATGGTCGACACCGCCACGTATTTCGCGACCGAGCCGAAACCCGGGCAGCAGTCGGTCAGCGGCAGGTCGTTGTCGATGGTCTTGGGCACGTGGATGGCCTGCAGCGCATAGCCCATCGACTGCGACAGCTGGCTCACCTTGAAGCAGGTGTCGGCCGAATCGCCGCCGCCGTTGTAGAAGAAGTAGCCGATGCCGTGCGCCTTGAACACCTCGATCAGCCGCTCGTACTCGCGGCGGTTCTTCTCCAGCGACTTGAGCTTGTAGCGGCAGGAGCCGAACGCGCCCGATGGCGTGGTGCGCAGCGCGGCAATGGCCTCGGCCGGTTCGGCGCCGGTGTCGATCAGCTCCTCGGTCAGCGCGCCGATGATGCCGTTGCGCCCGGCGTAGAGCTTGCCGATGCGGTCGGGGTGCCGGCGCGCCGTTTCGATCACGCCGCAGGCCGACGCGTTGATGACCGAGGTGACACCGCCGGACTGGGCGTAGAAGGCGTGGGTCACGGTGCTGTTGCTCATAGGGTGAGTTCCTCGGTCAGTGAAGCAGCGGCGCAGCGCACGCAGTTGCTAGCCAAGCCGCACGTTACGCGTTCGCGCAGCAATTCGCGTCGCCGAAGATTGGCCAGCACGCGGGTACAGCGATAGTGGAGCGCATGCCCTGATTCTGCGGCAGCGGCAAGTCAAAAGCCAAATCGGATGGCAGCGCGTATAGGAACGCGCCAGAGAGTATGGGTTTGGCACACCATGGCGCAGCCGCTTTGGTGGCATGGCACACCTCCGTTGCGCGCCACAAATGTTAATTTCCAAATCAAATGCTATTGATTTGTTAATTTTACTCAAATTCAGGGCAGGCCTGTGTGTTGCTAGATGTAATTGAGCTTCGATGGGTCTGAGGCTCAATTTACATAAAGGTAATTTACATGAACCGTTCAACGATGCGCATTGCGCAAAATGGCTTCACTTTGATCGAATTGATGATCGTCGTGGCAATCATTGGTATTCTTGCTGCTGTTGCGCTGCCTGCCTATCAAGACTACACAGCGAAGTCGCAAATCGCGGCTTCGCTGGCAGAAATCACGCCTGGCAAGGTGATGGTCGAAACAAAAATTACTGATGGCGAAGCCGTAAGCACTGCCACCGCGATTGGCCTCCAAACCGCTACAAAACGTTGTACTGCAATTACCCCCACGTTTACTGTTGCGAATAAGGGTGCTGGCACTATTTCGTGTTCAATGATTGGAGGCACACAAGTGAATGGTAAAACAATCACTTGGACGCGATCGGCGGATGACGCTACCACCAATCCAGGCTCGTGGGCGTGCACGACTACCGTCGATGCGAAGCTTAAGCCAAAGGAATGCTCTTGAACTGAAATACTGCTCGCATAAAACGGCCATTTGGCCGTTTTATGATTTAAGAATAGGTCTGTATTCGCTTGGAGAATTTTCCTGTGGTCTAGAATAATGAAAATCGAGGGAGCGAGTTTTCATGAATAGTGTGCCGATCAGCATTACTGCATCGGTCGTCGTTACCGAGCGCAGTCGACGTACTTGGTGGCGGCGAATTGGGGATGGAACGGTGACCCGTTTGGTCAATGACGCAAGGGGCAGGGCCATGGTCAACTTGGCAGAGGTTGCGCCGCTCATTTGCGTTCCGCTCAATCGAGAAGATCTCGATTTTCTTGTGAAGGCCGATGCGGGTAGTGCCGACGCGCAGAACGACATCGGACAATTGTTTTCGAACGCTGGCAAGCCGAAGATTGCCCTCTACTGGCTTGAGCAGGCTGCACGTCAAGGCCACGCGGACGCCATGCAATGGTTGGGCCGATGCTACATCGGCGGCGAAGGCGTTCCAAAAAACAAAAATATCGGCTTCATGTGGATTGCCAAGGCGGCCGCGCACGGCCATGTCATCGCACAGGCTCAAATGCAAGACTCGTTCACATTTCGCCTGCAGCAGGTCTGACGCTGCATTAGCCGAAAACTCAAGCCAGTTCGCGCTATATGGCGCCACGATCTCGCGGCGCGGCTTGAACGCGAACCAATGGGCCCCTATTCTGCTCACTCCTTCTGAGAAGGCGTGACCTTATCCATGAAGTGGCGGCAGTTATCGCTGTTGGTTTCGTGGTCAGCACTGAAGGTGTCGAACAGCGTGCGTTCGATGGTGCTGTCAGCGGCTCCCGAAGACCGGCGCGCGCTTCTGCAGGAAGGCGCTCACGCCTTCGCGAAAGCTTGGCCGGTCGATCAGCTCGCGCTGGCGTTCGCTCTCGTAGTGCAGCTGTTCCCCCAGCGAGTGGCGCTCCGAGGCCTCGAAGGCTTCGCGCGCCTCGACCACCGCATGGGCCGGCAGCCGGGCAACGCGCTGCGCGATGCCCGTGGCTTCTTCCTGCAGCTTCGCGTCGTCCACGCAGGACCAGATCAGCCCCCACTGCACCGCGCGCTCCGCATCCACGCGTTCGTCGAGCAGCGCCATGCCCATGGCGCGCGCACGGCCGGCGCGGCGCGGAATGGCCCAGGTGCAGCCCAGGTCGGGCACGATGCCGAGCTTGGGCAGGAAGGGCAGGTAGAAGTAGGCGCTGCGCGCTGCAATAGTCACGTCGGCCGCCATCGCCAGGCCCACCCCCGCGCCGGCCGCCGGGCCGTTGACGGCAGCCACCACCGGCACCGGCAGGGTGCGCAGCGTTTCGATCAGCGGGTTGCTCAGCGACTGCATCCATTCGGCGGTCTGCGTGCCGAGCGACTTGCCGGTTTCGCCGGGGGCCATCGCGCTCAGGTCGGCACCCACGCAGAAAGCCTTGCCGGCGCCGGTGAGGATCACGGCGCGCACCGCGCGGTCGTCGCGGATGCGCTCCAGCGCGTCGCGCAGTTCGACCTGCAGCTCGCGCGCGATCGGGTTCAGCTTGGCCGGCAGATTCAGCGTGAGCGTGGCGATGCCGTCGTTCAGCTCGTAAAGGATGAAGGATTGGTCGCTCATCTTCTTCAAAGCCTTTCCACGATGGTCACGTTAGCCATGCCGCCGCCTTCGCACATGGTCTGCAGGCCGTAGCGCTTGCCGCGCTTGGCCAGCGCGTGGATCAGCGTGGTCATGAGCTTGGTGCCCGAGGCGCCCAGCGGATGGCCCAGCGCGATGGCGCCGCCGTTCACGTTCAGCCGCGCCGGGTCGGCGTCGAGCGCCTGCAGCCATGCGATGGGCACGGGCGCGAAGGCTTCGTTCACTTCGTAAAGGTCGATGTCGGCGATCTTCATGCCGGCCTTCTTCAGCGCGCGCTGCGTCGCGGGCAGCGGGGCTTCGAGCATCACGACCGGGTCGTGCCCCATCACGCTCATGTGGTGGATGCGCGCCAGCGGCTTCACGCCCAGCGCCTTCAGGCCGCGCTCGTTCACCACCAGCACGCCGCTCGCGCCGTCGCAGATCTGGCTCGCGGTGGCGGCGGTGCAGCGCCCGCCCTCGGCGATCAGCTTCACGCCCGCGATGCCCTCGAGCGTCGCGTCGAAGCGGATGCCTTCGTCCACCGTGTGCGCTTCGCCGCTGCGCGTGCCGTCGGCCAGCAGCACGTCGACGGGCACGATCTCGTCGTTGAACGCTCCCACGCGGGTCGCGGCAATCGCGCGGTGATGGCTTTCGAGCGCATAGCGGTCGAGCGCGCTTTTCTCGATGCCGTAGTTCCTGGCGATCATTTCCGCGCCGGTGAACTGGCTGAACTCCACGCCGGGGTAGCGCGCCTTCATCGCGGGGCTCATGTAGGTGCCCAGCCCCGCCTTCGCGGGCAGCACGTTGGGCGTGAACATCGGCACGCGCGTCATGCTCTCGACGCCGCCCGCGATCACCGCGTCCATGCTGCCCGACATCACGGCCTGCGCCGCGAAGTGCAGCGCCTGCTGCGACGAGCCGCACTGCCGGTCGACCGAGGTGCCCGGCACCGACTCGGGCAGTTTCGACGCCAGCACCGCGTTGCGCGCGATGTTGGTGGCCTGCTCGCCGACCTGGCTCACGCAGCCGAGGATCACGTCCTCCACCGCCGCCGGGTCGATGCCGCTGCGCGCCACCAGCGCGTTTATCACCTGCGCCGCCAGGTCCGCCGGATGCCAGCCCGCGAGCTTGCCGCCGCGCCGACCGCCGGCCGTGCGCGCCGCGGCCACGATGTATGCCTCTGCCATGTTCATGTCCTTCGTTCAGGAAGCCTGTGAAATGCCGGACGCCCCAAAGCAAAAAAGCCGCCCGTCGGACAGCGGCGGCAATCGGGATGCGTCGGGGCTCATGGGCATCGATGGTTCGACGCCCATGGTGCACGGTCAAGCCGGGGACAACCCGTGTGGCAGGAGTCGCCAAGGCGACCGCGCGCCGGCGCGCTTGGCGAGGGGGATCGCGGCCGGCTGCGCATCCGACACGGTGATGCAAGACGACTCCAGCGCCGACACCAGCACGCGCCGGTGCTCGGCGCTCTGGAAGCGCTCGCCGGGCGCCAGCACGATGTCGCGCGCATCGCGGTCCACCGTGACCCAGACCGAGCCGCTGCGGCATTCGATGCCCACGCCGGCGCCGTCGGGCACGGCAAAGACGGAGCGGGTCGACAGGCTGACGTGAAAGCGCGGGGTGGCGCCCGATTGGCGGGGAAGTGTGCTCATGGCAAGCTCCATTGCATTCGTGATACGAATGAATATAGTGAGCCGCCCGTGCCTTTACACGCGGTCATTCGGAACTCGTTGCATGCATCCAGAGAATGCGAAAGCCCCTGCCGGCGAGCTGCCGCCCCTCGAATTGCTGCGCACCTTCGAGGCCGCGGCGCGGCGCCTGAGCTTCACGCTGGCGGCCGGCGAACTGCACCTGACGCAATCGGCGGTGAGCCGGCAGATCCAGCAGCTGGAGGCCAGCCTCGGCGTGCTGCTGTTCGAGCGCCGCCACCGCGCGCTGTCGCTCACGGAGGCCGGCGGCGTCATGCAGCGCGCCGTCACCGACAGCCTGGAGCGGCTGCGCGACGCCACGGCGCGCGTGCGCGCCAGCTCGGCGCCGCGCCAGGTGGCGATCACCACCACGCCGGGCTTCGCATCGCTCTGGCTCATTCCGAGGCTCGCGCGCTTCACCGGCACCCATCCGCAGGTCGACGTGCGCGTGTCGGCCACGCTGGACGTGCTCGACCTGGAGAGCAGCCGCATCGACATCGCCGTGCGCTTCGCGCCATTCAGCCGCGGCGTGGGGCCGGCGCTGTTCGAGGAGTCGGTGGTGCCGCTGTGCGCGCCCAGGCTCGCCGAGGCCTTGCATGCGCCGTCGGACCTGTCGGGTCTCACGCTGCTCACGGTCGACTACGCCGATCCGAGCGAGACCGCGACGACCGACTGGGAGCCTTGGCTGCGCGTGATGGGGCTGGCCGACCTGCGCATGAAGAGCACGCTGCGCTTCACCCACTACGCGGACGCGGTGGCTGCGGCGGTGGCGGGGCAGGGCGTGGTGATCGGCCGGATGCCGCTGCTGCGCGAACTCGTGAGAGACGGCCGCCTGGTGGCGCCGCTGGGAGAAGGCGTCGTGTCGCGCCGCGCCTACTTCATCGAAATGTCGAAGCGCGCCGCGGGCAACCGCGACGCGCAGGATTTCGCGCAATGGCTGCGCGACGAGGCCGAAGCCGCGCAGCGCGCCTGACCGAGGATCAACCCGGCAGCAGCACCTTGTTGATCACGTGGATCACGCCGTTCGACTGGTACACGTTGGCGATGGTGACCATCGCGGTGCCGCCCTTGGCGTCTGTCACCCACACGTTGCCGCCGTTCATCGTGGCAACCAGCGTGCCGCCGCTGGCGGTCTTCAGCACGGCCCTGCCGCCGCCGGCGTTGATCGCGCTCATCAGCGCGGGGCCGTCCATGCGGCCGGGCACCACGTGGTACGTGAGCACCTTGGTCAGCGTGGGCTTGTTCTCGGGCTTGAGCAGCGTGTCGACGGTGCCGGCCGGCAGCGCGGCGAAGGCCTCGTTGGTGGGCGCGAACACGGTGAACGGTCCGGGGCTCTTCAGCGTGTCGACCAGGCCGGCGGCCTTGACCGCGGCGACCAGCGTCGTGTGGTCCTTCGAGTTCACGGCGTTGTCGACGATGTCCTTCGTCGGGTACATCGCGGCGCCGCCGACCATCGGGTTCGACGACATCCCGCTGCTGCCACTGCCGCTCATGCCCATGCCGCCAGCGCAAGCGCCGAGCAGGACCGAAACGCCGACTGCAATCATGAGTTTTTTCATTGAAGGCTCCTGGAAAGAATGGTTCTTGAGGTGTCTGTGGAAACCGCCAACAGCTCGGGGGCGCGATGCGCTTGGATCGAATACGGGGCCGCTTCGCTTTTGGATTCGCGCCCGGTTTCAGATTTGTCTGCGCCGCGTAGGCTTTGCGCCACAGCCGCGCATGCAAGCCTTGCGGTTCGTGCAGGCGCTCGCCAGAATCCGCCCTTCGTTTTTCGGCAACAGTTTCTTTTTCACCGCGCCCGGTGACGACCAACCTCCCGGGCGACAACACCCTTCAATGAAGCTTTTCCTGAACACCTGACCCGCACACCGACCGCCCCGGCCGGACGTGCATCCATGCACCCGCCGAGGCCCATCGACAAAGGCCCCGCGCAGCCATTCGCCGGGGCTTTTTTGTTTTTCGGAGTGTGCGCACATGAGTGCTCAACGAAAGGCCCGTGACGACGACAAGCGTCTGGGCCGGTTCTACTTTTCGGTGCCGGCATCGGCACCTCGCAACCCCGTGGTGGCCGCGATGGCGCGCGGCGAATCCAACCAGAAGGCCGGGCGCCACCTGCGCACGCATCGCGCGGAACGGCGCGCGCAGAAAGTGGCCTTGAAGAAGGCCGACTACCGCTTCACGGAGGACTGACCGCCATGCGAACGCGGCAGCACGAGAAACGCGAGCGTTCCCACGGCCAGCATGCCGGCCACCGTGAGGAACACCGCGCGGAACGGCTCCGCGCCGTGCGTCACCGCCCATGACGCGGCCACGCCGGTGGTCCACTGCATCAGCGACACGCCGAGGAACATCGCCATGTTCAGCAGCGCCATCGCGCGCCCGGTCATCTCCGCCGGATAGGCGTTCTTGGTGTACGCGTACTGCAGCACGCTGTAGCCCGAGAGCAGGCCGTAGATGATCGGCAGGCCGATGTCGATGGCCGCCGAATGCGTCAGCGCCATCGCGCCGAACATCAGCGCGCCGGCGACGGCGCAGCCCATCATCCAGCGGCCGCGCCGCGCGCCGCCCGGGTCCATGCGGCCGAACAGCGCGGGGCTGATCATGCCGGCCACCGTCATCACCAGCGCCACGTTGCCGCTGGCCACCAGCGACAGGCCGTGCCGCTCGTGCAGCACCGGGCCCAGCCACAGGCCGCGCAGCGTGATGAAGGCCGCGTAGGACACGCAGGCAAAGCACAGCAGCCCCAGCGTGTGGGGCATGGCGAACAGCGGCAGCAGTTCGCGCACCGCCTTGCGCAGCGACTGGCGCTCCGCCGGCGCCGGCTGCATGCCGTCATGCACCACCGTGCGCGCAGGTTCGCGCACGCGCCAGAAGATGACCAGCCAAGAGAGCACCGCGAACCCGGCCAGCGCCGCGTAGCCTGCACGCCAGGAGGCGGCCTCGATCAGCAGCGCCAGCGGCGTGCCGGTGAACAGGATGCCCATGCCGGCCATGCTCATCACCAGCCCCGACATCGCGGTGAAACGCGCCGCATCGAAATGCCGCGCGATGAACACCGTGCAGGCCAGGAACGCGGGCGCGCAGCCGACGCCGATCAGCGCCTGCCCCAGCAGCAGTGCGTGGAAGCTCGGCGCCATCGTGCACAGCACGGCGCCCGCGATGGCCAGCGGAAAGGCGCTCAGCACCGTGCGGCGCACCCCGAACATGTCAATCGACACGCCCATGCCGAGCTGCATCACGCCGAAAGTGAAATGGAAGGTGCCGGCCCACATGCCGAGCTGCTGCGGCGTGAGCCCGAAGTTCTGCGAGAGCGGCGTGGCCATCATCGCGCCGACGGTGCGGAAGGCCTGGCTCAGGGCGAAGGCCGTGGCCAGGGCGACCAGCATCGCCGTGGTGGAAGCGGACCAGTGGGAGAAACGGGAAAGGCGTGAGCGCGGCGCGGCGTCGCCGGTGCGCTCCGCGGGCTTGGGTGCCGCGTTCGGATTCATGAGGGGGAAAGGCCGGGAAGGATGAGGCGGCCTGAATGCTAATGGATCGCCGCAGCGGCGCCCGCGCCTCGCCACAAATGAAAAAGCCGGGCTGCGGGAGCCCGGCTTTCACTGTTGTTCAGTCGCGGGTGCGAAGACTCAGGCTTCGCCCTTGACCTTCAGCCGCCACGCATGCAACAGCGGCTCGGTGTAGCCGCTGGGCTGCTCGATGCCCTTGAACACCAGGTCCTGCGCGGCCTTGTACGCGGCCGAGGTCGCGAAGTTGCCGGCCATCGGCTGGTAGAGCGCATCGCCCGCGTTCTGCTCGTCGACCACCTTGGCCATGCGCTGGAAGGTCTCGTCGACCTGCGCCTTGGTCACCACGCCGTGCAGCAGCCAGTTGGCGATGTGCTGGCTGGAGATGCGCAGCGTGGCGCGGTCTTCCATCAGGCCGACGTTGTGGATGTCGGGCACCTTCGAGCAGCCCACGCCCTGGTCGATCCAGCGCACCACGTAGCCCAGGATGCCCTGCACGTTGTTGTCGATTTCCTGCTGGCGCTCTTCGGCGGTCCACTTGGCTTCGGCCGCGATCGGCACCTGCAGCAGCGCGTTGAGGATGTTGTCGCGCTCCGCGTCGGCGTCGATCTTTTCCAGCTCCTGCTGCACCGCGGTCACGCTGACCTGGTGGTAGTGCAGCGCGTGCAGCGTGGCGGCGGTGGGCGAGGGCACCCAGGCGGTGTTGGCGCCGGCCTTGGGGTGCGCGATCTTCTGCTCGAGCATCGCGGCCATCAGGTCGGGCATGGCCCACATGCCCTTGCCGATCTGCGCCTTGCCGCGCAGGCCGCACGACAGGCCGACCAGCACGTTGTTCTTCTCGTAGGCGCCGATCCACGCGCTGGACTTCATGTCGCCCTTGCGGATCATCGGGCCGCCCTGCATGGCGGTGTGCATCTCGTCGCCGGTGCGGTCGAGGAAGCCGGTGTTGATGAAGGCCACGCGCGCGGCGGCCTCGGCGATGCAGGCCTTCAGGTTGACGCTGGTGCGGCGCTCCTCGTCCATGATGCCGAGCTTGACGGTGTTGGCGGGCAGGCCCAGCAGCTGCTCGACGCGGCCGAACAGCTCGCTGGCGAAGGCCACTTCGGCCGGGCCGTGCATTTTCGGCTTCACGATGTAGATGCTGCCGGTGCGCGAGTTGCCCTTGCGCTTCAGGTCGATGGTGGCGATGGTGGTGGTCACCACGGCGTCGAGGATGCCCTCGGGGATCTCCTTGCCGCCCGCGTACAGGATGGCCGGGTTGGTCATCAGGTGGCCCACGTTGCGCAGGAACATGAGCGAGCGGCCGTGCAGCTTCACGGGCTGGCCGTCGGCGCCGGTGTATTCGCGATCGGGGTTCAGGCCGCGCGTGAAGGTCTTGCCGCCCTTGGCGACTTCTTCCGTCAGCGTGCCTTCGACGATGCCCAGCCAGTTCGAGTACGCGACCACCTTGTCGGCCGCGTCGACCACGGCCACCGAGTCTTCCAGGTCGAGGATGGTCGAGAGCGCGGCTTCGAGCACCAGGTCGCTCACGCCGGCGGCGTCGCTCTTGCCGATGGGCGTGGAGCGGTCGATGCGGATGTCCAGGTGGATGCCGTTGTGCTTGAGCAGCACCGACGATGGCGCGGCGGCATCGCCCTGGTAGCCGATGAACTGCGATGCGTCGGCCAGGCCGGTGCTGCTGCTCTGCAGCGCGACGACCAGCTTGCCGTCCTTCACGCTGTAGCCGGTGGCCTGCTTGTGCGAGCCGTTGGCCAGCGGCGCGGCCTGGTCGAGCACGTTGCGCGCGAACTCGATGACCTTGGCGCCGCGCGCGGGGTTGTAGCCCTTGCCTTTTTCGGCCCCGCCGGTTTCGGGAATGGCGTCGGTGCCGTAGAGCGCGTCGTACAGCGAACCCCAGCGTGCGTTGGCGGCGTTCAGCGCGTAGCGTGCATTGAGGATCGGCACCACCAGCTGCGGGCCGGCCTGCAGCGCGAGTTCGGAGTCGACGTTGGCCGTGGTGGCCTTCGCGCCCTGGGGTTGCGGCAGCAGGTAGCCGATCTTCTCGAGGAAGGCGCGGTACGCCGGCATGTCGGCGATCGGGCCGGGGTTCTTCTTGTGCCAGGCGTCGAGTTCGCTCTGCAGGCGGTCGCGCTCGGCGAGCAGGGCGATGTTCTTCGGCGCGAGGTCGCTGACGATGGCGTCGAAGCCCTTCCAGAAGACGTCGCTGGCCACGCCGCTGGCGGGCAGGACCTTGTCCTCGATGAAGCGGTGGAGCTCGGTCGCGACCTGGAGTCCGTGGGCGGTGGTGCGGGCGGTCATGGGGGTTCTCCTTGAGAAAGATGCAATCCTGGGATGAACTTTATTCGATACTTTGCTGGTGAGTAAGAGCCGCAAGCGGGATTTATCTGTGACAAAAGTGAAGGTAATTGGGCGGCGGCAATGCAAGGCGCAAAGGGTAGGCACTGATAAGAGCGCGCCTACCGGCGGATATATTTAACTTCTTAAATAAATCCCCACCCGCTCCATGATCCTCCTGGCCTCCAACGAAAACCCCCTCGGCATGCCCGAATCGGCCCGTCGGGCCGCCGCCGCAGCGCTCGAGGGCGCGGGCAACTACCCCGACAGCAACGGCACGGCGCTGAAGAACGCCCTGGCCGCGCGGCTCGACGTGCCGGCCGACTGGCTCACGCTGGGCAGCGGATCGAGCGAGATCCTCGAGCTCGCGGCGCAGGTGAGCCTGAAGCCGGGCGAAGGCGTCGTCTATTCGCAGTACGGGTTCATCGTCTACGGGGCAGCCACGGCGCATGCCCATGCACGCGCCACCGTCGTGCCCGCGCGCGAGTACGGCCATGACCTGGACGCCATGCGCGCCGCCATCGGCGACGACACGAAGCTGGTTTTCGTGGCCAACCCCAACAACCCGACCGGCACCTTCATCGACGCCGCGCCGCTGCTGGCCTTCCTGCAGTCGGTGCCCGCGCACGTGACGGTGCTGCTGGACGAGGCCTACACCGAGTACCTCTCGCCCGCGCAGCGCTACGACAGCATCGAATGGGTGCGGCGCCTGCCCAACCTGATCGTGGCGCGCACCTTCTCCAAGGCCTTCGGCCTGGCCGGGCTGCGCATCGGCTACGGCGTGTCGCAGCCGGCGCTCACCGCGCGCATGAACGCGCACCGCCCGCGCTTCAACGTGACGACGCCGGCCCAGGCCGCCGCGGTGGCCGCGCTGGGCGACGCGGACTTCCTGGCCCGCACCTACGAACTCAACACGGCCGGGCGCGACCAGCTCGCAGCCGGCTTCAAGGAACTGGGGCTGGCCTTCGTTCCTTCTTCCGGCAACTTCCTGATGGTGCAGGTCGGCGACGCGCAGGCCGTGCATGCGCGCCTGCTGACGGCCGGCATCGAGGTCTCGCTGCTCGGCCCTTACGGCCTGCCGCAATGGCTGCGCGTCAGCATCGGATTGCCCGAGCAGAACCGCGCGGTGCTCGCCGCGCTGCGCTGACTCGGGGCGCGTCTTTCCCTGATTCTTTCTTCACCACGACCCGAGGAGACAAGACCATGAAACGCCGTCAGTTCGCAGCGCGTGCCGCTGCCGCCCTTGCCGCCACGGCCGCCGCGCCGCTGGTGTTCGCGCAGCAGGACCGCACCGTGCGGATCCTGGTCGGCTTTCCGCCGGGCGGCTCGGTGGACGTGGTGGCGCGGGTGCTGGCCGAGAAGATGCGCGTGTCGCTGGGCCAGAACGTGATCATCGACAACAAGCCCGGCGCGGCCGGCCGGCTCGCGCTGGGCGAACTGCGGCGCGCGGCGCCGGACGGCCACACGCTGGCCTTCTCGCCGAGCGGCGCGATGGTGATCCACCCCTGGCTCTACCCCAACCTCGGCTACGACCCGGCAAAGGACTTCACCCCGATCGCGCTCGGCAGCACCTTCGACTTCGCGGTGACGGCGGGCCCCGGCGCGCCGCCCGGCGACCTGAAGACGGTGCTGGCATGGATGAAGGCCAACCCCGCCAAGGCCAACTACGCCACTTCGGGCGCGGGCACCGTGCCGCACTTCGCCGGCCAGTTGATCGCCCAGGCGGCCGGCGTGCCGATGACGCACGTGGCCTACCGCGGCGGCGCCCCGGCCGCGCAGGACCTGATCGGCGGGCAGGTGCCGCTGATGGTCGACACCGCCTCGGAAACCATCGAGCACCACCGAGCGGGCAAGGTGCGCATCCTCGCGGTGACGGGCGAGCAGCGCAGCCGCGCGCTGCCCGACGTGCCGACGCTGAAGGAGGCGGGCATCAACGTGACGGCCGATGCATTCTTCGGGCTCTATGGGCCGCCGGGCATGCAGCCCGAGCTGGTGGCGCGCATCGACAAGTCGGTGGCCGACGCGCTGCGCATGCCCGACGTGCAGGAAAAGATCTATTCGCTGGGGCTCGTGCCCGCGCATGCGGGGCCGGCCGAGCTCGCGGCCATACAGGCGGCGCATCTGAAGCGCTGGGAAATGCCGATCAAGAACTCGGGCTTCAAGGCAGAGTCCTGAGGCTCCCGCGTTTCTCCCTCCTCCGGAAGGGGAAGGAGCAAGACCGTCAGACCTGGCCGCTCAGTTCCCGCGCCGCGGCGCGCACCGGCTCGATGTAGCGCTCGTCGTACCGATGCGTCGGCATCGTCAGCGTGACGGCCGCGGCCAGGCTGCCGTCCGCATGGAACACCGGCGCCGAGATGCCGGCCAGTTCCGCCGTTCGGTCGCCCACCAGCGCGCACCAGCCTTGCGCGCGAATGTCCTCGTACAGCTTGCGTTCCTCGGCGCCGCGCGGCAGTTCGCTCTCCGGGCCGAAGGCGATGAGCACGCGCGCGCCCGCGCCCCGGTCGTTGGGCAGCAGGTCGCCCACGCGCACGTGGTCGCGCACCACGTGCGACGAATCGATGCGGAACTGGCACAGCCGCACCCAGCTGTCGCCCTGGTCCTGCCGCACGTGATAGGCCGCACTCTCGCCCGTGGCCGCGACCAGCGCGCGCAGCACCGGCAGCACGATGCGGTCGAGCGACAGCGACGCCGCATAGAGCCCGTGCAGCCGCGCGATCTCCATGCCCAGCGCATAGCGGCCGTCTTCCTGGCGGCGGATCAGCCGCGCATGCTCGAGCGACGCCAGCAGCCGCAGCACGGTGCTCTTGTAGAGCTGCGTGCGCTCGGCGAACTGCGCGAGCGACAGCGCCTCGTCGCCCGGCTGGAAGGCCGAGAGCAGGCTCAGCGCGCGGTCGACCGCGGCGGCGCCGCCGGGTGCGGCATTGAGGTCGGAGACGGATTCAGTCTGGGCTTTGCGTGGCATGGGCGGGAATGGCTCGGCTTGACAGCCGGGGCGAATCGGCGGTCTAATTCTGTTTAACGGAATATAGTTCTGTAAGATAGAACAGTCAAGCGGCTTCAAGCAATTCCAGCACAGGAGACAGATTCGATGACACCCCCCGACGTCCTCATCAGCGAGGTCGGCCCGCGCGACGGCCTGCAGTCGGTCAAGGCCACCATGCCCACCGACGACAAGCTGCGCTGGATCGACGCGCTCTACGCCGCCGGCGTGCGCGAGATCGAGGTCGCTTCCTTCGTGCCCGCGAAGCTGCTGCCGCAGATGGCCGATGCCGCCGAGGTGGTGCGCCACGCCGTCACGCTGCCCGGCCTGGTGGTGATGGCGCTGGTGCCCAATCGCAAGGGCGCGCAGGCCGCGCTCGAGGCCGGCGTGCACAAGCTCACCATGCCGGTGTCGGCCAGCGTGGCGCATTCGCTGGCCAACGTGCGCAAGACGCCGACGGAAATGGTGGAAGAAGTGCGCGCCATCGCCGAGCTGCGCAACGCCATCGCGCCGCGCGTGAAGCTCGAGGCGGGCATCTCCACCGCCTTCGGCTGCACCCTGCAGGGCCTGGTGCCGGAAGACGACGTGATCCGCCTGGCCGCGCAGTGCGTGGAGGCCGGCGCGGACGAGTCGGGCCTGTCCGACACCGTGGGCTATGCCAACCCCGCGCAGGTGCGCCGGCTGTTCAGGCGCCTGCGCGCGGAAATCGGCGTGCACGCGGGCGCCGCCCACATGCACAACACGCGCGGCCTCGGCATCGCCAACTGCCTGGCGGCCTGGGACGAGGGCGTGCGCACCTTCGACGCATCGCTCGGCGGCCTCGGCGGCTGCCCCTATGCGCCCGGCGCCTCGGGCAACGCGGTGACCGAGGACCTGGTCTTCATGTTCGAGGCCATGGGCGTGCGCACCGGCATCGACATCCAGAAACTCATCGCGGCGCGCGCGCCGCTCATGGCCGGCCTGCCGGGCGAGCCGGTCTACGGCATGACGCCGGAAGCCGGATTGCCCAAGGGCTTCGTCCAGGAACACATCGAACAACATGTCTGAAGCCAATCCCCTGCCGTACGCCGGCGTCCGCGTCGTCGAGTTCACCCACATGGTCATGGGCCCGACCTGCGGGCTGCTGCTGGCCGACCTCGGCGCCGAGGTCATCAAGGTCGAGCCCATCGAGGGCGACAACACCCGCCGCCTGCTGGGCTCGGGCTCGGGCTTCTTCCCGACCTTCAACCGCAACAAGAAGAGCATCGCGCTCGACCTGAAGAAGCCCGAGGGCGTGGAGGCCGCGCTGCGCCTGATCGCCACCGCCGACATCGTGAGCGAAAACTTCAAGCCCGGCACCATGAAGAAGCTGGGGCTCGACTACGACACGTTGGCCAAGCTCAACCCGCGCCTCATCTACGTGAGCCACAAGGGCTTCCTGCCCGGCCCTTACGACCACCGCACCGCGCTCGACGAGGTGGTGCAGATGATGGGCGGCCTGGCCTACATGACCGGCCGCGCCGGCGACCCGCTGCGCGCGGGCACCAGCGTGAACGACATCATGGGCGGCATGTTCGGCGCCATCGGCGCGATGGCCGCGCTGCGCCAGCGCGACATCACCGGCAAGGGCTGCGAGGTGCAGTCGGCGCTGTTCGAGAACAACGTGTTCCTGGTGGCGCAGCACATGATGCAGTTCGCCGCCACCGGCAAGGCGGCCGACCCGATGCCCAGCCGCATCTCTGCCTGGGCCGTGTACGACGTGTTCACCGTGAAGGACGGCGAACAGATCTTCCTTGCGGCCGTGAGCGACAAGCAGTGGGCCATCTTCTGCAAGGCCTTCGGCCTGGAAGACATGCTGGCCGATCCGCGCCTGAAGACCAACAACGACCGCGTGCTGGCGCGCGAATGGATGATGCCCATCCTGCGCTCGCACCTGGCGAACCGCAGCGCCGCCGAGCTGGCCGCCGTGTTCGAGCAGAACGAGCTGCCCTTCGCGCCCATCACCAAGCCGCAGGCGCTGTTCGACGACCCGCACCTGAACGCCACCGGCGGCCTCGCGCCGGTGCGCATGAACGACGGCAGCACGGCCAAGGTGCCGCTGATGCCGTTCACGCTGGACGGCGAACGCCCCGGCATCCGGCTGCAGCCGCCGCGCATCGGCGAGCACAGCCGCGAACTCCTCAAGGAAGTGGGCTACAGCGACGAACAGATCGCCGCGCTCGCGACACACAACATCACCCTCGGAGACTGAACCCATGCAATCGATCACACGGCGCGCACTGCTCGCCTGCGCCGCGGCCGCGGCATGCCTGCCCGCCGCATCCGCCCTGGCCGACACGGCCTGGCCCGACAAGCCGGTGCGCCTCGTCGTGCCCTACACGCCCGGCGGCGCCACCGACATCGTGGCGCGGCTGATCGCGCAGAAGGTCATGGACGACACCAAGTGGACCTTCATCGTGGACAACCGCGCGGGCGGCAACGGCAACATCGGCATGGACGTGGTGGCCAAGGCCAAGCCCGACGGCTACACCATCGGCCTGGGCCAGACCGCGAACCTCGCGATCAACCCGACGCTGTTTCCCAAGATGCCCTACGACGCGCTGAAAGACCTGGTGCCGGTGGCCGTCGTGGCTTCGCAGCCGGTGGTGCTGGTGGTGCGCACGGAGGCGCCGTACAAGTCGCTGGCCGAACTGGTCGCCGCCGCCAAGGCCAAGCCCGGCGAGATCAAGCAGGCGCTCGCGGGCACAGGCACGCTGGGCCACATGGCCGGCGAGGTGCTGGCCAAGCGCGCCGGCTTCAAGGTGCTCAACGTGCCGTACAAGGGCGCGGCGCCCGCCATCACCGACCTGCTCGGCGGCCAGACCGACTACATGTTCGCAACGCCGCAGGGCGCGCTCTCGATGGTCAAGGGCGGCAAGCTGCGCGCGCTGGCCGTCACTTCGGCCAAGCGCCTGCCGGTGATGCCCGACGTGCCGACGGTGGGCGAGAGCTACCAGGGCTTCGAGGCGGTGGACTGGAAGGCCATCGTCGTGCCCACCGGCACGCCCGCCGACATCGTGAAGAAGCTCAATGCCGCCATCGGCAAGGCACTGGCCAAGCCGGCGACCATCTCGCAGCTGCTGGCCGAGGGCAGCACGCCCGGCGGCGGCAGTCCGGAGCAGGCGGCGCAGTACATCAAGGCCGAGCATGCGCGCTGGGGCGCGGCGGTGCGCGAGGCGGGCGTGCGGCCCGAATAAGGCCGCGCCCTTCGTGCGGCGGGGGGGACGGGGGATATAGTTCCGCCCGCCATGGACCGCCTCAAGCAGCTCGAATCCTTCGTTTCCGTCGCGACCCGGGGCGGCCTCACCGCCGCGGCCAAGGCCGAGGGCGTGGCCCCGGCCATCATGGGCCGCCGGCTCGACGCATTGGAGGAGCGGCTGGGCGTCAAGCTGCTGGTGCGCACCACGCGCCGCATCACCCTCACGCACGAGGGCAGCGCCTTCCTCGAAGATTGCCAGCGCCTCCTGACCGAGTTCGCCAATGCCGAGGCCAGCGTGAGTGCCGGCGGCGTCAAGGCGAGCGGCCATCTGCGGGTGACGGCGCCGGCCGGCTTCGGCCGCCGCCACGTCGCGCCGCTGGTGCCGCGCTTTCATGCGCTGCACCCGGAAGTGACGATTTCGCTGAACCTCAGCGACCGCGTGGTCGACGTCACCGGCGAGAGCTTCGATTGCGCGGTGCGCGTGGGCGACCTGCCCGACTCGTCGCTGGTGAGCGTGCGCCTGGCCGACAACCGCCGCCGCTGCGTGGCGACGCCCGACTTCGTGCGCCGCCACGGCAAGCCGAAGCATCCGGGCGAGCTTTCGCGCTTTGCCTGCCTCACGCTGTCGAGCGACGCCTCGCAGACGCGCGGCTGGGCCTTTCGCATTACCACCGAGGCCGGCGTGCAGGAGCTGATCCACCTGCGCCCGAGCGGCCCGCTCGATTGCTCCGACGGCCAGGTGCTGCACGACTGGTGCCTGGCCGGCCACGGCATCGCCTGGCGCAGCACCTGGGAGGTCGAGGCCGAGATCGACGCCGGGCTGCTCGTGCCGCTGCTCGACGAGTTCGCCGCGCCGCCCAACGGCATTTACGCGGTCTTCGCGGGCGCCAAGCACCTGCCGCTGCGGGTGCGACTGTGGCTTGATTTCCTCAAGGAGCAATACGGGAACCCGGAATTCTGGGGAGGCAGGGCGTAGGTGGCCTTCGCGGCGGCACAATCTCTGCGCAATTGCAACCCACTGCATAGAGAAGAAAGCCATCGATGACCCTCGAAGCCATCCTCGCCTACCTGCACATATTGGCCATCCTGACGATGGTCGTGTTCATCTCCAGCGAAGCGGCGCTGTGCCGGGTGCAGTGGCTCAACGCGGCGGTGGTCGAGCGGCTGGCCCGGGTCGACATGGTCTACGGCATCGCGGCCATCGCGGTGCTCGCCACCGGCATCGCGCGCACCTGGTGGGGCGTGAAGGGCACCGCCTGGTACTGGACCAACCCGCTGCTGCACGTGAAGCTGGGGCTCTTCATCATCGTCGGCGTGCTTTCGATCTTCCCGACGCTCACCTACTTCCGCTGGCGCAAGACGCTGCGCGCCACCGGCAAGCTGCCGGACGAGGCCGACATCAAGAAGACGCGCAAGCTGGTGATGGTGCAGGCGCACCTGATCGCGCTGATTCCGCTGGTGGCGGTGTTCCTGGCGCGCGGCTTCGGCAAATAAGAAGAAAAGCCGGGACGAAAAAAAGCCCGCGCTCGGCGGGCTTCTTCGGCGTCAGTGGCGCATCAGCCCTTGGCTGCGTCCGCTTCGCACTTCTTCATGAAGCTGGTCTTGGCGGCACCGGCCAGGGCCTTGCCGTTCTTGTCGACGGCCTTGGTCGCGCAGGCGGGTGCAGCGGCGGCCTTGGTGTCCTTTTCGCACTTCTTGACGAAGCTTGTCTTGGCGGCGCCTGCCAGGGGCTTGCCGTTCTTGTCGATGGCCTTGGCATCGCAGCTGGCGCCGGCGGCCGGTGCGGCCATGGCAGCGGGAGCGGCTGCCGGTGCGGCGGCCTTGTCTTGCGCGTAGGCGCCGAAGGAGAGACAGGCGCCCAGGGCTACCAGGGAAAGGAACTTCTTCATGGTGATATGTCCTCGCAAGGTTGGTTGTGACAGGTGCCCCGCCCCGGGGCCGACCATCCTAACGGGCCAAGTTCATGATTGGATGACCATCGTCAACAGCGTCCGGGTTTGCCCCCGGTAAAATTCACAGATGCTATTGGTCAAACAGGAGCTGCTCGCGGCGCTCGCGAACACGCTCGAATCCCTCTCGCCCGGCGCTGGCTCCAAAGCCGCGTTCGAGTCGCCCAAGGTGGCCGCCCATGGCGATTTCGCCAGCACGGCAGCCATGCAGCTCGCCAAGCCGCTCGCGCGCAAGCCGCGCGATCTGGCCGAGCAGCTCAGCGCCGCCTTGCTCGCAACCCCCGCTTTCGGCCAGTGGGTCGAGGCGATCGAGATCGCCGGCCCCGGCTTCCTCAACATCCGCCTGAAGACGGCGGCCAAGCAGCAGATCGTGCGCGAGGTGCTCTCGGCCGGCGAAAGCTTCGGCCAGCAGCCCGCCACCGGCGAGAAGGTGCTGGTCGAGTTCGTCTCCGCCAACCCGACCGGCCCGCTGCACGTCGGCCACGGCCGCCAGGCCGCGCTGGGCGACGCCATCTGCAACCTGCGCGCCTCGCAGGGCGAGAGCGTGTGGCGCGAGTACTACTACAACGACGCCGGCGTGCAGATCCAGACGCTGGCCAACAGCACCCAGCTGCGCGCCCGCGGCTTCAAGCCCGGCGACGCCGAATGGCCCAGCGGCGAAAAGGCTCCGGCCTACAACGGCGACTACATCGCCGACATCGCCGAAGACTTCAAGGCCAAGAAGACCGTCAAGTCGGAAGACCGCGAAGTCACCGCCACCGGCGACATCGCGGACATCGAAGCCATCCGCGAATTCGCCGTGGCCTACCTGCGCCGCGAACAGGACCTGGACCTGCAGGCCTTCCGCGTGCACTTCGACCAGTACTACCTGGAGTCGAGCCTGTACACCAGCGGCCGCGTCGAGGCCGCCGTGCAGAAGCTCGTGGCCGCCGGCAAGACCTACGAGCAGGACGGCGCGCTGTGGCTGAAGTCGACCGACTACGGCGACGACAAAGACCGCGTGATGAAGAAGCAGGACGGCACGTACACGTACTTCGTGCCCGACGTGGCGTATCACATCGCCAAGTGGGAGCGCGGCTTCCACAAGGTCATCAACATCCAGGGCACCGACCACCACGGCACCATCGCGCGCGTGCGCGCCGGCCTGCAGGCGGCCGGCGAAGGCATCCCAGAGGGCTACCCCGACTACGTGCTGCACACCATGGTGCGCGTGGTCAAGGGCGGCGAAGAGGTCAAGATCAGCAAGCGCGCCGGCAGCTACGTCACCCTGCGCGACCTGATCGAGTGGACCAGCACGGACGCCGTGCGCTTCTTCCTGCTGAGCCGCAAGCCGGACACCGAGTACACCTTCGACGTCGACCTCGCGGTCACCAAGAACAACGACAACCCGGTGTACTACGTGCAGTACGCGCATGCGCGCATCTGCTCGGTGCTCGCCGGCTGGGGCGGCGATCGCGCCACGCTGGCGGGCGTCGACCTGTCGCCGCTGGAAAGCCCGGCCGCCCAGGCGCTGATGCTGCTGCTGGCCAAGTACCCGGCCATGCTCACCGCCGCCGCCCGCGATTTCGCCCCGCACGACGTCACCTTCTACCTGCGCGAGCTGGCCGCCAGCTACCACAGCTATTACGACGCCGAACGCATCCTGGTCGACGACGAAAAGGTCAAGCTGGCCCGCCTGGCGCTGGTCGCCGCGACCGCGCAGGTGCTGCACAATGGCCTCGCGATTCTCGGCGTCAGTGCGCCGAGCAAGATGTGAACTCCCTCACCATGAAGAAGACAACCAGACAACGCGGCAACATCGTCATCGGCCTGATCATCGGGCTGGTGCTCGGCCTTGGCGTCGCGCTGGGCATCGCGGTCTACGTGACCAAGGTGCCGATTCCTTTCGTGACCAAGACGCAGCGCGGCGGCGCCGAACAGGACGAAGCCGAAGCCCGCAAGAACCGCGACTGGGACCCGAACGCACCGCTGGCCGGCAAGGCCGGTGCCGCCAAGCCGGCGCCCGCCGCGACCGGCCCGGTCAACCCCGTCACCGGCGAGCCGGCGACCACCGCCGTCGCTCCCGCCACCGCCGGGCCGACCACCGCGCCGCCGGTGCCCGTGGTGGTGCCCCCCACGGCCGTCAAGCCGCGCACCGCGCCCGTGCCGGCCGAGGCCAACGCGCTGCCGCCGTCGAACGACCCGCTGGGCGACCTGGCTCGCGCCCGCTCGGGCGGCGGCTCCGGCAGCACGACCACCGCGTCGGCCGCGCCCAGCAGCAACAGCGGCGCCGCCAGCAGCAACTCGGGCGCCGATCCGTTCATGTACTTCGTGCAGGCCGGCGCCTTCCGCACCACCGACGACGCCGAGGCGCAGCGCGCCAAGCTGTCGCTGATGGGCGTCGAGGCCAAGGTCACCGAGCGCGAACAGGCGGGCCGCACCGTCTACCGCGTGCGCGCCGGCCCGTTCAACAAGAAGGAAGACGCCGACCGCCTGAAGGAACGCCTGGACGGCGGCGGCCTCGATTCGGCGCTCGTGCGCGTGCAGCGCTGATGCCGCCGCGGCAATCGATTGCCACCAATAGCCCTTAAGCTTCGCCGCGCGGCGTTTGCCGCCACCATTCATCGCCTTGGGCGCGCCGCGGGCGGGGGAACTCCCCGCCGCGTGCCGGCTCAGTCTGCCGTACCAACTGGAGAACCCTTTCAATGAAACGTCGTGACTTTTCGCTGGCTGCCACCTCGCTCGGGCTGCTGTCCCTGGCCGCCAACCCGGCCCACGCCCAGGCGCGCGTGCCCAAGGCCGGCTCGGAGTACCTGGTGCTCGACAAGCGCGTGCCCGTCGATGCCCCGGCCGGCAAGGTCGAGGTGGTCGAGTTCTTCTCGTACAACTGCCCCCATTGCAACGACTTCGAACCGACGCTCGAAGCCTGGGTCAAGTCGGCACCGAAGGAAGTGGCCTTCCGCCGCATTCCGGTGCCTTTCGTGGGCAACGACGTCGAAGCCAAGCAGCGCCTGTACTACGCGCTCGAAGCCATGGGCAAGGTCGACGAATACCAGCCGAAGGTGTTCAACGCGATCCACGCGCAGCGCCAGAACGTGAACGGCGACGCCAACATCATTGCCTGGGCCGCGGCCAACGGCCTCGACGGCGCCAAGTTCAAGGAAGTCTTCACCTCGTTCGGCGTGGCCAGCAAGGCCAAGCGCGCTTCGCAGATGACCGACGCCTACAAGGTGGCGGGCGTGCCGGCCATGGCCGTCGCCGGCCGCTGGTACGTGGACGGCGAAACCGCCGGCAGCATGAGCAAGGTGCTGCAGGTCGTGAACTATCTGGTCGGCGAAGCCAAGAAGGGCTGACCCCAGGCTTCGCGACACTTCGTGTTGCTGCGCCCATCACCGGCCCGCTTCGGCGGGCTTTTTCATCTGCGCGTGCGGGCTGACGCAATCAGCCGCATACAATGCCGAGCAAGTTTCGTGCCTCTATGACATTGCATTCTTACTCCACCACCCCCTTCCTGCGCCGCGTCGGCCGCCTGGCTGCCGCCGCGCTGTTGCTGGCCGGCCTTGCCTCGGGCGCCCTGGCCGAGACCGCCGACCGCAGCAAGCCGATGAACATCGAGTCGGACGCCATGCGTTACGACGACCTCAAGCAGACCAGCGTGTTCACGGGCAACGTGCTGGTAACAAAAGGCACGATCATCATCCGCGGCGCCCGGCTCGATGTGCGCCAGGACGCCGAGGGCTACCAGTACGGGGTGGTCACCGCGGCGCCCGGCAAGCGGGCTTACTACAAGCAGAAGCGCAACGCCCCTGACGAGTGGATCGAGGGCGAGTCCGAAGTCATCGAGTACGACAGCCGCGCCGACAACGTCAAGTTCATCCGCAACGCGGAAATGCGCCGCCTGCTCGGTTCCACGCCGAACGACGTGAGCACCGGCGCCCTGATCGTCTACGACCAGAGCAACGACACCTACACGGTCAACGGTTCCACCGTGCCGCCGAACACCGCGGTCAACGCGTCGTCCCCGAGCGGCCGCGTCAAGACCATCCTGACACCCAAGGCCGCCACGGCACCCGCGCCCGGCGCTCCGGCCGGGGCCAAGCCCGCGGCGCCGGCCGCGCCCACGCCGGCACCCGGCGCGGGCCTGCGTTCGACCACCACGCTCGGTGGCGATGGAGATACCCGCAAGTGATCGAAACCGCTGGAACCCAGGAAGCCAACGGCGCACCGGGCAGCCGCCTGGTCGCGCGCGGCCTGAAGAAGAGCTACGGCAGCCGCACGGTCGTGAAGGACGTCTCGCTCGACGTGCAGAAGGGTGAAGTCGTCGGGCTGCTCGGCCCCAACGGCGCCGGCAAGACCACCTCGTTCTACATGATCGTCGGGCTGGTGCGCGCCGACGCCGGCGACATCACCATCGACGGCGAGCCCATCGCGCACATGCCCATCCACCGCCGCGCGCGCATGGGCCTGAGCTACCTGCCGCAGGAAGCCTCGATCTTCCGCAAGCTCACGGTCGAGGAAAACGTGCGCGCCGTGCTCGAATTGCAGCAGGAGCCCGACGCGAGCGGCAAGCTCATGCCGCTGTCGAAGCAGCACATGGAAGAGCGCCTGTCCGAGCTGCTGGCCGACCTGCGCGTCGACCACCTGCGCGATTCGCCCGCGCTGGCGCTGTCGGGCGGCGAGCGCCGCCGCGTCGAGATCGCGCGCGCGCTGGCCACCCAGCCGCGCTTCATCCTGCTGGACGAGCCCTTTGCCGGCATCGACCCGATCGCCGTCATCGAAATCCAGCGGATCATCAGCTTCCTGAAGGAACGCGGCATCGGCGTGCTCATCACCGACCACAACGTGCGCGAAACGCTGGGCATCTGCGATCACGCCTTCATCATCAGCGACGGGCATGTGCTGGCACAAGGCACGCCTTCGGAGATCGTCGACAACGCCGAGGTACGCAGGGTGTACCTGGGCGAACACTTCCGCATGTAAGGGCGGGGGCGTTCTCCATGAAGCAGGGGCTGTCCCTTCGCGTCTCGCAGCATCTGGCACTCACGCCGCAGCTGCAGCAGTCGATCCGGCTGCTTCAACTTTCCACGCTCGAACTGAGCCAGGAAGTGGAGCAGATGCTCGACGAGAACCCGTTCCTCGAGCGCACCGCGGAAGAAGCGGCGCGCGAGGAATTCGGGCTCGATGCCGTCGACACGCCGGTCCAGCGCGATGAGGTGGCCGAAGCCGGCGAGGGCGACTTCACCCCGCCGTCGGCCAGCACCTCCACCGCCTCGACCGAGACCAGTACCACCGCGGCCGATTCCGACGGCCCCGCCGCCGAGATCGCCGAGCGCGAGCCCGACTGGGAAGGCGACGGCACCGTCGACATGGCGCCCGACGACAGCGAGTGGGGCAGCGATGCCCCCGCTCGCCAGAACAACCTGGGCGACGACGAGCGCGCCGATGCCACCGAGCTCGCGCGCAGCCAGGAATCGCTGCAGTCGTTCCTGCACCGCCAAGCGCTGAGCCTGCGCCTGAGCGAAAACGACAGCGCCGCGCTGCGCTTCCTGATCGAGTCGCTGAACGACGACGGCTACCTCGAAGACTCGCTGCCCGCGCTGGCCTCGGGCCTGGCCGGCGACGACAACGACCAGTTCGACGACCTCGTGCACCACTTCCAGGTGGCGCTCGGCCTGCTGCAGAGCCTGGAGCCGGTGGGCGTGGGCGCGCGCGACCTGGGCGAATGCCTGAGCATCCAGCTGCGCGCGCTGGCCGCCGAGGACGAAGATGGCGAAGAAGAAGACCGCGCGCAGGTCTACAAGACCGCCATCGCCATCTGCAAGCAGCCGATGGAGCTGCTCGCGCGGCGCGACTTCAAGCGCCTGGCCACGCTCACCCGCAGCAACGAAGAGCTGGTGCGCCTGGCGCTGCAGGTCATCGCGCGGCTGGAGCCCAAGCCGGGACGGCGTTTCGTCGATGTCGAACGCAACATCGTCATTCCCGACGTGATCGTCACCAAGACCGGCCGCGGCACCAACGTCAAGTTCCGCGTCATGCTGAATCCCGAAGTCATGCCACGCCTGCGAGTGCACGACATCTATGCCGGCGCGCTCAAGTCGCACAAGGGCGAGGGCAGCCAGGCGCTGTCGCAGCGGCTTCAGGAGGCGCGCTGGTTCATCAAGAACATCCAGCAGCGCTTCGACACCATCCTGCGCGTGAGCAACGCCATCGTCGAGCGCCAGAAGAGCTACTTCGTGCACGGCGAGCTGGCCATGCGCCCGCTGGTGCTGCGCGAGATCGCCGACGAACTGGGCCTGCACGAATCCACCATTTCGCGCGTGACCACCGCCAAGTACATGGCCACGCCGTTCGGCACGGTCGAGCTGAAGTATTTCTTCGGCTCGGCGCTGGGCACCGAGACCGGCGGCAATGCGTCGAGCACCGCGGTGCGCGCGCTGATCAAGCAGTTCGTGAGTTCGGAGAGCATCAAGAAGCCGCTGTCGGACAGCCAGATTTCCGAGATGCTGAAGGAGCAGGGCATTGAGTGCGCACGCCGCACCGTGGCCAAGTACCGCGAGGCGCTGCGTATCGCGCCCGCCAATCTGCGCAAGGCACTGTAGCTCGGCTACACCCCCAGGCTATGCGCACTTCGTGTCGCTTCGCCAACCCCCTTGCAGGGGGCAACACCGGCGGCCCGGCAGAGCCGGTTCCGCGGTGTTCGCCGCCTGGCCGTGAATGGCGAGCGAGTCTGGCCTTGGTGTTCGCTCTGGCCGTGTTGCTCGTCACCGGCTGCGCCACCCTGCCCGACGAGGCGCCGCGCCCACCCACCAGGGCCATGGCGGTGTCGGCCGACACCGCGCTCGGCAAGCTCGCGCTGGCCGCGCAGCCCGACCCCGACCTGAGCGGTTTTCGCCTGATGCCCGGCGGCGACTTCGCCTTCGACACCCGCATCGAACTGGCGCGCCGCGCACAGCGCACGCTGGACGTGCAGTACTACCAGATCGAGAGCGACGAGACCGGCCGTTACCTGCTGCGCACCCTGCGCGACGCCGCCCTGCGCGGCGTGCGGGTGCGCGTGCTGATGGACGACCTCTACACCTCCGGCGAAGACGAACTGCTGCTCGGCTTCGCCGCCACGCCGAATGTCGAGCTGCGCCTGTTCAATCCTTTCCCGGCCGGGCGCGGCAGCCTGGTCAGGCGCTTCGCTGCGTCGCTGTTCGACTTCAGCCGGGTCAACCGCCGCATGCACAACAAGCTGTTCATCGCCGACGGCGCGATGGCGGTGGCGGGCGGGCGCAACATCGGCAACCAGTACTTCACGCGCACGGCGGGCGAGAATTTTCTGGACCTCGACACCTTCGTGACCGGCGCGCTGGTTCCCCGGCTCGGCAGCCTGTTCGACCAGTACTGGAACAGCACCTACGTGCGCCCCGTGCAGTCGGTGGTGACGAGCAGCATCGCGCACGAGGAACTGCGGCGCCGTTTCGATGCAGCCACCGGCCCCGATACCACGCCGCCACCGCCGCCGCCCGCACCGAACGACCTGCTCGGCTACAGCCCGATCGCCGACGACCTGAACGCCGGCAGGCTGGGCCTGATCTGGACCCTGGCCGAGGCCTACGCCGACTCGCCCGACCGCGTGATCGGCAAGACCGCCTCGTACGGCGGCGTGCCGCTGCTCGACGTCGACAGCGTGCGCTACAACGTGGTCGAGCAGATGCGCCGCGCGCGCGCCGAAGTGACCATCGTCTCGCCCTACCTGATTCCGGGCGCCACGGGGCTGGAGGTGATGCGCGAGATCCGCGGGCGCGGCGTGAAGATCAGCGTGGTCACCAATTCGCTGGCCGCCACCGACGAACCGCTGGTGCACACCGCCTACCGCCGCTACCGGCCCGACATGCTCAAGCTCGGCGCCGACCTGTATGAGCTGAGCTCCACGCGCACCCGGCGCAGTGTGCGGCTCGGCCTTTTCGGCACCACGGTCGGGCGGCTGCATGCCAAGTCGGCGGTGATCGACCGGCGCACGCTGTTCGTGGGGTCGATGAATTTCGATCCGCGCTCGGAATCGCAGAACACCGAGATCGGGCTGATCATCCACAGCCCCGAGATGGCGCAACAGATGCTCAAGCTGCTCGACGTGCTCAAGCAGCAGGGCGCCTACCGGCTGCGCTTTGCCGAGGGCAGCAACGACAGCCGCATCGAATGGGTCAGCGACGACGCCGGCAAGATCACGGTGCTGCACGAGGAGCCCGATTCGGGCTTCTGGGACCGCACCATGCTCGAACTGCTGGCGCCGCTGACACCCGAGAGCCTGCTGTAGCGGCCCGACGGGTATTCGGTCAGTGGCCGCCGCGCAGGGCCGACCAGACCAGCCGAACGCCCAGCAGCCCCATCACGCCACCGGCCGCGCGGTCGATCCACGCCTTGTAGCGCAGGTAGGCCGAGCGCGGCGCCGCCGACGAGAGCGCCAGCGCGACGATGGTGTACCAGCCGGTCTCGATGCAGAAGATCACGGCCGGCACCGACAGCGCCAGTACCAGCGGCACCTCGCGCGGCAGGAAGGCCGCGAAGATGCTGGCGTAGACCACCGCCGTCTTCGGGTTGCTGACCTGGGTGGCCAGGCCCAGCAAGAAGGTGCGGCCGCCGCGGCCCTGCCGGACGGTAGAGCTACCCACTTCAGGTGTAACAGCCAGTGGCTGGCGCGCACCGCGCCAGATGCGAAAACCCAGGTACACGAGGTAGGCGCCGCCGAAGCCCTTGATTGCCAGATAGAGCCCCGGCACCGCCAGGAACGCCGCCTGCAGGCCGGCCAGCGCGGCAATGGCGAAGACCAGTCCGCCCGCGCCCATGCCCAGCGCCGCCGCCAGCCCGTCGCCGCGGGAGGCCACGGCCGTGCGCGCCACCATGACGAAACTGGGGCCCGGGCTCATCGCGCCCACGGCCATCGCGCCGGCGATACCCAGCAAGGAAAGGGTGTTGTCCATCGGGCATGCCTCTTCGGGAAAATTTGAAATGGTTGAATAACGTGCACAAATTCACGCTGATCAAGGATTGAAAAGTAAACTATAAGTAGTACTCGAATTACTTTTTCGTTTACATTTTGTGTACCGACTTCCGCGGTGCACAAAGATGAAAAATCTCTACCTCCTGATCATTTGGGCGTTGATCTTGTCGTTTTTGCTGAGCTTCTTCTACTGGAGCGATGCACCGCTGGCCGAACAACTGTTGTTCGGTGCGGTGATGACTGTCGCGATGGGCGCCTGGATGCTGGTATTGCTGAATCTTCCGCGTGCAGTGATGGCGGCCCGCAACTGGCTGAAATCCCCCAAGAACGATAGCGAGGAGCCGCTGGCCGCGAGCAGCAGCCCCCGCAAGACCATCGTCAGGTAGGCCGGCAGGGCCAGCCAGTGGCGCCGGAAGCGCCTACGGCTGGACGTTGACCGCCTCCACCTGCACCAGCAGCTTCACCTTGTTCTCGAAGCCGAAGTTCAGTCCCCAGGTAATTCCCCAGTCGCTGCGTTCCACCGTGGTCTCGAAGTCGCCGCCGCACACCTGGCGGTTGATCAGCGGGCTCAGGTAGCAGTTGAAGCGCACCGCCTTCAGCGTCACCGGTTTCGTCTGCCCCATCAGCGTGAGCGTGCCCGGCACGTCGACCACCTTGTCCCCGCTGAAATCGATGCGCTCGGCCACGAAGCGGCCGGTCGGGAATTCCGCCACGTTGAAGAAGTCCTTGCTCTGCACATGACGGTTGAGCAGGTCGACGCCGGTGTTGATGGAGCTGATGTCCATCGTGATGTCGACCTTGCCGCTGGTGCCGGTGCCGTCGATCTGCACCGAGCCGTCCTTGGTGCTGAAGCGCCCCCGGTTGGTGGTGGTGCCGTAGTGGCCCATCTCGTACATCACGAAGGTGTGCGTCGGGTCGACCACGTAGTTCGCATTCTTCTTCGGCCCGCCGGCGGGCTTCACTGCCACCGGCGGCGCCGTGTATTCCTGCGCCGTGGCTGCGGTGGAAAAGGCCGCGGCCGACAACAGGGCGGCAAGGATGAGCGTCGTCTTCATGGCGGAGGCTGGGTGTGTCATGAACGTGGGAGTGTGAGCAGCGCGGCCCGGTGATTCTTCAAAGCGGCCCGAGGCCCGCGATGGTGAGCTTGAAGCGCACCTGCACTTCGTTGGCGACCATCGAGGTGTCGGTCCATTCGCCGTCGCCGATCTTGTAGTCGAGCCGCTGGATCGTAAGGCTTCCGGTCGCGACCGCCTGGTTGCCGCCGGCGGGGGCGATGCCGACCGGCACCGTCACCGATTTCGCCGTGCCCTTGATGGTGAGCTTGCCCGTCATCTCGAACTTGCCGTCGCCCAGCGCCTTGATCGCGCTCGACTGGAAGGTGGCCTGCGGAAAGTGCGCGGCGTCGAACCACGGCGCCTTGGGCAGTTCGGCGTCGCTCATCGGAATGCCGAAACCGGCGCTGGCGGTGTCGATGCGCAGCACGACGCTCCCGCCCTCGGGCTTCTTCGGGTCGAACGCGACCTGGGCGTCGAACTTCTTGAACGTGCCTTCCACCGGCACGCCCATCTGCTTGCTGACGAACACGATCTGGCTCTTGTCGGCGATCAGCTTCGCGGCCGGCGGCTCGGTGGCGGCCATGCCCGGCGCGAGCATTGCCAGCAAGGCGAGGGGAATGAAAAGATAGCGGCGCTTCATCCGGCGGATTCCTTGCGTGGCGCGGGCCACATGCGTTTCAACAGACCGTCGCGGTCGATCCAGTGGTGCTTGAGCGCCGCCGCCACATGCAGCAGCGTGACGCCCGCCAGCGTGAAGGCGCAGCCCTTGTGCAGCGGCTGCAGCACCGCTTCGGCAAAGGGTTGGTCGACCGGCATGAAATCGGGCAGCGGCAGCGCGCCGAACCACACCACCGGCACGCCCATCGACGAGCTGTAGGCCCAACCCGAGAGCGGCACCGCGAAGAACAGCAGGTACATCAGCGCGTGGCCCGTGCGGTAGGCCGCGAGCTGCCACGCCGGCGTCGCGGCCGGCAGTGGCGGCGGCCGGTGTCCGAGCCGCCACGCCAGCCGCAGCGCCGACAGCAGCAGGATGGTGACGCCGGCCCACTTGTGCCAGCTGTAGAGCTTCAGGCGCAGGGGCGAGAACGGCAGCCCGGTCATGTAGAGACCGACGCCGAGCGAGGCCGCGATGAGGGCCGCGAGCAGCCAGTGCAGGGCGATGGCGACGCCGCCATAGCGCAGGTTGCGCGGATCGGCGGCAGGGGAAGGAAGAGAAGTGTCGGCGGACATCGGGGCAGGACCGGCGGCCTGTGCGCGGAGCATATATCGGAAGCAGTGACACCGTTGCACGGCCCGTGCCAGCGGCGCCAGGGGCCGCGTGGGACTGCTTCAGCCCCGCGGCAACGCCTTCAGCAGCACGCCGTGCAGCTCGTCCGGCTGCACCGGCTTGCGCAGTGCGTGCCAGCCGCGCTCCAGCGCCAGCCGCTGGGTGGCCTCGTTGATGTCGGCCGAGATCAGCACGATGGTGAGCGAGGGCTTCTGCCGCTGCAGCCGCTCGGCCAGCGCGATGCCGTCGAGCGCGCCGGGCAGGCGGATGTCGCACAGCGCCGCGTCGAGCGCGTGCAGGTCGGCCAGCGCCAGCGCCTCGGCCGCGCTGGCGTAGACGCGCGGGGCCACGCCCCATTGCCGCAGCAGCGCCAGCAGGCTGTCGGCCACCACCGCGTTGTCTTCCACCACCAGCACGGCCAGCCCGGACGGCAGCGCGTGCGACGCGCCGGTGCCGGCCTGCGGCAGGGGCCGAATGCGCGCCACCGCCGCGCCCTCCGGCGCCGCCGGCAGCTCGAAGCTGAACACCGAGCCCCGGCCCGGCGCGGAGCGCAGCGCCACCTCGATGCCCAGCTGCGCCGCCAGCCGCCGCACGATCGCCAGGCCCAGCCCGTGGCCGCGCTGCAGGTTGCGCTCCACGTTGCCGATCTGCTCGAAGTCGTTGAACACCCGCTCCTGCGCGTCCGCCGGAATGCCGATGCCGCTGTCGCGCACCTCGATGCGCCAGGCGCGGCCGGACTCGCGCTCGCGTGTCCGCACCGCCAGCAGCACGCGCCCGCGCGGCGTGAACTTGACCGCGTTGTCCACCAGGTTGGCCAGCACGCGGCGCAGCGACACCGTGTCGGTCCAGGCGACCGCATTGGTCGGGCAGCGCACGCCCACGCGGCCATTGCCCGCCTGCCGCGCCAGTTCCTGCAGCAGCGGGGCCAGCGCCACCGCCTCGGGCCTGAGCGGATCGACCGCGGCCTCGATTCGGCCGATTTCGAGCAACTGATTGGTCAGCCCCTCGAGCGCCTGTTGCGCGCGCGCGAGCGAGGCCACGGTGTGCTGCACCGCGTGCGTGTCGGCGCCGCTTTCCAGTTGCTGGCGCAGCACCTCGGCCTGCAGGCCGATGGCCATCACCGGCTGGCGCAGGTCGTGGTTGGCGGCCGAGAAAAAGCGCAGCCGCTCGGCCTGCGCCTGCTCGGACGCGCGCAGCCCGGCCAGCGCCTGCTCGCGCAGCGTGCGCTCGTTGAGCCGCAGGCCGATGTTTTCCTCGAGCTGGCGGGAGCGCTCGGCCACCAGCTTCCACATCATCGCGGTCAGGCCGATGCCGATGACGGCCACCGCCACCATCTCCGGCGCGCCCATCCACAGGCCCGTGACGATCACCGGCGCCAGCAGCAGCGTGATCGCCAGTTGCGTGGCCGGCGTGTAGAACGACACAGAGAAGGCCGACGACAGCGTCATGCCCATGAGGATCAGGCCCAGCAGCAGTTGCTGGTCGGCGCGCGCGGGATTGAACAGCAGCACCCCCGCCAGCCCGTGCGCCAGCTCCCAGATGCCGGTGCGCAGCGTGTGCAGGCGCTGCGCCGCGCGCAGCGTGACCGGGGTGAAGGGCTCCGGCAGGCGCTGCGGGAAGAAGCCGCGCAGCGCCGTCACCATGGTGATCAGCACAATCCACACCAGCGCGCGCGCCAGCGAGTACTGCCAGGCGAAAAGCGCCGCCACGCCGCAGTTGAGCAGGTACTGCACCAGCAGCACCGGGCCGATGGGCCGCACCGACAGCCGCAGCACCTCGCATTCGATCGCGAAACGGTCGCTTCCGGCGGCGGCCGGCGCGACGGGTGCTGTCGGTGGGACGAGGATGGGGTTCATCGGCGAATCGACTATATAGAGAAGGGCCGTGACAAGGCGACAATGGAGTCCCCTAGTCGGGCTTCCCGATGGCCAACTTTCAGTGAACGATCTTTCCTTTTTCCTGCCTTGCGCCGCCGGCGTCGAGGAATTCCTTGCCCAGGAGGTGCACGCCCTGACCGGCCGAGCCGGGCAAGACCTGCTCACGCTGCGCGGCGGCGTGCGGGTGCGCGCCGACTGGCGCGACGCCCTCAAGCTCAACCTGCACAGCCGGCTCGCGCAGCGCGTGCTGGTCGAACTGGCCCATGCGCCCTACCGCAGCGAGAACGACCTCTACGCCATCGCCAACGGCGTGGCCTGGGAGATCTGGTTCACGCCGAAGCAGACCTTCAAGATCGAGACCACGGCCCAGCACAGCCCGCTGCAGAGCCTGAACTTCGCCACCCTGCGCATCAAGGACGCCATTGCCGACCGCTTCCGCGCCAAGGCCAACGGCGTGCGCCCGAGCATCGAGACCCAGTGGCCCGACTGCCGCGTGTTCGCCCACCTGACCACCGACACCTGCACGCTGTACATCGACACCTCTGGCGAGCCGCTGTTCAAGCGCGGCTGGCGCCAGGACAAGGGCGATGCCCCGCTGAAGGAAACCCTGGCCGCCGCCATGCTGGCCGCCAGCGGCTGGTGGAACCCCGAAACCGGCGAAGTGTCGGCCCAGCCGCTGTACGACCCCTGCTGCGGCAGCGGCACCATCGCCATCGAGGCGGCGCAGATCGCGCGCGGCATCCCGGCCGGGTCGCTGCGGCGCTTCGGCTTCGAGAAGCTGCTGCCGTTCCAGGCGCATGTGTGGACCGCCATCAAGAAAGAGGCCGAGGCCGGCGTGGCGGACAACGGCGTCGCCATCTTCGGCTCCGATGTGTCGCACCGCATGGTCGACTTTGCCGAGCGCAACGCCGAACGCGCGGGCGTGGCGCAGGCCGTCGAGTTCCGCGGCGGCGACGCCCTGCAGCGCATGCCGCCGGTCGAGGCCGGCGTCATCATGCTCAACCCGCCGTACGGCGAGCGCATCGAGGTGGGCGGCGTGGCCGGCACCGGCCGCTCGGGCGCCCGCGAATCGGCACAGACCGAGCAGGGCGACGGCGGGGAGTTCTTTCCCCAGCTCGCCGCCCACTGGAAGAAAAACTACGCCGGCTGGACTGCCTGGGTGCTCACGCCCGATTTGAAGCTCCCCAAGCAGATGCGCCTGAAGGAATCGCGCCGCGTGCCGATGTGGAACGGCCCGATCGAATGCCGGCTGTTCCGCTTCGACATGGTCGCGGGCTCAGCGCGGAAGTGAATCTCCGGCGCCCTCGGGCCTGGGCGCTTCCTTGGGCTGCTGTTGCTGCTGCTGATCTTTCGGCGGCTCCTTCGGCCGCACCGCGCAGGCGGCATTGACAGTGCGCGCGGCCAGCTCGCGCGGCGCGCCGGGCAGGGTCACCGGGCGCACATCGCCTTCCTCGAAATGCTTCACCAGCACCGGGTCGCCCACGAAATTGGGCTCTGCGAAGTAGCTTGCGCTCACATAGCGGGCACTGCGGGCGTCGCAATCGACGTTGGCAAGGGCCTGGAACGAGCGGAACCGGACGCCGTCGCGGTTGATGCGGTCCGCCTGCATGTTCATGCGCAGCGCCACGATGCGGTGCGTGCCGTCCACCTCGATGCTGGTCGGATCGACCTGCACATAGCTGCTGGTGGCGTCCCCGGGCGTGCCCGTGAGGGTCAGCCACTCGGCCCGGACACCCGCCGAGGCGAGCAGGACAAGGCAAAGCAGCGGTATTCGTTTCATGAAGAAGGGCGTGTCGAAGGGAGGGCGTATGCCGGGCGGAATTCTCGCGTACCGAGCCGACGCGGGCCTGACGCCGACCCCGCATGGTGCAACATCGGCCTTATTCCCTGAACATTCCATGACGTTGACAGAACCCGGCCCCGTCGTCATCGACACCAACATCGCACTCGACCTGCTGGTCTTCGAAGACCCTGCCTGGGGCCCCCTGACCGAGCGGCTGGCCGCGGGCCAACTGCGCTGGCTGGCCACGGCCGCCATGCGCGTCGAACTCGAGCGCGTGCTGGGCTACCCGCTGATCGCCAGGCGCATGGCGCAACGGGAACTGCAGGTGCCGACGGTGCTGGCCGATTTCGACGCGCGCGTGCGCATGGTGGAGGGCGTGCCGCCGCGCGCGCCCTGCGTGTGCAGCGACCCCGACGACCAGGTGTTCATCGACCTGGCCGTGGCGCACGGCGCCCTGCTGCTGAGCAAGGACAAGGCGGTGCTGTCGATGAAGAAGCGGCTGGCCCTGCGCGGCGTGGCGGTGCAGGCGGCGTTCGCGGCCTAGCGGCTTCTGTCCGTAAGCCTGCTAATCCCCCTCAGGCAGTGGTATGAAATGAGCTGGGCCCGGTGCTTCGATGACGTGTCCGACGCTTATGTTCTTTCTCTCGCTATACAGGCTCTTTGCGCCATCGCTGGCGGCTGGCTCGGCTACCGACTGTCTCGTGGCAAGCGCCGCAGCGGCTAGTTCTGCAGTACAGCCGGGGCCGCCAGGTGCCACCGCCCCAGCAGCCGCGCCACAGCCCGCACGCGCTGCGTATCTCGCCCCCAGCGCCGGCTGGCCGGCAGCTTCTGCGCCCACTTCATGCGGCGCGCCGCGTTCGCGATGCGCTCGCGCACTTCATCGCTCACGCCGGCCAGCGCCGCATGCCAGTGCTGCCCCGCGGCCTGGGGCGCTGCTGCTTCGAGCATCATGGCCGTCGAGTGCAGGTAGCTCAGCCAGTCGCGCGCCTGGCATTCCGCCAGCGTCATGACTTCGGCCGGGTCGTCCTCGAAGTCGATGTAGCCGATCACCCCGTCGGGGCATTGCACGAGGTTGCGGTCGAAGGCCTGGCTCAGGTGCTGGCCGCGCACATGCACTGCGGCGATGGCGGCCAGGCCCTCGCGCCACACCGCCAACAGCGCTGCGGGGCCGGCGGCGGCGGCCTGGTCGAGGCGCTCCTGCAGCACCACGGTCGCGCGGCCGCTTTCGCCGAGGTCGGAGATCAGCAGGCCGTCCGCCTGCTGGGCCAGCACGGCCGGCACGCGCAGGCCGGCCGCCGCCAGCGTCTTCAGGCGCCGGGCCTCGGTCGCGATGGCTGCTTCGCCGCCGGGGTTGGGCACCGGCTTGATGATGTCCAGCCGCGCCATGCGGGCCACGGCGGCCATCACGCGGTAGCCCCATTTGCCGTGCCGCGGGCCGGCCTTCTTGAGCCACACGCGTTCGCTGCCGAAGCGGTGGCTGGCCACGTTCTTTTCCTGTCGGGGCAGGGTGATGCGCAAAAACTCGGCGTAGTCGCCGGGAGCCGGCGTGCGCGCAAGCGCATCGAGGGGCGCGGGCGCCGAAGCTGCGCCCTTGCGCGATTGCAGGCGCGCGTTCGCGCCTCGTTTCAGTGGATTCATGCGGCCATTGCGAAGCCCGTCACCAGCCCTTGCGGGCCCTGCGTCACGGGCTGGAAACTCTCTGCACTGGCCAGCGGCCAGTAAGTGCGAAAAACATTGTGCTGCGCGTCGAGCGGGCCGAGCAGGGCGCCGGGCTGCACCTGCATCACCAGGTTGCTCAACAGGCGCACTTCGGTGTCGGAAATGCGGCGCACGATGTGGTGCGCGGTGATCTGCTGCGGATGGTCGAGGCCGGCGGCCTGCACCAGTTCCTGCAGCGCATGCAGCGTGCTGCGGTGGAAGTTACGCACGCGGTCGGCCTTGGTCGGCACCACCAGCGCCTGCTGGCGCACCGGGTCCTGCGTGGTCACGCCCGTGGGGCAGTGGCCGGTATGGCAGCTCTGTGCCTGGATGCAGCCCAGCGCCATCATGAAGCCGCGCGCCGCGTTGCACCAGTCGGCGCCCAGCGCCATCATGCGGGCCACGTCGAAGGCGGTGATCACCTTGGCGGCGCAGCCGATCTTGATGCGGTGCCGCAGGTTGACGCCCACCAGCGTGTTGTGCACCAGCAGCAGGCCCTCCTGCAGCGGTGCGCCCACGTGGTCGCTGAACTCGACCGGCGCAGCGCCGGTGCCGCCCTCGGCGCCGTCGACGACGATGAAGTCGGGCGTGATGCCGGTGGCCTGCATCGCCTTGACGATGCCGAACCATTCCCACGGGTGGCCCAGGCAGAACTTGAAGCCGGTCGGCTTGCCGCCCGAGAGTTCGCGCAGCCTGGCGACGAAATGCATCATTTCGGTCGGCGTGGAAAACGCGCTGTGCGAGGAGGGCGAGATGCAGTCCACGCCCACCGGCACGCCGCGCGCCGCCGCGATCTCGGGCGTGACCTTGGGCGCCGGCAGCACGCCGCCGTGCCCGGGCTTGGCGCCCTGGCTCAGCTTGATCTCGATCATCTTCACCTGCGGGTCGCGTGCATTGGCGGTGAAGCGTTCTTCGCTGAAGGTGCCGTCGTCGTTGCGGCAGCCGAAGTAGCCCGAGCCGATTTCCCAGATCAGGTCGCCGCCGTGCACACGGTGGTGCTGCGAAATCGAGCCCTCGCCGGTGTCGTGCGCGAAACCGCCCATCTTGGCGCCCTGGTTGAGCGCGAGGATGGCGTTGGCCGAGAGCGCGCCGAAGCTCATGGCCGAGATGTTGAACACGCTGGCGCTGTACGGCTGGGTACAAACCTGGGCCAGGTTCGCGTCGGCCGGCTGCTGCGTGCCGCCGATCACGATGCGGAAATCGTGGTTCGCGAGCTTGGTGGGCTGCATCGAGTGGTTGATCCACTCGTAGCCGGCGGCGGTCACGTCGAGCTGCGTGCCGAAGGGGCGGTTGTCGGGGTCTCCCTTGGCGCGCTGGTACACCAGCGAGCGCTGGGCGCGCGAGAAGGGCGCGGCTTCCGAGTCGCTCTCGATGAAGTACTGCCGCATCTCTGGCCGGATGAATTCCAGCAGAAAGCGCAGGTGGCCGATGACCGGGTAGTTGCGCAGGATGGCGTGGCGGGTCTGGCGCAGGTCGTGTATGCCGGTACCGGAAAGTACCGCAAAGACGGCCACGCCGATCCAGGCGAGCCACAGATGCGGCGAGACCAGCACGAAGGCAAGGCACGCCACCAGACCGACCACGCACAGGGCGAAGGCGCTGTAGCGCGTCGGAAACGGAATAATCGTGGGCATAGAAATAGTGTCGACCGGAGCCTGCTGCATCATAGAGGGCTGTCCCGACCTTGCCATGACGACCATTCCCGACCCCACACCGGCCGCTTCGGCCACCCCCGCACCCCTCGGCCCCGACGATTTCGACGCCCTCGACCAGGCGCTCGACGCCATGCGCGAACACGACGAGGAAATTCCCCAGTGGGAGTTCTGCGAGGGCTTCATGGCCGCGCTGATCTGCACCCGCCGCCCCATCATGCCTTCCGAGTACTGGCCCGTGCTGCTGGGCGACAGCTTCTCGTCGGCCAAGCACATGGAGTTCGTCTGGAACTGGAAGCGCCGCTGGATCGAGATCGAGGAAGGCCTCGACGCCCCCGTCGAGACGCTCGACGACGAGCGCAGCTGGCAGCCCGAGGTGCTCGACACCCGCGGCGCCATCGCCTCGCTGCCCGAGGAAGAACGCGCCGAAGTCGCCGGCGAGGCCATTCCCTCGTTCGCCCAGGTTTGGGCGCTGGGCTTCATGTACGCGGTCGAGAACTGGCCCGAAGACTGGGCCGCGCCGCGCGACAAGGATGCCGCGCAGATGCTGAACGACGCGCTCGACAACATCGTCGCCCTGACCGAGGACGACAACGCCAAGCCCACGGTCTCGATGTACAGCGAAGACGGCCCGCCCAGCGTGAGCCAGCAGCGGCTGGACGATTTCGGCGCCGCCATCTGGGCCGTTTACGACCTGCGCCAGCTCTGGAAGAGCTTGGGCCCGAAGGCCGAGACGATCCGCAAGGAAGCCACGCCGGGCCGCAACGACCCGTGCCCCTGCGGCAGCGGAAAAAAATACAAGAAGTGCCACGGTGCCACCTGACAGCGGCACTGGCAAAGCACCCCTGACGCCCCGCGCGGCATGGGCCATGGTCCTGGCGCTGTGCGCCGGGGTCGCGCTGAGCCAGGCGTTCCGCACGGTCGGCGCCATCATGGCGAGTCCGCTGCAGGCCGACTTCAGGCTGTCGGCCCAGGCCCTCGGGATTTTCTCGGGGGCTTTTCATTTTGCGTTCGGTGCGATGCAGCTGTTCATGGGCATCGGCATCGACCTGCACGGCGTGCGGCGCACGGTGCTGGTGGCGTTCCCCATCGCCATCGCGGGCGCGCTGTTGTCGGCGGTAGCGCCCAACTACCTCGTGCTGGTGGCGGGGCAGGCGCTGATCGGCGTCGGCTGCGCGCCGGCCTTCCTGGTGTGCACCGTGTTCATCGCGCGGCACTTTCCGGCGGCGCGCTTCGCCACCGTGTCGGGCATGGTGCTGGCCATCGGCGGGCTGGGCATGCTGGCCACCGGCACGCCGCTGGCGTGGCTGGTGCAGGCCTATTCATGGCGCGCGGGCTTCCTGGTGCTGGCCGTGGCGGCCGCGCTGGCCTGGCTCGCCATCTGGTATTGGGTGCACGAGCCCGCTGCGGCCGTGCCGCAGGTGAAGGAATCGATCCCCGAGGCCATCCGCCAGTTCGGCGCGCTGTTCGCGATGCCGCACACGCTCGGCATCGTGGTGCTGGGCGCGGTTACTTATGCGGCCTTCATCTCGCTGCGCGGCCTGTGGCTGGGCCCGCTCATGATGGGGCGGCACGGCTATTCGCTGGTGGAAAGCGGCAACGTCGCGGTGGCGGTGTCGGTGATCTCGCTGTTCGGCGCGCCGCTGTTCGGCCGGCTCGACCGCGACGGTGCGGGCCGCCGCCGCTGGATCGTGATCTGCGGGCTCGGCTATGCGGGGCTCTTCGCGCTCATCGCGGTGCTGCACTCGGCCTGGCTCGACATCGCGGGCATGGTGCTGATCGGCGTGCTCTCGGGTTTCATCGTCTGGCAGTACGCCGACGTGCGCGGCGCCTACCCCGCCACGCTCACTGGCCGTGCGATGGCCGTGTTCACGATGGCGATGTTCCTCGGCGTCGCGCTCATGCAGTGGGGCACCGGGGTCGCCGCATCGGTGGCGTCGGCGCACGGCGGCGACCCGCTGACGGCCGTGCTGGCGACCATCGCCGTGCTGCTGGTGATCGGCATCGCGGCCTTCGCGTGGCTGCCCGCGCCGAAGGCCGGCGAAATCAGATCTTGAAAGCGCGCTGGATGTCCGGCCGCACGAGGTCTGCGTATTCGCGGTGCTTGCGGATGTAGCCCGCGATGAACTGGCACACCGGAATCACATGCAACCCCTTCGCGCGCGCCTCGTCAAGCACGTGCCGCGCAATGCCGGAGCCCACGCCCTTGCCTTCATGCTCGGGCAGCACCTCGGTGTGGGTGAACATGATGGCGTCGGTCAGCAGGTTGTATTCGGCATAGGCCGCGAGCTTGCCGTCCAGCGCGGCTTCGTAGCGGTGCTGCGCTTCGTTGTTCGAGAAGACGAGGGCGGTGGCGTTGTCGGTCATGGTTGGCGGGCCAGGTAGGTTGCGAGATTGGCGGCGGCGGTGGCGCGCACCTTCTTGCGCAGCGCGGGCGTCCAGCCCAGCAGCAGGCCCGGCGCGCCGAGCGCCTGGCGCGACCAGGTCCAGAACGGGAAGCTGTCTCGGTGCGTGGCGATCAGGCCGTCGGGCGTGAAGGTGAAGCGCGCGTCGATGCTGTTGTCGACGATGCGGCCGGTGGCGCTGAAGCGGTAGTGCGCGTCCCAGTGGGCGCTGCCGCTGCGCTCGTCGGCCTGCACGTCGCGCCAGGTCAGGCGCCACACGTCGGCGCCCTTGGCCTGCGTGGCGCTCGCCAGCATGCGCCACATGCCGCCCACCTGGCGCCGCCCGCGCAGCGAGAAAGCCTCGTCGTCGAACGCGGCATCGGGCGCGTAGCAGGCCTCCATGGTCGGCGCGTCGAGCTTGGCGAACGCGCTGTAGAAGCGCTCGATGGTCTGGGCATTGGTGGCTGCGGTCATGAGGCCTCTTGTCTGGGATGTTGCGGGCCGCGAAATCATAGCCAGCCGGGCGGCCGGGGCCGCCGCTAAGGCGCGGACAGCAGCTCGACCAGCGTCTGCAGCGCGTAGTGCACCGTGGCCGCGCGCACCGTGGCGCGGTCGCCGTCGAAGCGGCGGCGCTCGGTGCGCACCTGGCCGTCGACCGACCAGCCGAACCACACCGTGCCCACCGGCTTGTCCGGCGTGCCGCCGGTCGGGCCCGCCACGCCGGTCACGGCCAGCGCCACGCGCGACGGCGCCGAGTGCGCGATGGCGCCCACGGCCATGGCACGCGCCACCGGCTCGCTGACCGCGCCGTTGGCGGCGATCAGCGCGGCGTCCACGCCCAGGATCTCGGTCTTGGCCTCGTTCGAATACGTGATGAAGCCGCGCTCGAACCATGCGCTGGAGCCCGCAAGCTCGGTGCAGGCCGCGCCGATCAGGCCGCCCGTGCAGCTTTCGGCGGTGGCCAGCATCCAGCCCTTTTTCTGCAGCAGGCCGGCCGCGGCCACGACCAGCGCGGGGGTGTCGAGGTCCGCGAGCGTTGTTGTCGCCATCGTTGTTGCTGTCGTCGTGGTCGAAGAAGAGTCCATCGCTTTCACCATGCTTACCAGGCGCGCCACAGCGCAATGACCAGCAGCGTGCAGAAGGCCGCCACCAGGTCGTCGAGGATGATGCCGAAGCCCGCGCGCCACCAGCGCACCTGTGCCGCATCGCGCTGCTTGAACAGCGCATCGGCCCAGGCCACCGGGCCGGGCTTGGCGGCGTCGAAATAGCGGAACAGCGCAAAGGCCACGGCCTGCGCCAGCAGCCCGGCCGGCGTCACCAGCCAGAGCACGATCCAGAAGGCGACCACCTCGTCCCACACCACGGCGCCGGGGTCGGCGACGTTCATGTCGCGCGCGGTCACGGTGCAGGCCCACCAGCCCACCGGCAGCGCCGCCAGGATGATCCAGCCGATGGTCGCGGGCGTGAACCACAGCTGCATCACCGCGAAGGCCACCCAGGCCCACAGCGTGCCCACGGTGCCGGGCGCGAAGCGCGGCAGGCCCGAGCCGAAGCCCAGCGCGATGAAGTGCGCGGGGTGGGAGAGCATGAAGCGCAGCGTGGCGCGGCGCATCGAGGGCACGGGCATGGCGCCGGACGGGGAGGCGGTGAAAGAAGAAGAGGAAGAAGCGGTTTGCATCAGGGGCAGGAGTGTCGCGCATCTGCGGCGCGGCCTTCGCGCCGACGATTTTATTTATCAAAGCAATAGCTTGTTTAATTGAGATGCGCGGCCTACCATCCAGGCTTCTTCCAGACCCTCGCATCCTTTTTCCATGTCTTCCTCTTCAGCCGCCTTGCGTCCTCCTCCGCCTACCGCCGGATGGGGCGAACTCTTCAGCGGCCGCAACGGCTGGCGCGCGCTCGCGCTGACCGGCGGTGTCGCGCTGCATGCCATCAATGTCCACATCGTGACCACCGTGCTGCCGTCGGTGGTGCGCGAGATCGGCGGCCTCGACTGGTACGCCTGGAGCACCACGCTTTTCGTGGTCGGCTCGATCCTGGGCGCCACGCTGTCGGTGCGGCTGCTGGCGGTGCTCGGCCCGCGCGGCGCATGCCTTGCGGCGCTGGCGGTGTTCAGCGCCGGCTCCATCGGCTGCGCGCTGGCGCCGGCCATGCCGTGGATGCTCGCGGGCCGCACGGTGCAGGGGCTCGGCGGCGGCTTGCTCGCGGCGCTGAGCTACGGGCTGATCCAGCTGGTGTTCGAGCAGCGGCTGTGGCCGCGCGCGGTGGCGCTGGTGTCGGGCATGTGGGGCGTCGCCACGCTGTGCGGGCCGGCCGTGGGCGGCCTCTTCGCGCAGGCCGGGCACTGGCGCTGGGCCTTCTGGTTCCTGCTGCCGGTGGCGGCCGCGCAGGCCGTGCTGGTGCTGGTGCAGCTGCGGCCCTCGGCCGGCGTGACGCACACGCGGCCCGCCACCATGCCGCGCGTGCCGGGTCCGCAGATCGGGCTGCTCGCCGCCTCGGTGCTGGTGATCGCGGCCAGCGGGTTGCTGTCCGACCTGCTCTGGCAGGCCGTCGGCGTGCTGTTGGGTCTGGCCATCGGCTTTGCCGCCACACGCATCGACCGCGATGCCGTGGTGCGCGTGCTGCCGACTGGCGCGTATTCGATGCGCGCGCCGCTCGGCGCCATTTACGCCAGCGTGGCGCTGCTGCTGATCGGCACCACCACCGAAATCTTCGTGCCGTATTTCCTGCAACTGCTGCACGGCCACTCGCCGCTCGCGGCGGGCTACCTCACGGCGGCGATGGCCGGCGGGTGGAGCGCGGGCTCGCTGCTGTCCTCGGGCCGCAGCGGCGCCGGGGCCGACCGCATGCTGCGCGCAGGACCGGTGATCTGCACGCTGGGGCTGATGGCGCTGGCGTGGCTGCTGCCGTCGCCGGGCGTGTTCGGCGCGGGCCTGGAGACCCTGGTCGTCGCGGTTGCGCTGGCGGCCGTGGGCCTCGGCGTGGGCATCGGCTGGCCGCACCTGCTGACGCGCGTGATGTCGCTGGCGCCCAAGGGCGAGGAAGGCCTGGCCTCGGCCTCGATCACCACGGTGCAGCTCTACGGCATGGCCGTGGGCGCTGCGGTGGCGGGGCTTGTGGCGAATGCGGCGGGGCTCACCACGCCGGGCGGCGTGGAGGGCGCGCGCTCGGCGTCGGTCTGGCTGTTCGCGAGCTTCGCGCTCGCACCGGCGCTGGCCGTGTGGCTGGCCTACCGGGCCGTGGCTGCCAGGCGCGGCTGGTGAACGACTCTCAGGCGACCACGCCTTCCCAGGCCAGGGCCCGACGGCGCGACAGTATCCGGCGGCCCTCGCCGCGCAGCATGCCCACCAAGTCGTAGACCTCGGCCGGCAGGTGCGCACCGCGCCAGGCCACGTGCTGATCGGCGCGGCACAACACCAGGCGGTGGGTGTAGGCGCGAGGAACTTCTTCGGTCTCGATGTCCAGCACGGTGAGCGGCATGCTGTAGGCCGCCGCGGCGCGCTCCAGCGGCCGCACGTCGACGCTGCGGTCGAAGCGCAGCATCGTGTAGCCCGGCCCGAAGGCGTCGTACAGCGAGCGGCCGTCGGACAACCAGAAGTGCGGCGCGCGGCAGCCCGGCACGGTGGAGGGCGTGAACTCGCCCATCGAATAGGCCGGCGCCGTGTGCTCGCCGTCGGCGACGATGATCGGCGAGCCGCTGTAGAAGTAGCCGAAGTTCAGCCCGGCGCAGCAGAACTGCTGCACGTTCAGGTCGTAGGCCTCGCTGCCGATCTCGGCGCGCAGCGCGTCGCCGGCGCGGCCCGGCTCCTCGATGTTCGGCGGCACCGCGCGGCGCGCGCGGATCATCTTCTGCGCATGGTCCATCGCGAAGCGCGAGACCTGCTCGGTGATCGGCAGGCGTTCGGCCTCGTAGGCGTCGAGCATGGCTTCGTCGCCCCAGCCCTGCACCACGGCGCCCAGCAGCCACGAAAGGTTCAGCGCGTCGGCGATGCCGGCGTTCATGCCGTAGCCCGCGTACGGCACCCACAGGTGGGCCGCGTCGCCGGCCAGGAACACGCGCCCTTCGCGGAAGCGGTTGGACACGAGGCGGCGGCCGACCCAGTCTTCCTTGCTGATGATCTCGTACTCGAAGTCGGGCCCCACGCCGAGGATGGCGCGCAGCGAGGCGTCGCGGTCGACCGAATCGAACTCGGGCTCTTCGGCGTTCAGGTGGTTGTGCACCAGCCAGGTCTCCTGGCCGTCGATGGCGAACATCGTGCCGCAGCGGCGCGGGTTCATCGCGTAGTAAGACCACGCCGGCTTGCCGGGCAGCATGGCGCGCAGCCGCGGCGCGCGGATGAAGGTCGACTGCACGCGCTGGATCACCGCCGTGCCCTCGAGCTTGGCGCCGATCTGCTTGCGCACGCCCGAAGCGCCGCCGTCGCAGCCCACCATGTAGCGGCAGCGGATGGAGCGGGTGACGCCGCTGTCCATGTCGGTGGCGATCGCGGTCACGCCGTCGTGGTCCTGCGTGAAGCCCGCGAACTGCGTGCGGTTCAGCAGCTGCACGCCCGGCAGCGCCGCCGTGTGCTTCAGCAGGATGGGCTCCAGGTAGATCTGGTTGATGCGGTGCGGCGGCTCCGGCGTGGGCCACCAGCCGTCGGGGCCCGAGGTGTCTGTGTAGCGGTCGCGCCGGCACGGGATCGGAATGCGCGTGAGTTCGGTGCCGGTCACGGTGGTGCGGAACACCACGTCGTTCGGATAGTCGGCCGGCAGCCCCGCATCGCGCAGCTTCCGGGCCACGCCCAGGCGGCGGAACTGCTCCATCGTGCGCGAGGCCACGTGGTTGCACTTCACGTTCGGCGGTTCGGCGAAGCGGCGGGTCTCGCAGATGACCACGGAGACGCCGCGCGAGGCGAGGTCCATGGCCAGCGTGAGCCCCACGGGGCCCGCGCCGACGATCATCACGTCGGCTGTCAGAGCTGCTGCGGTGTGGTCGGTCATGTTCACTGGAAAAGAAAAGGCTTGTGTGTCAGTCGAGCCGGATGTGGGCGGTCTGGATCACCTTGGCCCACTTCTTCGTCTCGGATTGGATGTACGCCTCGAAGGCCTCGCTCGAGGCCGGCGCGGGCTCGGCGCCCAGGTTGCGCATCGAGGCCTTGATCTGCTCGTCGCCCAGGGCGGCGTTGATCTCGGCGTTGAGCCGCGCCACGATGGGCGCGGGCGTGCCGGCCGGCGCCACCACGCCGAACCAGCCGGTCGAGTCGTAGCCGGGCAGCCCGGCCTCGGCCACCGTGGGCACGTCGGGCAGCATGGGCACGCGCTGCGCGCTCGTCACCGCGAAGGCGACCAGCTTGCCGGCCTTGATCTGCTGCAGCGAAGCCGGCAGGTCGACCAGCGCGAGCGGAATCTGCCCCGCGATGGCGTCGAGCGCCGCCGGGCCCGAGCCGCGGTAGGGCACCTCGACCAGCTTCACGTCGGCCATCTGCGCGAAGAGGGCCGCCGACAGGTGCATGGCCGTGCCGTTACCGCCGTGCCCGATCGACAGCGTGCCCGGCCTGGCCTTGGCCAGCGCGATGAGTTCGCGCAGCGTGCGCGCCTGGATGGAAGGGTGTCCCACGATCACGAAAGGCGTGGCCGCGACCATCGCCACCGGCTTGAAGTCCTTCACCGGGTCGAAGGGCATCTGCGGATAGAGGCTCACGTTGGCGGTCAGCGCGCCGGCCGCGCCCAGGCCCAGCGTGTAGCCGTCGGCCGGTGTCTTGGCCACCAGCGACAGGCCGACATTGCCGCCCGCGCCGGGACGGTTGTCGACCACCACCGGCTGGCCCAGCTTCTCGTTCAGGCGCGGCACCAGCATGCGTATCACCGCGTCGGCGCTGCCGCCGGGCGGAAAGGTCACGACCATGCGGATCGGCTTGTTGGGAAAGTCTCCGGTGACAGACGTTGCCGGCGCTTGCGCGAAGGCCGCACTGCCCAGCAGGCCGCAGGCGGCCGTCAGCATCAACTGCCGACGTAGCGCACTGGGCCCGCGGGCGAGAGGTGCTGTCATCGAAATTCCTTGGGTGCGATGGGTGTCCGGCATGGATTGAACGATGGCAGGATTCATCGGTAAATCAAGAAATTTCGAATCAAATATCATCTTTGCTGATGAATGCGAACTTCAGTCCTACGATTCGTCAACTGCGTGCATTCCTCGCTGTTTACCAGCTGCGCAAGCTCAGCACGGCGGCTCAGCGGCTGTTCGTCACGCAGTCGGCGGTGAGCATGCTGATCCGCCAACTCGAGGACGGGCTGGACACGCGCCTGTTCGACCGCACCACCCGTTCGCTCAAGCCGACCGCGGCGGCCGAGCAGATGATGGTCACGGTCGAGCGCATCCTGCGCGACGTCGATTCGCTCTCGGCCGACTTCCGCGAACTGGCCGCGCTGGAGCGCGGTCGCGTCACGCTGGCCATCACGCCCACGCTCGCCGGCTTCCTGCTGCCCGACGCGATCCGCGCGTTCGCCGAAAAGCATCCGGGCGTGCGCGTGCTGGTGAACGACTGCGCGCCCGACCAGTTCATCTCGCGCATCATCGGCGAGCATGTGGACTTCGGCATCGGCACGCCCGAGCGTCCCGGCGCCGAGGTGGAAGTGCAACGCTTCATGCGCGACCACCTGGCGCTGGTCTGCCGCATCGACCATCCGCTGGCCAAGGCCCGCGTGGTGCGCTGGAGCGACCTGGGCGGCCACCCCGTCATCACGGTGCGGCCGGGCTACGGCGTGCGCCCGCTGATCGACGGCACCGCGGCCGACGCGGGCGTGGCGCTCGACGTGGTGAACGAGGTGTCGTTCCTGTCGACCGCCATCTGGATGACCGCCGCCGGAATGGGCGCGTCGATCATGCCCTCGGCCTTCGCGCGCGCCGAAGCCGATCCGTCGCTGGTCATCAAGATCCTGAGCGCGCCGCGCGTGGCGCGCGATATTTCCATCGTCACCAAGCGCGGCCACTCGCTCTCGGCAGCGGCGCGCGCCTTCATCGAGGCATTGAAGCGCTCCCTATAATTTTTTTCCGATAACAACAGAGAGGGCCTTGCCCGTGAGAACTTTCATTCGACGTCTCGGGGCCATGTCGCTCCTGCTCGCCTTCAGCTTCGCACTGGTGGCCTGTGGCAACAAGGAGGCCGAACAGCGCAAGGCCTTCATCTCGTTCCTGCAGACCCGCGTGCTCGACAAGCCCGGCCTGCGCGTGCCGGTGCCCACGGCGGAAGAAAAAGCCTCGTTCGGCGACTACGCGCAGCACTATGCGGTGATCACCGATTTCAACGAAGGCATGAACCAGTCGGTGAGCAAGCCGATGGGCGAAGTCATGGCCAAGGGCGCGCTGCGCTCCGTTGCCGACCTGGCCTCGCGCCGCGACGACCTCAAGGCCGCGAAGGACGGCCTCAACGGCCTGCGCACCGCGCTCGACCGGCAGACCGCCAAGGCCGACGCCGCGCATGCGCAGCTCAAGCAGCCCGACGACCTGAAGCAGGTCTACGACAAGGCATACGAAAAAACCGTGACAGTGCCCGCCGCCACCTTCAGGGAAGTGTTCCCGGCGCTGGACAACGTGTTCGACAGCGCGCTGGCCGTCGGTGCGTTCATCGACCAGAACAAGTCGAAGATCCAGGTCGTGGGTTCGAGCGTCACCGTGACCGACGCCGCGGTGCAGGCCGAACTCAACAAGATGCTGCAGCAGCTCAACGGCCAGTCGAGCGCCATCAACGCCGCGCAGCAGAAGATGCTGGCGATGGTGCGCGGCTCCTGAGCGGAACTGCGCACCCCCGCGTCAGACGAAGTGGTCGAACGAGCCGAAGCGCTGCGACACCGGCGCGCCGGCCGCATCGACGATGCGCAGGCCGGCGTCGGCCTCGATGCGACCGATGCGCGCCACGGGCGTCGCGCTGCTGAGGCCCGCTTGCTCGACCGCGGCGCGCGCTGAAGGCGGTGCGGTGAAGACCAGTTCGTAGTCGTCGCCGCCCGAGAGCGCGCAGGTGCGCAGGATGGCGGTGCTCAGGCCCGGCGCCTCGGCGGCGATCAGGGCCGTGGCCGCATCGGCGTCCAGCGTGGCGCCGACATTGCTCGACGCGAGGATGTGGCCCAGGTCGCCGATCAACCCGTCGCTCACGTCCACCGCCGAAGACGCGATGCCGCGCAGCGCCTGCCCCAGCGCCACGCGCGGCGTGGGTTGTTCCATGCGTGCGCGCGCCGACTCGAAGGCCTCGGCCGACAGCGACACCGTACCGCGGAACACCTCCAGCGCCAGGCGTGCGTCGCCCAGCGTGCCGCTGACCCAGACGTCGTCGCCGGCCCGCGCGCCGGAGCGCAGCAGCGCCGCGCCGGCAGGCACTTCGCCGAACACCGTGATGCAGATGTTGAGCGGGCCGCGCGTGGTGTCGCCGCCCACCAGCTCGCAGCCGTGCGCGTCGGCCAGCGCGAACAGGCCGCGCGAGAAGCCTTCGAGCCAGGGCTCGTCGACACCGGGCAGCGCCAGCGCCAGCGTGAAGGCCAGCGGCTTCGCGCCGCAGGCGGCCAGGTCGCTGAGGTTCACCGCCAGCGCCTTGTGGCCCAGCCGCGCCGGATCGACGGTCGAGAGAAAGTGCCGGCCCTCGACCAGCATGTCGGAGGACACCGCGAGCTGCATGCCCGCGGCGGGCGCGAGCAAGGCGCAGTCGTCGCCCACGCCGAGCGGGGAGCGCGTGGCGGGGCGCTTGAAGTAGCGTGTGATCAGGTCGAATTCACCCATGGAGCGAGCATAAGCGGTGCGCGGCCCGTGTCGATCTGCAGCGCGCGGACCAGTTGGGCGCCCGCGTCCGCGAGGGTGTGCTCGTTGTGGATCTCGATGGCGGCCAGCCCCGGCGGTATGCGGAAATCGAGCGCGCGGCGCACGCGCGCCTCCACCATCTCGGCCGACTCCCGCCCCCGCGCCATCAGCCGGCGGCGCAGCGTGTCGACGCTGGCCGTGACGTGGACGACCGTCATGTCGGGAAAGCGTCGCGCGGCCTCGGGCAGGTAGGCGCGCGATCCGTTGACGACCACGACGCCGCCCGCGCGCGGCGGCGACAGCTCGGCATGGCGCACGCCGTAGCAGAGCCCGTTGGCCTCCCAGTCGAGCCCGAAGGCGCCGGCTTCGCGCAGTTGCAGGAAGCCCGGCACGTCGATGCTGTCGTGCTGTTCGCCGTCGGCCGTCGCGGGGCGCGTGATGGTGCGGCGCGCGAAAGTCACGCCCGCCTCCTGCGGCAGGTGGTTCCTCAGCCAGTCGAGCAGGCTGTCCTTGCCGGCACCCGAAGGGCCGGCGACGTACACCAGGCGGCCGCTCACAGGCCCAGCTCCATCTGCGCGAGGCACACGAAGTCGGCGCCCGGCGAGGGTTCGGCGAAAAGGCTGATGGCCTCGAAGCGCGGCGGGGGCAACGCCAGCAACGGCGCGAAGTGCCGTTGCGCCGCCGCCTCCAGTGCCGCCACAACTGCAGGCTCGACGCCGCGCAGCGAGCCGGTCAGCGACATGTGGAAGCGGAACCGGTCCAGCACGAAGGGGTAGCCCCAGCGCAGCAGCAGCGCGTCTTCCTCGGGCGTGAGCCCGGCCGCGCGGCGCCGTTGGAGCTCGGCGGGCGAGAGCGGCTCGGCAAAGGCGTGCAGCCCTGTCACGCAGGCATCGGCCACCGCGCGCAAGGCGGTGCTCGGCCCGGCGGGCACGAGCGCCAGGAAATCGTCGAGCAGCGCGACCTTCAGCGCCGGCATGTCGAAAGGCTTCCAGGCCTGGCAGAGCATGCGCAGGCCGGCGCGCAGGCCCGATGCCTCGATCTGCGGGCGCAGCGTGAAGGGGGCGGTGAGCGTCGCATGCCAGCCGTAGCGCCGGGGCGCGGCCATGAGCCTGCGCAGCTGCTCGGGCGGCACGCCGTCGATGTCGGACTGCGGCCATGTGCGCCCGCTCGCCGCGCAGCGGCCCAGCCAGCGGCTGCCGGCTTCCCACCAGTCGCTTTCGACCGGCGGCGCGAAGTAGGCCGCATAGCGGTGCGCCCGGCCGGGCTCCGCGGCGTGGCGTTCATTCATCGTGGGTCACCGTCAGCGTGATGCGGTCGCCGGCGAACCAGGTGCGCGCGTATTCGATGGGCACGGCGGCGGTGTCGACGTTGACGCTCTCGACGAAGAGCACCGGCCGGCTCACCGGCTGGCGCAGGTGGGCGGCCACCGTGGGCTCGGGCATCTGCGCGGTGATGCGGCTGTCGCGCCGCGTGTAGTCGTCGACGCCGTGGGCCGCGAAGCCGGCGGTGATGGAGCCGGTCTCGCGCACCACCGCTTCGAGCCCGGCGAAGCGCGGCAGCGGAAAGAGGCGCTCGCTGAAGTGCAGCGGCTGGCCTTCGGCATCGCCGACGACGTTCAGGCACAGCAGCGAGCTGCGCGCCGGCACGTCCAGCACGCGGGCCTGCGCGGCCGTGGCGCGCACCGTGCTGGCGGCCACCACGTGCAGCGCGCCGCGAAGACCGGCCAGCGCCATGCGCTGGTGATGGCGCGGGCGCTTGACCAGCGCCAGGTCCATGGCGAACTCCTCGACGTAGGTGCCGCTGCCCTGCGTGACGCGCAGCAGGCCCTGGCTCGTGAGGTCGGCCAGCGAGCGGCGGATGGTGTGTCGATTGACGCCGAACTGCTCTGCCAGTGCGTGCTCGGAGGGCAGCCGCTGCCCCGGGGGATAGACGCCGCGCGCGATGGCGTCGGCGATGTCGGCGGCGATGCGGGTCCAGAAACTGTCGCGTGGGGAACGGGCCGGAAGCGATGCGGGAGAGCTTGTTGTGCTTGTCATGAACTTGTCTTGGGCGCTATCTAAGCTCGCGCCGGTTGTCGAATTTGTCTATACAACTTTCTCAGAGTATCACTTCGATGTTTCATGCTTTTGACACGGAACCGGCCGGGCGTCCACTCGACCGCGCGCAGTGGATGGCGACGCTGGCGCGCGCCCCGCTCGAGCTGCTGGAGCCGGCGCTGGGCGCCCATGCGCAGAGCGCGCCGCACTGGCTGCGCGCACCCGAGACCGGGCTGATGATGGTGCAGGGTCGCGCCGGTGGTTCGGGCGAGCGCTTCAACCTCGGCGAAGTCACGGTCACCCGCTGCGCGTTGCGGCTGGGCGAGGTGGGCGCGCCGGTCGGCGTTGCCTACGTGATGGGCCGTTCGCACCGGCATGCACAACTGGCGGCCGTGGCAGACGCGCTGCTGCAAGACCCGGCGCAACAGGCATCGCTGGACGCGCAAGTGCTGGCGCCGGTGCGCCGCCATCTCGAACTGCAGCGCGCCCGGCGCCATGCCCGCGCGCAGAGCAGCAAGGTCGAGTTCTTCACCGTCGCGCGCGAAGCCGGCGGCACCGACGGCGAGGAAGACACCGAATGACCGCGCACGATCTCTCCGCCCTCGGCGCCGGTTTTTCCGACGCGGCGCTCGGCAGCCAATCGGTGTTCCGCGCGGCGCTGCATGCGCTGTCGCATCCCGGCCGCGTGGTCGAGCTGCCGCACGATGCGCAGACGCCGTCGCGCGGCCACGCCGCATCGGCCGCATTGCTGCTTGCGCTGCTCGACCCCGACTGCACGCTCTGGCTGTCGCCTTCCCTTGCCGGCAGCGACGCGGCCGCATGGCTGCGCTTTCACACCGGCTGCGTGCTGGTCGATGCGCCCGAGGCCGCGCAGTTCGCATGGGTGGCCCAGGGCGACGAATGCCCGCCGCTCGAACGCTTCGCCCAGGGCAGCGACGCCTACCCCGACCAGTCGGCCACCTGCGTGCTTGACGTGGCCGCGCTGGGCGAGGGCGGTGCCGGTGCATGGACGTTGCGGGGCCCTGGCATCCGCGACAGCGCGTCGATCGCCGTGCAAGGCCTGCCGAGCGATGCGGACGCAGCGGCATTCACGTCGCAATGGGCCGCCAACCACGCCGCCTTCCCGCGCGGCATCGATGTGTTCCTGGCCGCGCCCAAGCAGATCGTCGGCTTGCCGCGCACCACGCGCATCGAACAGGAGGCTTGAGATGTATGTCGCAGTCAAGGGCGGTGAAGCCGCCATCCTCAGCAGCTACCGGCTGCTGGCCGAACAACGCCGCGGCGACGCGGACACGCCCGAGCTGTCGGTGCGGCAGATCCGCGAGCAGCTCAAGCTGGCCGTCGACCGCGTGATGACCGAAGGCTCGGTGTACGACCCCGAGCTGGCCGCGCTCGCCATCAAGCAGGCGGCCGGCGACGTGGTCGAAGCCATCTTCCTGCTGCGTGCCTACCGGGCCACGCTGCCGCGCCTGGGCACCAGCGTGGCGCTCGACACCGCGCGCATGCAGCTGGACCGCCGCATTTCCGCCACCTTCAAGGACCTGCCCGGCGGCCAGGTGCTGGGCCCGACCTACGACTACACCCAGCGCCTGCTCGACTTCACGCTGCTCGCGAACGGCCAGCACGGCCAGCAGGAAGACACCGCGCCGGTCGCGCCGCCGCAGGGCGAGGCGCCCACCTTCACGCCGCGCGTGGTCGACCTGCTGAACCACGAAGGCCTGATAGAGACCCACGATGTGCCGCCCGGCGACCCGGCCCCCGTGGACCTCACGCGCACGCCGCTGCGCTTTCCCGCCGACCGCGCGACGCGCCTGCAGAACCTGGCGCGCGGCGACGAAGGCTTCCTGCTGGCCATGGCCTATTCGACGCAGCGCGGCTATTCGCACAGCCATCCCTTCGTCGGCGAGATCCGCGTGGGCACCGTGGAGCTGGAGATCGCACCGGAAGAGCTCGAATTCACCATCTCCATCGGCGACATGGCGCTCACCGAATGCCAGATGGTCAACCAGTTCGCCGGCAGCAAGACCGAGCCGCCCAAGTTCACGCGCGGCTACGGCCTGGCCTTCGGCCACAGCGAGCGCAAGGCGATGGCCATGAGCCTGGTCGACCGCGCGCTGCGCGCCGAGGAGCTGGGCGAGCCCGTCGAGGCGCCGGCGCAGATGCAGGAGTTCGTGCTCTCGCACAGCGACAGCCTGGAGGCCTCGGGCTTCGTGCAGCACCTGAAGCTGCCGCATTACGTCGATTTCCAGTCCGAACTCGAGCTCGTGCGAAAGATGCGCGCCAACGGCGCGGGAGACCCGCAATGACCACCGCCACCACCTACAACTTCGCCTACCTCGACGAGCGCACCAAGCGCATGATCCGCCGCGCCATCCTCAAGGCGGTGGCCATCCCCGGCTACCAGGTGCCCTTCGGCTCGCGCGAGATGCCGCTGCCCTACGGCTGGGGCACCGGCGGCATCCAGGTCACGGCCGCGGTCATCGGGCCGAAGGACGTGCTCAAGGTCATCGACCAGGGCTCGGACGACACCGTCAACGCGGTCAACATCCGCCGCTTCTTCCAGCGCACCACGGGCGTGGAAACCACCACGCGCACCGGCGACGCCACGCTGATCCAGACGCGCCACCGCATTCCCGAAGCACCGCTGGCCGAAGGCCAGGTGCTGGTCTACCAGGTGCCCGTGCCAGAGCCGATGCAGCGCCTGGAGCCGCGCGAGACCGCCACCCGCACGCTGCACGCGCTGGCCGAGTACGGCCTGATGCACGTGAAGCTCTACGAGGACATCGCGCGCTACGGCCACATCGCCACCACCTACGACTACCCGGTGCTGGTCAACGGCCGCTACGTGATGTCGCCGTCGCCGATCCCGAAGTTCGACAACCCGAAGCTGCACATGAACGCCGCGCTGCAACTCTTCGGCGCCGGCCGCGAGAAGCGCATCTACGCCGTGCCGCCCTACACGCCGGTCGAGAGCCTGGCCTTCGACGACCATCCCTTCGAAGTGCAGCGCTGGGACGAGCCCTGCGCGCTGTGCGGCGCGACCGACAGCTTCCTCGACGAAATCATCACCGACGACCGCGGCACCCGCATGCACGTGTGCTCGGACTCCGACCACTGCCAGTCGCGCCAGCAGGCCGCGACGCCCCGGCCCGAAACCGAACAGGCGCTTGCATGAATCCGCTGAACTCCCCATCCCCCCTGCTGCGGGTGCGCGGCGTCGGCAAGCGCTACGGCGAACGCGTGGCGCTGCACGGCGCATCGTTCGACCTGTGGCCCGGCGAGGTGCTGGCCGTGGTCGGCGAATCGGGCTCCGGCAAGTCGACGCTGCTCAACGCCATTGCCGCGCGCGACCGGCCCGACAGCGGCAGCGTCGAGTTCCAGGTGCGCGGCGGCGGCCTGCAGGAAGTTTTCGCCATGACCGAGGCCCAGCAGCGCCTGCTGGCCCGCACCGACTGGGGCTTCGTGCACCAGAACCCGGCCGACGGCCTGCGCATGGACGTGTCCGCCGGCGCCAACGTGGGCGAGCGGCTCATGGGCCTGGGCGAGCGCCACTACGGCCGTCTGCGCGCCACCGCCGCCGAATGGCTGCAGCGCGTGGAGATCGACCCAGCGCGCATCGACGACGCGCCGCGCACCTTCTCCGGCGGCATGCGGCAGCGCCTGCAGATCGCGCGCAACCTGGTGACGCAGCCGCGCCTGGTCTTCATGGACGAGCCCACCTCGGGCCTGGACGTGTCGGTGCAGGCGCGCCTGCTCGACCTGCTGCGCCAGCTCACGCGGCAGATGCAGCTGGCGGCCATCGTCGTCACGCACGACCTGGCGGTGGCGCGCCTGCTCGCGCACCGCATGCTCGTGATGCAGAACGGCCACGTGGTCGAGGCCGGCCTCACCGACCAGGTGCTGGACGACCCGCAACACGCCTACACGCAACTGCTCGTTTCCTCGGTACTGCAACCATGACGCTTCCAATGCTTCAACTCCAGGGCGTGGCCAAGCGCTTCACGCTGCATCACCAGAACCAGCTCGAGCTTTCGGTGTTCGACGAGGTCGACCTGAGCGTGTCCGCCGGCGAGTGCGTGGTGCTCGACGGCGCCTCCGGCCTCGGCAAGAGCACGCTGCTCAAGCTGGTCTATGCCAACTACCGCGCGAGCGCCGGCCGCATCACCGTGCAGTCGGCCACCGGCCCGGTCGACGTGACCGAGGTAACGCCGCGCGAGCTGGTGCAGCTGCGCCGCGACACCATCGGCTACGTCAGCCAGTTCCTGCGCGTGATCCCGCGCGTGGCCGCGCTCGACGTGGTGGCCGAGCCGCTGGCCGAAGACGCCGGCGACGACCCCGCCGGCATCGAGGCCGCGCGCGAGGAAGCACGCCGCTGGCTCACGCGCCTGCGCATCCCCGAACGGCTCTGGCACCTGCCGCCAGCCACCTTCTCGGGCGGCGAACAGCAGCGCATCAACATCGCCCGCAACATGATCAAGCCCAAGCCGCTGCTGCTGCTGGACGAGCCCACCGCCTCGCTCGACGCGGCGAACACCGACACCGTCATCGCGCTCATCCGCGAAGCCACGGCACGCGGCGCCGCCACGGTCGGCATCTTCCACGACGCGGAAGTGGGCGCGGCGGTGGCAACGCGGCGGGTCAACGTCGGCGAATTCAGGAGCCAGCCATGAGCGCGACGACGGTGTTCTCCAACGCCCGCATGGTGCTGGCGGACGAAGTGGTCTCCGGCGCGCTGTCGGTGGCCGGCGGTCGCATCGCCTCCATCGACAGCGGTCCCACCGCCGAGGGCGCCATCGACCTCGACGGCGACTTTCTGCTGCCCGGCCTGGTCGAAGTGCACACCGACAACTTCGAGCGCCACCTGATGCCGCGCCCCAAGGTGCATTGGGCACCGCTGCCCGCATTGCTGGCGCACGACGCGGAGATGGCCGCCGCCGGCATCACCACGGTGTTCGACGCGCTCGGCGTGGGCGAGGCCGACCCCGAGAGCCTGCGCGGCAGCACCTGGGGCTCCACGCTGGCCGCGCTCGATGCCTGCGCGGCGCAAGGCCTGCTGCGCGCCGACCATCACCTGCACGTGCGCTGCGAGCTGCCGGCGCCCAACACCGTCGAGCTGTTCGAGCCGTTTCGCGGCCACCCGCGGCTGTCGATGATCTCGCTGATGGACCACACGCCGGGCCAGCGCCAGTGGGAGAACATCGAACTCGCACGCATCTACTACACCGGCAAGAAGGGCTGGAGCGACAGCAAGTTCGAGCAGCGCGTGGCGCAGGCCGGCATGCTGCAGGCCGAATACGCGCAGCCGCACCGCCGGCATTTCGTCGACTACTGCCGCACCCACGACATCGCGCTGGCGAGCCATGACGACACCACGGTGGCGCATGTCGAGCAGGCCCATGCCGAAGGCGCCAGCATGTCCGAGTTCCCGACCACGCTGGATGCCGCGCGCGCGGCGCGAAGACTGGGTCTGTCGAACATCATGGGCGGGCCGAACGTGATGCGCGGCGGATCGCACTCCGGCAACGTGGCCGCATCCGAACTGGCGCGCCACGGCCTGCTCGACATCCTGTCGTCCGACTACGTGCCGGGCAGCCTGCTGGGCGCGGTGGTGCGGCTGGTGGACGAAGAGATCGTCACCTTGCCGCAGGCCGTGGCCATGGTCACGCGCACGCCGGCGCGCGCCGCGCGCCTGCTCGACCGCGGCGCGCTGGAGAGCGGCTTGCGCGCGGACCTGGTGCAGGTGCGTGTGTGCACGCTGTCCGACGGAGCAAGGCATCCGGTGGTGCGCGGCGTCTGGCGCGAAGGCCGCCGGGTGCTCTGACCCGGGCCGGCACAACCAGGCTGACATTCCGTCGTCGCCGAAGTGTCTCCGCCTCGTCACACGAGCTGCCGAAACTGCATTTGTCTAGACGACTTCAGGCCCGCCATGAACACCCTCCTGCGCATCCGTCAGCTCAACAAGCACTTCGCCAACGGCCGGCATGCGTTGCGCGACATCAACATCGACGTGGCGCGCGGCGACATGGTCGCGCTCATCGGCGCGTCGGGCTCCGGCAAGTCGACCCTGCTGCGGCACATCGCCGGGCTGGTCGCGGCCGACGGCAGCTCGGAGTCGCTGGTGGAAATCGACGGCCGCTGCGTGCAGAAGGGCGGCCGCATCGACCGCGACATCCGCAAGGTGCGCTCGCAGGTCGGCTTCGTGTTCCAGCAATTCAATCTCGTGGCCAGGCTGCCGGTGCTGGTCAATGTGCTCGTGGGTTCGCTGCATCGCATGCCGTGGTGGCGCAGCTGGATGCGCCTCTTCACCGCACAGGAGCGTGCGCTGGCGCTGGAAGCGCTCGCTCGCGTGGGCATTGCCGACTGCTACGCGCAACGCGCCTCCACCCTGTCGGGCGGCCAGCAGCAGCGCGCCGCCATCGCGCGCACGCTGGTGCAGGGCGCCAAGGTGGTGCTGGCCGACGAGCCCATCGCCTCGCTCGATCCGGAGTCGTCGCGCAAGGTCATGGAGATCCTGGCGCGCATCAACCGCGAAGACGGCTGCACCGTCATCGTCTCGCTGCATCAGGTCGACATCGCGATGAAGTACTGCCCGCGCGTGGTGGCGCTCAACCAGGGCCAGGTCGTGTTCGACGGCCCGTCGTCCGCGCTCACGCCCGAGCTGCTGCGCGAGCTGTACGGCGTGCAGGCCGAAGAGCTGTTGCGGCCGGAGGGCACCGCCGTCGTGCCCGCGCCCGCGCAGCCGGTCGCCGGGCCCTGGGCGCAGCTTCCGGTGCAGGTCGCCTGAGCCGCACTTCTTTCGTCCCTGTTTTTCCTTCCGTCATTCCACCTCGGAGTCATCCATGATCAAGAAACTTCTCGCCGCCCTGGCCATCGGCCTGGGCATGACCGCCGCCGCACAGGCGCAGGACGCCATCAACTTCGGCATCATCTCCACGGAGGCGACGCAGAACCTCAAGGGCGACTGGCAGCCGCTGATCGACGACATGAGCAAGCAGACCGGCCTGAAGGTCACGGCCTTCTTCGCGCCCGACTACGCCGGCATCATCGAAGCCATGCGCTTCAACAAGGTGCAGCTCGGCTGGTTCGGCAACAAGTCGGCCATGGAAGCCGTGGACCGCGCCAGCGGCGAAGTGTTCGCGCAGATGGTCAATGCCGACGGCACGCAGGGCTACTACTCGCACCTGATCGTGAACCGCGAGAGCCCGCTCAACACGCTCGACGACGTGCTCAAGAACGCGAAGAACCTGAGCTTCGGCAACGGCGACCCGAACTCCACCTCGGGCTACCTCGTGCCCGGCTTCTACGTCTTCGCGCAGAACAAGGTGGACGCCAAGACCATCTTCAAGATCACGCGCAGCGCCAACCACGAGACCAACGCGCTGGCCGTGGCCAACAAGCAGGTCGACGTGGCCACCAACAACAGCGAGAACCTGGAGAAGGTCAAGGAGCGCTTCCCCGAGAAGTTCAAGGACATCAAGATCGTCTGGACCTCGCCGCTGATTCCGCTCGACCCGCTGGTCATGCGCAAGGACCTGCCCGAGGCGACCAAGGCGAAGCTGCGCAACTTCTTCTTCAACTACGCCAAGACCGATGCGCGCGAGAAGGAAATCGTCATGAAGATTTCCAAGCTCTCGGGCTTCAAGGAATCGAGCGACAAGCAGCTCCTGCCGATCCGCCAGATCGACCTGTTCGGCCAGCGCACCAAGATCGAAGCCGACACCGTGCTGAGCGACGCCGACAAGAAGGCGAAGCTCGCCGACATCGACAAGAAGCTGGCCGCGCTGAACTGAGCACCCGCCGCCCGCACGCCGATCGCCTGACATGCAACCCACGGTTCAGATTCCCCGCATGCCGCCAGCCTCGGCGGCCCCCAAGCGCAACCTCGCGTGGCAGCTGTCGTGGGCCGCACTGCTGATCGTCCTGGCCGCCTCCTGGAACGGCGCCGACATGCGGCCGCTCGACCTGTGGCGCGACAGCGGCAACATGGCGACCTACGCCGCCGAGTTCTTTCCGCCGAACTTCACGCACTGGCGCATGTACCTGCAGGAGATGGTGGTCACGCTGCAGATCGCCCTGTGGGGCACGGTGCTGGCGGTCGTCACCGCGGTGCCGCTGGCGCTGCTGGCTTCGGCCAACATCGTGCCGTGGTGGGTCTACCAGCCGATGCGCCGGCTGATGGACAGCTGCCGCGCCATCAACGAGATGGTGTTCGCGATGCTGTTCGTGGTGGCCGTGGGCCTGGGGCCTTTCGCCGGCGTGCTGGCTCTGTGGGTGCACACCACCGGCGTGCTGGCCAAGCTCTTCGCGGAGGCCGTGGAGGCCATCGATCCCCAGCCGGTGGAAGGCATCCGCTCCACCGGCGCCAGCGCCCTGCACGAGATCGTGTACGGCGTGCTGCCGCAGGTGATGCCGCTCTGGATTTCCTACGCGCTGTACCGCTTCGAGTCGAACGTGCGCTCGGCCTCGGTGGTGGGCATGGTGGGCGCGGGCGGCATCGGCGTGGTGTTGTGGGAAATCATCCGCGGCTTCCAGTACGCCGAGACCTGCGCGGTGATGCTCATCATCGTTGTCAGCGTCAGCGTGATCGACCTGGTGTCGGCGCGCATCCGCAAGCTGCTGATCTAGGAGCGTTCCCGTGGCATTGACGCTCGACGAAATCGCGAGCCTGCTGGCCGGACCCGGCCAGCGGCAATACGGCCGCGAAGCCGTGAGCCAGCTGGATCACGCGCTGCAGTGCGCGGCGCTGGCGGAAGAAGCCGGCGAGAGCACGCAGACCGTGGTGGCGGCGCTGTTGCACGACCTGGGACATCTGCTCGCCCCCGGCAACGAGCAGCAGGAAAAGACCGATGCACCGCGGGCGCGCGACGACCTGCATCAGTACATTGCGCTGCCTTTCCTGCATGGCGTGTTTCCGTCTGGCGTGCTGGAACCGATCCGCCTGCATGTCGAGGCCAAGCGCTGCCTGTGCGCCTTGGATGCGGGTTACTGGGACACCCTGTCCCCGGCCTCGAAGCACAGCCTGGTGCTGCAGGGCGGCCCCTGCACGCAGGAAGAAGCCGAAGCCTTCATGCGCGCGCCGTTCGCCGAAGAGTCGCTGCGCGTGCGCCGCTACGACGATCTGGCCAAGGTGAAGGACAAGGCGACACCGCCGCTTGCCCACTATCTGCGGAAGATGGCGCAGGTCGCGCTTCAGCAGCCGGGGTGACTGCTCAAGGGAGGCTGCCTCAGGCCTCGCCCCTGAACCGCAGCGCAGCCTGCCGCACCACCTCCGCCAGCAGCCGCTCCTTGCCCTGCTTCTCGCGCAGCCACCGCGCATCGTTGCGATTGGCTTCCACGCTGGTGCGCAGTTCACCCAGCGCCTGCGTCGCGTTGAGCGCCTCGCTGTGCCATTCGAGCTGCGTCATCGTCATCAGGATGTGGTCGCGCAGCGGCATGTGCTGGCCGCTGGCCGGGTCGACGTACACCGCGTCGAGGCCGAAGCGGCAGGCCTGGAAGCGGTTGTAGGTGTAGACGAGGTAGTCGTCTTCCGTGGGTTCGAAGGGCTGCTCCTGCAGGAACCATGCGGCCAGCGACTGCACATAGCCCGCGAGCGCGGCGGCGCGCTCGACGGTGAGCGGCGTGTCGAACACGCGGATCTCGATGGTGCCGAACTCGGGCTTGGGGCGGATGTCCCAGTAGAAGTCTTTCATGCTGCGCACGACGCCGGTGCGGGTCATGCGCTCGAAATACGCCTCGAATTCCTTCCAGCTCAGCGTGAAGGGCGCGCGGCCGGACAGCGGGAAAGCGAACACCGAATTCAGCCGGGCGGAGTCGAACTGCGTGTCCTGCCCCTGCACGAAGGGCGAAGACGCCGACAGCGCGATGAAGTGCGGTATGTAGCGCGACATGCGGTGCAGCATCAAGAGGGCCGCGTCGGCATCGGGGCAGCCGATGTGCACATGCTGGCCGAAGATGGTGAACTGCTTGCTCAGGTAGCCGTACAGCTCCGACAACTCGCGAAAGCGCGGCTTGTCGTAGATGCGCCGTTCGTGCCACTGCTGGAACGTGTGCGTGCCGCCGCCCACCACCGCGATGTTGAGCTTGTCGGCGTTGCGGATCAGCGCCTCGCGGATGGGCGAGAGCTGCGTGATCACGTCCTGTGCCGAATGGCAGATGTCGGTCGAGATCTCGATCATGCTCGAGGTCATCTCGGGCACCACGCTGCCGGGCAGCGGGGTCTGGGCCATCAGGCGCAGCATGTCTTCGGCGTAGGGCGCGAGGTCGTAGTCGTGCGTGTTCACGAGCTGCAGTTCCAGCTCCACGCCCAGCGACAGCGCCTCCGACTTGTTGAAGGGCTCCAGCTTGACCATGCGGCTCTCGGGGTCCGCAGGCAGCGGGGCGGAGCGCACGTCGTCGCTGTCCGGATCGACTGGGGTGGCTGCGGTGTTGCTGTTGCTGCTGCTCATCGCTGCGTGTCCTCGGTGGTGCTGAAGGCCTGGGGCGCCCAGGGCACCGAACTTTCTCCGACCGCGTGGATGGCCACGGTGGCGAGCACCGCGCCCACCACTTCCATCAACAGGATCGAGGGCAGGGCCACCTGCGTGATCATGGTGCCCAGCAGGGGCGAGGCGGTGGCGAAATTGGAGGCGATGAGCAGCGCGATCGACGACAGCGGCGACATCGCGCAGCCGACCCAGAAGGCCTGCTTCCAGCTCGCGCCGCTGCCGGGGTTGGCAATGGCCACGCCCGCGATCTTGGTCAGCAGGCGCACGCCGATCACGGCCACCACCACGCTGGCCACCGGCAGGGTCCAGTCGGCCTGCGCGGCCACGATCGACACCAGCACGAACATCAGCATGGTCAGCAGCGACGCCGCCGTGCCGAGCTGGCGTTGCCAGGCCCAGGGCTTGGGATTGAGCGTCTTGAGCAGCACGCCGCCGATCAGCGCGGCCAGCGGCGCAGAGCCGCCGATGTGCGCGGTGAGCGCGGCGCCCGCCGCGATGATGGCTAGAAGCAAGATCGAGGTGTTCTCGCTGGTCGGGCTCATCACCCGCAGCGCCGAGCGCAGCGCCAGCGCCATGATGCCGCCCACCACGAACGACAGGCCCAGCACCACGGCCACCGGATAGAGCTGCTGCAGCACGGTTTGCGGCGCGCGTTCGATCAGCCCGGCCTGCGCATAGCCCAGCGCCAGTGCGTAGAAGGTGTTGAGCGTGGCCAGCGTCATGGCGCGCTCGGTCACCGGGCCGGCGGCGCGGGTGTCGATGATCACGCGGCTGAGCACCGCCGGCGAGGCCACGATGGCCATCAGCGCGATCGGGTTGGCCACCGGCTCGGGCAGGCCCAGCAGCGTCAGGATCCAGTACACGCCGAAGTAGGTGAGCGTGGCTTCGAGCAGGCTCTGCACCAACACCATCGGGTTGTGGCGGAACCAGCGCAGCGGCAGCCGCCCGCCCGCCTCGAACAGCACCACGGCCGCGCCCAGCTCCAGCAAAAAGAGGCTGATGCCGCGCAGCGGCCAGATCGCGCCCTCGAAGCCGGCAAAGCCCACCACAGCCCCCACCAGCGAATAGCCGATCACCTTGGGCAGCCCCAGGTAGCGCTGCACCAGGTGGCCGGAGGCTGCGGCCGCCGCCAGCAGCAGCGACCACAGCACGGTGGGCAGGCCGGCCGAGGGGCGCACCCATTCGGACCAGAAGCCCAGCAGATCGTTGAGGAAGCTCGTCAGGTTCATGCAGGTAGGAAGAAGCTCACCGGCCGGCTGCGCCAGCGTGCCCAGATCGCGCTGCGGATGCGCGCGCGGTCACTGAGGCTCACGCTGTGCGCGCGCAGCGCCAGCCGGAAAGCGAAATAGAAACTCACGCTCACATTGAGCGCGCCGATCACCGGGATGGCCGCCACCGCCCACCACAGCGCGGGCTGCTGCAGCACCGCCAGGCCCGTGGACGCCGCGGCCGCGGCGATTTGCCCGGCCGACAGTGTCACGTGGCGCACATCCAGCCCGAGCCCGAAGAAACCCGCGAACGCGGGCAGGAGGCCGAGCATGAGGCCGAGCGAGATGTTGGAGGCGAAGCCCGAGATGTGTGTGCGCATGAAGTCGGCCCAGCGGCGAGCCCGTGCGGCACCCAGAAAAGCGCCGATGCGAGGGTTGTAACGCATGGCGGAGTCCAGTCTGTGCAGGACAAAGGCGTTTTCTGTCCATCCGGCGATGATGCTGGCCGAAAACAGCAGGATGCCGGTGAATGCCGCATAAAGCGCGGTCGGCCCGGCCAGCGACAGCGAATTCAGCGTGGCCGAGGCATGCGCCGCGTCGAGCAGCGGCCGGCCCAGCGCCAGCTGGATCAGCAGCGCCACCGCCGCCATCGCCGGCACCACCACCAGCACGTTGCCCAGCACCGCCGCCACCTGCGAGCGCACCAGGTTGGCCACCTCGTCGACGAAGCCGTCCACCGCCCCGTCCGACTTGATGTCGCGCAGCCGCGCCGCCAGCGCCGGCGCCGTCATGGCGGGCTGCTTGGTGGCCAGCGTCAGGTGCAGCAGCTGGATGGCGACGAAGCTCGCCGCGTACATGAGGCCCGCTGCCAGCCCGCTCCAGAAGGCCGACAGGCCCAGCGCGTAGATGCCGAACTTCAGCAGCACCGTGATGGAGGTGAGCGCGCCGCCGCCGGCGGCCTTCTTCACCATCCGCGCATAGCTGGCGCGGTCGCGGGTGATGTAGTGCTCGCCGGTCTCGGCGCTGCGCTCGGTCACCTTGGCGGCCAGCATCGACGAATTGGAGGCGATCAGCGCGCGGATGCTGTTGCGCTCGCCGCCCGCCAGCACCAGCCGGCCGACCAGCCGAGCCACGCTGGGCCCGGCGCTGGGCGACATCAGGCAGTCGAGCAGTTCGCGGATGCGCAGCACGCGCTCGCGCAACTGGCGCAGCCGGAACACCAGACCCACCGAGATGCCGTTGTCCTCCAGGTGCGTGTAGACCGACGAAGTCACGGCGCGGCAGGCGTCGAGCCGGTCGCGAAACACCACGAAGGCGGCCTGCAGCGCCTGGTCGTCGCGCGGCTGCGCGAACATCTGCTCGCGCAGGCCGTCCAGGTCGGCCATCAGCGCGTGGAACGGGCGCCCCGCGCCGAGCTCGGGGCTCATGCGCAGCCGCAGCTCGGGCGAAAAGCCGGTGGCCACCACCTGGCTGGCGCAGTAGGTCACGGCGTCCATCACCGTGTGGCGCCAGCGCGGGGCGCCGTCCTCGTCGATGGCGGCGTCGGCCAGCAGCGCGCCGATGCGCGCGAGCTGCGTCTCGTCGAGCAGCGCGATCCAGCCGGCGTCGAACACGCCGGGCAGCACCATGCGGAACAGGTCCGACGCGTCGGTAGTCTCGGGCGTGCCCGGCAGGATCTTGCGGCGCAGCCGCTCGCTCAGCTCGCTGGCGAAGGCGGTGCGCGGCGCGAAGCCGTAGTCGGCCAGCAGCGTGGTCAGGTCGACCGACTGCGTGAAGGCGCGCCACCAGGCGCGCAGGCGCTCGCGCAGCTCCGGCCGCGCCTCGATGGCGTCCAGCAGCAGCTGCACGCGGCCCATGGCCGCCTGGGGCGAGGCGCGGTCGCCGCGCAGCCAGTCGAAGATATTGATGAGCCAGATGTGGCGCTGCGCCACATCGGCCGTCGGGTCGAGGCCGGCAAGCAGCCCCTGCAAGTCGCGCGATGCGGCAGCCATGTCGGGGGGCGGGGGAGAAAAGGGGAAGAGGGTGCGCCGTGCTCAGTGCAGTACGCGGGAGACAGGGGCGCCGCCGATGTCGGCTTCGAGCACGAACATGGGAATCGGAACGTCGAAGCGCTCGCCTTCCTCGCTCACCACGAAAAAACTGCCGTGCATCGTGCCGCTGGGCGCCTGCAGGCGGCAGCCGCTCGTGTAACGGAAGGATTCGCCGGGCGCCAGCAGCGGCTGCTGGCCGATCACGCCCAGGCCCTTGACTTCCTGGGCATGGCCCGAGGCGTCGTTGATCAGCCAGTGGCGCGCGATCAGCTGGGCGGCCACCGAACCCGTGTTCGTGACCGTCACCGTGTAGGAAAAGGTGTAGATGTTGTCCTTGGCGGACGACTGGTCGGCCAGGAAGCGCGGTTCGACCTGTACGCTGAAGGGGCTGTGTGACATGGGGCGCATGGTAACGGAGGCCTTTGGTCGGACTTCCGCCGGCTGCGAGAATCCAGGGTTATGAGCACCCCGTTCCGCATCGCGCCATCCATCCTGTCCGCCGACTTCGCGCACCTCGGCAAAGAACTGACCGACGTGATCGCGGCCGGCGCCGACTGGATCCACTTCGACGTGATGGACAACCATTACGTGCCGAACCTGACCTTCGGCCCGATGATCTGCCAGGCGCTCAAGCCCTATGCCAAGACCGCCGACGGCACCCCGGTGCCGATCGACGTGCACCTGATGATCCAGCCGGTCGACGCGCTGGCCGCCTCCTTCGCGCAGGCGGGCGCCGACTACATCAGCTTCCACCCCGACGCCTCGCCCCACGTGCACCGCAGCATCCAGGCCATCAAGGCCGCCGGCTGCAAGGCCGGGCTGGTGTTCAACCCGGGCCTGGGCCTGGAGGCGCTGGACTGGGCCATCGACGACATCGACCTGATCCTGATCATGAGCGTGAACCCCGGCTTCGGCGGCCAGAGCTTCATCGACTCGGCCCTGCGCAAGATCGAGATGGCGCGCAAGCGCATCGAGCAGAGCGGCCGCGACATTCGCCTCGAAGTGGACGGCGGCATCAAGGTCGACAACATTGCGCGCGTGGCCTCCGCCGGCGCCGACACCTTCGTGGCGGGCAGCGCGATCTTCAATGCCAAGGACTACGGCGCCGTCATCGGCGACATGCGCAAGCAGCTGGCCGGCGTGGTCAGCGGCTGATCTTCCCGCTCTTGTAGACGCGGTTGGCTTCCAGCCCGCGGTCGGTATCGACCAGGCCGCGCTCCACGTCTTCATGGGCCTGGCGGCCCACTTCGGGCGGATGGCCGTCCCGGGTCTGCTGGCTGTCCGAGGACTGATCGTGCTCGTGCGGCAGGCGCGGCGCTTTTTCACCGTCCTGCGCCACCTTGGTCTTGCCGCCTTCCGCGTCCTGCTTCTGCGGCGCGGCCTTGCTGCTCTTGTTCATGTGAGCTCCTTCGCTTGGATGAAGTCCGAGCCTGGGCCGCGCCCGTGTCCGGCCTGGTAGGACAGGCAAGGCAGCCCCTGTAGGCGGCCATGGCCCGCATCCTGCTATGAAATGAGTAGCGCCTTTGCGCGCAGGGAAAGGGCTCCGCAATAATCCCCGGATGTCCTCCGATCCATTCGACGGCGCAGCCACCGACAGCCTGCGCATCCATGCCTTCGCCTCGCTGAATCCCGGTCCCCGCCTGCTCGTGCTGGGCGGTGTGCATGGCGACGAAATCTCCGGCACGCTGGGCATCGAGCGCATCCTGGCCGAGCTGGAGGCCGGCACGCTGCGCCTGCAGCGCGGCGAACTGACCCTGGTGCCGGTCGCCAACCCGCTCGCGCGCCGGCGCCTGCAGCGCGAGGGCGAGCGCAACCTGAATCGCCTGTTCCGGCCCACCGAAGCGCCCGCCGACTACGAAGCCCGCGTGACCAATGCGCTGGCTCCGCTGATCGCGCGCCACGAGGTGTTGCTCGACCTGCATTCCTTCCAGAGCGAGGGCGAGGCCTTCGCCATGATCGGCCCGCGCGACAACACCGGCACGCTGGAGCCCTTTGCCCGCTCCTTCGAGGAAGGCCAGCTCGCGCTGCACATCGGCACGCCCATCGTGGTGGAAGGCTGGCTCGACATCTACGCCGCGGGCCTCGCGCAGCGCGCGGGCGGCACGCCGGCCGACGAAGCCGCCATCGATTTCGGCCGGGGCACCAACGAATACATCCGCAGCCGCGGCGGCTACGGCGTCACGCTCGAATGCGGCCAGCACCTGGACCCGCAGGCGCCCGAGGTGGCTTGGCGCGCCATTCGCCGCACGCTCGCGCTGCTGGGCATGGCCGCGCTGCCGCCGGGGCTGTCCGCCGGCCCGGCGCAGCCACCCCGGCTGCTGCGGCTGGCCAGCGTGACCGACCGCCTGCACGAGGACGACAGCTTCGTGCGCGACTGGGCCACCTTCGACGAAGTGGCGCGCGGCGAACCCATCGGCATGCGGCACGACGGCACCCTGCTGAGCGCACCCGAAGACGGCTTCATCGTGTTCCCCAACGCGCTGGCGCTGCCGGGCGCCGAATGGTTCTACTTCGCGCGGCCCAGCGAGCGCCAACTGGGCCCGGTGGCCGGCGCCGTGGCCTGACGGCGGCTGGGGCCGCGCTCCTACATCGCCCGCACGGGCGGGCGGCGCACATTCCAAGCCTGAAGGAGTGTGCCCATGCCAGTCTCTAAGAAAGCCCCCGCGCCGCGCGTCCTGTGGAAGGGCGCGATCAGCTTCGGCCTGGTCCACATTCCGGTCGCGCTGTATTCGGCCACCACCGACCACGGCATCGACTTCGACTGGCTCGACAAGCGCACCATGGACCCGGTCGGCTACAAGCGCATCAACAAGAAGACCGGCAAGGAAATAGCGCGCGAGCAGATCGTCAAGGGCATCGAGTACGAAGACGGCGAGTACGTCGTGCTCAGCGACAAGGAAATTGCCGCCGCCTACCCCAAGACCACGCAGACCATCGAGATCGAGACCTTCGTGCCGGCCGACGGCATTCCCTTCGTCTACCTCGAGCGGCCTTATTACGTGGCCCCCATCAATCGCGGCGCCAAGGTTTACGCGCTGCTGCGCGAGACCCTGCAACGCAGCGGGCGCGTGGGCGTGGCGCGCGTCGTCATCCAGACCAAGCAGCATCTTGCAGTGCTGGTGCCCGCGGGCCCCGGCCTGGTGCTCAACCTGCTGCGCTGGGGCGCCGACATCCGCCCCTGGACCGACCTGCCGCTGCCCTCCGAAGACGCGAAGAAGGCCGGCCTGAGCGAGCGCGAACTCAAGATGGCCAAGGAACTGGTCGACGACATGAGCACCGACTGGGACCCCGACGAATTCAAGGACGAGTTCAAGGACGAGATCCTCCGGCTGGTCGACAAGAAGGTGAAAGCCGGCCAGACCGAGACCGTCACTCAGCCCGAGCCCGAGGAATCGCAATCCACCGAGGGCCGCGGCGCCAAGATCATCGACCTGACCGAGCTGCTGCAGCGCAGCCTGCGTGGCAAGGGCGGCAAGACGGCCAAGGCCGCGGCCGCCGATGAGGAAGACGAAGAAGATGAGGCACCTCCTCCCAAGGCCGCGGCGAAGAAGCGCAAGCCGGCCGCCAAGGCCGCGCGCAAGGCGCCGGTGCGCCACCGCAAGGCAGCCTGACGGAGCACGGCGGTCATGGGCACGACGGCATCGACGGCGCGCAAGGCACTCGCGCGCTACCACGGCAAGCGCGACTTCTCGCGCACGCCCGAGCCCAAGACCGGCGGCCGGGCGGGCAAGGGCGTGCTGTCCTTCGTGATCCAGAAGCACCACGCGAGCCATCTGCACTACGACTTCCGGCTCGAACTCGACGGCACGCTCAAGAGCTGGGCCGTGCCGAAGGGGCCGTGCCTCGATCCGGCCGTCAAGCGCATGGCGGTGCATGTCGAGGACCATCCGATTTCCTATGCCGGCTTCGAAGGCACCATCCCGCCGAAGCAGTACGGCGCGGGCACCGTCATCGTCTGGGACCGGGGCGACTGGCTGCCCGATGGCGACGCGCGCAAGTCGCTCGCGGCGGGCAAGCTCAAGTTCGAACTGCGCGGCGAGAAGCTGCACGGCCACTGGACGCTGGTGCGCATGCACGGCAAGGGCGATGAGTCGCACGAGCCCTGGCTGCTCATCAAGGAGCGCGACGCCGAGGCGCGCGCGCTCGACGACTACGACGTACTCGAAGAGCAGCCCGCGAGCGTGCTGAGCGGGCGCGGCGTGGACGATGTGGCGCAGCCTGCCAAAAAGATGCCGGCCAAGGCGCCCGCAAAGGTACAAGCAAAGGCACCGAAGAAGGTCGCGCTCCCCGCCACCCTGCAGCCCCAGCTTGCCACCCTGGCGGCGTCTCCGCCCGCATCGCCCGGCGACTGGCTCTACGAGCTCAAGTTCGACGGCTACCGCCTGCTCGCGCGCATCGACAAAGGCAAGGTCCGCTGCTTCACCCGCAACGGGCACGACTGGACCGCGAAGCTGCCCGCGCTCGCCGAGGCGCTCGCGAAACTGTCCACCGGCGCGGCATGGCTCGACGGCGAGATCACCGTCGAAGGCGAGAACGGCGCGCCCGACTTCCAGGCGCTGCAGAACGCCTTCGACCGCGGCGCGACCTCGGCCATCGTCTACTGGCTGTTCGACGCGCCCTTTCTAGACGGCGAAGACCTGCGCGAACTGCCGGTCGAGGAGCGCCGCGCGCGGCTCGCGAAGCTGCTCGGCAAGAAGCCGCCCGCGCCGCTGCGCCTGAGCGAGGCCTTCGATGCCGCGCCGCGCGACCTGCTCGCGTCGTCCGCGCGCATCGGCTTCGAGGGCATCGTCTGCAAGCGCAAGGGCTCGCCCTATGTGCCGCGCCGCTCGCCCGACTGGATCAAGCTCAAGAACCAGCAGCGCCAGGAGTTCGTGATCGGCGGCTACACCGCGCCCAAGGGCGCGCGCGCCGGCTTCGGTGCCTTGCTGCTGGGCGTGCACGACGAGGCCACCGGCCGGCTGCGCTACTGCGGCAACGTCGGCACCGGCTTCGACGCGAAGCGCCTGGCCGACATCAAGGCCAGGCTCGACAGGCTGGCGACCGACGACTGCCCGTTCTCGCCGCAACCGCGCGGCGTCAAGGCGCAGTGGGTCAAGCCGTCGCTCGTGGCCGAGGTCTCGTTCGGCGAATGGACGCGCGAAGACCGGGTGCGCCAGGCGGTGTTCCAGGGCCTGCGCGCCGACAAGCCCGCGCGCGACATCCGGCGCGAGCGGCCGAAGGAAGCTGGCGAGATCGAAGCCGACGCTTCATCGCCAGCGAAGAAGAAAGGAAAACCCGCGCCCATGGCCCAGAAGATCACCCATGCCGACCGCGTGATCGACAAGCACAGCGGCATCACCAAGGGCCAGCTCGCGGCCTACTACGACAGCGTGGCCACGCTCATGCTGCCGCACCTGCGCGGGCGGCCGGTGTCGCTGGTGCGCGCGCCCGAGGGCGTGGGCGGCGAGCTGTTCTTCCAGAAGCACGTGCAGAACCGCGAGATCCCCGGCGTGCGCCTGCTCGACCCCGCGCTCGACCCCGGCCACGAGCCGCTGCTGCAGATCGACACCCGGACGGGCCTTCTGGGCGCCGCGCAGATGAACGTGATCGAGCTTCACACCTGGAACGCCACCTCGCGCGCCATCGGCAAGCCCGACCGCATGACCTTCGACCTCGACCCCGGCGAAGGCGTCGCCTGGCCCCGGATCCAGGAGGCGGCCATGCTGGTGCGCACCCTGCTCGACGAACTGGGCCTGCCTTCGTTCCTGAAGACCAGCGGCGGCAAGGGGCTGCACGTGGTGGTGCCGCTGCGGCGCCAGTACGACTGGGACGCCGTCAAGGGCTTCTCGCAGGCCGTGGTGGCGCATCTGGCCGAGACCATTCCATCGCGCTTCGTGGCCAAGAGCGGTCCGCGCAACCGCGTGGGCAAGGTCTTCGTCGACTACCTGCGCAACGGTTTCGGCGCGACCACGGTGAGCGCATGGTCGGCGCGCTCGCGGCCGGGGCTCGGCGTTTCCGTGCCGCTCGCGTGGGAAGAACTGCCCGTGGTGACGGCGGCCGACCAGTGGAATGTCGGCAACGCGGCCGAGCGCTTCGCAATCGGCAACAAGCCGTGGGCCGCCATGGAGCGCAGCCGCAAGGGCTTGGCCGCGGCGATGAAGCTGCTCGGCTACAGCAGCAAATAAGGTATTTCTCCCTCCCCTTCCGGGGGAGGGCCGGGGTGGGGGCACGACGGCGTTCAAAACGGCGCGGCGCTCAATAGAAGGCCTGCCCCCATCCCAACCTTCCCCCAGCGGGGGAAGGAGCAAGACAAAGGCCTACTGCAGCACTTCTTCCGTCGTCACATCGAAACGCTGCAGCGTGTTCGCACCGAACACCATCGTGATCGGCACGTCCGCCGCGTCGCGTCCGCGCGCGATCACCACGCGCCCGATGCGCGGCGTGTTGTGCCGCGCATCGAAGGTGTGCCAGCGGTTGCCCAGGTACACCTCGAACCAGGCGCTGAAGTCCATGGGATAGCGCACCGGCGGAATGCCGATGTCGCCCAGATAGCCCGTCACGTAGCGGGCGGGAATGTTCATGCAGCGGCACAGCGTGATCGCCAGGTGCGCGAAGTCGCGGCACACGCCCGTGCGCTCGCGAAAACCCTCCAGCGCGGTGCGCGTGGCGCGCGCGTTCTGGTAGTCGAAGCGCAGGTGCCGGTGCACGAAGTCGCAGATGGCCTGCACGCGCGACCAGCCCGGCGTCACGCTGGAGAAGTTGGCCCATGCGAAGGCCAGCAGCTCGCTGTCGACCTCGCAGTAGCGGCTGGGCAGCACGAAGGGCAGCGTCTCCACCGGCAGGTCGGCGGCGCTGTGCTCGGCCGCGCCGAAGTCGACGGCGTCGGGCCAGCCGGTGTCGTACACCGTCGCATGGTTGCGCAGCCGCACGCTGCTCACGCCCATCGGCACGTGCACCCGCGCGCACTGGTTGCCGAAGGCGTCCGCGTAGTGGTCGGTCGGCAGCGGCGGGCTGATGGTGAGGTGCTCGCCGCCGCCCTGCAAGTCGCCGGCGCGCGACGGATGCACCTGCAGCATGTAGATCAACGCCGTGGGGGCGGTGACGCCGAGTTCGATGTCGAAACCGATCCTGATCTGCATGGAGTTCTTTCTTCCCTGGGGTGACACGGGCCAAGAGGTGGCAAGCACGATGGGTGCCACCTTCGGCCCATGCTATGCGACGCGGGTTGCAAGGCCACGCATCCAGGATGCGCGACCCCGCGTAGGCCGCCGCGATGCGCTGTCGGCGCGCTCCTACCGCGTGCGCACTTGTTCTCCCACAGAGTAGGGCGGGGCGCCACTACGGGTCGCGGCGCGCGCCAAACATAACCTTGTGCTCCGTTCGCACCCTGTCTACGCCCCAGTACTTGTTCCTTGGAGGGAATCATGGAGTTTTCAACGCTGTTCGACTCGCTCACCGGTGCCTGGGGAGACGAGATCCTCGTGTGGGCCGTCGCCGCGGTGGCCGGATGCATCTGCCTCATCGCCCTGGTGAACGTGCTCGACATGTTCCTGGACAACAACGAAATGGGCTGAGCGCCCTCCCCATGAAAGATTCCAGCAAATCCCCGATGACGCCACAGAACAAGGCCGCGGCCGGCCGCCGCGCGAGCGCCAGCAAGGCGGGCGACGGCAGCAACGCCAAGCAGCAGCAGCTCGAAGGCTTCACCGTCGAGCATCCGCCGACCCTCACGACCAACCAGGGCCTGCAGATTCCCGACAACCACAACTCGCTGAAGGCGGGCGTGCGCGGGCCCACGCTGCTCGAAGATTTCATCCTGCGCGAGAAGATCACCCACTTCGACCACGAGCGAATCCCCGAGCGCGCGGTGCATGCGCGCGGTTCGGCCGCGCATGGCTACTTCCAGGTCTACAAGTCGATGTCGCAGTTCACCTGCGCCGACTTTCTCCAGGACCCCGACCAGAAGACGCCCGTTTTCGTGCGCTTCTCGACCGTGGCCGGCTCGCGCGGCTCCGCCGACACGGTGCGCGACGTGCGCGGCTTCGCCGTCAAGTTCTACACCCGCGAAGGCAACTACGACCTCGTGGGCAACAACATCCCGGTGTTCTTCATCCAGGACGCGATGAAGTTCCCCGACCTCATCCACGCCGTCAAGCCCGAGCCGCACCACGAGATGCCGCAGGCCGCGAGCGCGCACGACACCTTCTGGGACTTCGCCTCGCTCATGCCCGAGAGCACCCACATGCTGATGTGGGCCATGAGCGACCGCGCCATTCCGCGCAGCCTTCGCATGATGGAAGGCTTCGGCGTGCACACCTTTCGCTTCATCAACAGCCGCGGCGAGAGCCACTTCGTCAAGTTCCACTGGAAGCCCAAGCTCGGCATCCACGGCCTGGTGTGGGACGAGGCTCAGAAGATCGCCGGCAAGGACGCAGACTTCCACCGCCGCGACCTGTGGGAGGCCATCGAGAACGGCGACTTCCCCGAATGGGAACTCGGCGTGCAGATGATTCCGCAGGACAAGGAACACTCGCTGGGCTTCGACCTGCTCGACCCCACCAAGCTCATTCCCGAAGAGATGGTGCCGGTGCAGAAGATCGGCAAGCTGGTGCTCAACCGCAACCCCGACAACTTCTTCGCCGAGACCGAGCAGGTGGCCTTCCACCCGGGCCACGTGGTGCCGGGCATCGACTTCAGCAACGACCCGCTGCTGCAAGGGCGCCTGTTCTCGTACACCGACACGCAGATCTCGCGGCTGGGCGGCGCCAACTTCCACGAGCTGCCGATCAACAAGGCCGTGTGCCCGTTCCACAACATGCAGCGCGACGGCATGCACCGCCAGACCATCGCGCGCGGCCAGGTGGCCTACGAGCCCAACACGCTGGGCAGCGGCGCCGAGTTTCGCGTGGACGGCGGCAGCCACGGCTTCCAGTCGTTCCCCGAAGAGATCGATCCGCCGAAGGTGCGCCGCCGCAGTGCCTCCTTCGACGATCACTTCACGCAGGCGCGGCTGTTCTTCAACAGCCAGAGCGCGGCCGAGAAGGAACACATCATCGCGGCCTTCCGCTTCGAGCTGTCGAAGCTCGAAGTGCCCGCCATCCGCCAGCGCATGGTCGACAACCTCGCGCACGTGGACGAGAAACTCGCGCGCCGCGTGGCCGAGCCGCTGGGCATCGGCGAGCCCGACGCCAAGGCGGCGGCAGGCCGCGCGGGCTTTCGCGAACACCGCATGACGCTGCCCATCGACGAGTCGCCCGCGCTCAGCATGGCCGACACCGGCGACGGCACCATCCGCACGCGCAAGATCGCGATCCTGGTGGCCGACGGCGTCGACTCGGCTTCGCTCAAGCCGATCCGCGACGCGCTCGAACAGGCCGGCGCCCAATGCAAGATCGTGGGCCCGAGGCTGGGCACCGTGGCCAGCGCGTCGAAGCGGCAGATCGATGTCGACATGACCTTCGCCAACACCCCGTCGGTCATGTTCGACGCGGTGCTGGTGCCCGCGGGCAGCGAAAGCGCCGCGGCCATGGCCGGCATCGGCGACGCGGTGCACTTCGTGCTCGAGGCCTACAAGCACTGCAAGGCGATCTGCACCGTGGGCGAAGGCGTGCGGCTGCTGTCGACACTCGGCATCGCCGCCGACCTGCCGCAGGCCGATGCGCCCGCCGGCGTGGTGGTGGCGGCAACGCCCGTCACCAACATGGGCGACACCACGGCCGCCACGCAGGTGGCGAACGACTTCATTGCGGCGATTGCCAAGCACCGGCACTGGGACCGGGCGAACATCGACGCGGTGCCTGCGTGACGGGCGGTGACTGTCGTCAGGCCGGCTTGTCTGGATCGTTCAGGCGTTGCCAGTACGTATCGCCGAACGAGCTGCCCTTGATGATCGGCATGACCTCGCCTTTCTCGAAGTAGCGCCGGCTGTCCGATTGCGCCAGGGTGAACCACCAGCCGGCCTGCGGGCAGGGTTCGCCGCCCGGGACATAAGACAACCTGGCCGAGGGGTCTCGACCTTCATCAGGCGATGGCTTGCGGCGCTGCTCGGCGCTGGGCCAGTCGCTGTCTTCGTCGAAGCGGCGCATCCAGCGCAGCGACGTGTCATACCCGAACCGTGGATTGGGATCGCCATCCCAGGCGTCCAGGGTGTTGAGGTTCAGGTCGTCGCAACGGATCGGGCGGATCAGGCGATTGGCCTTGACCAGCACGTCGGGCACGCCGTCTTCCACCGGGTAGAGATCGAGGTCGCCCAGCTCGATCCAGAGACCGTTCGCGCCGTCAGGGTTGAGTGCGTTCCTCGGGTAAGGCACGGCCGTGATTTTGATGCGCGGGTCAGCCAGTTCGACACGGATCTGGTGTTCGGGCTTGCCCAGCTTGCGTTGCCAGACCGGCGAAAGCATGAAGCACCATGTCGGCGGCCGAAGGCCCGCGCCAAGCCGAGACGGGTTCACGTATCCATCGTTGCTGGCATCGTGATAGTGAAACCCCATGCTCGACGGATGATCAATGTCCAGGCCGTAGAAATAGTCGGCACATATGCGTTCCAGCACATCGGCCTCGTAGGCCCCCATCACGCCGAGGCCACCGTTTCCCACCTCATATCCCATGTACGCCTGTTCGGGCCGAAGCGAACTGATGCAATCGCGCACGAAGTCGCTCCACCTGGTTTCATTGCCGTCCTGATACCAGTCGTAGCAGAAGATCAGTTTGAGCGTGCTGTAGCACTGCTGGGGCACGTGATCCACACGGGCGGCATAGGACCATAGCGGTGAAGCATCGGGCGACTCCATGTCCGTCGCCATCAAATAGTAAGTCTCAAACTCCTCTTGATGGTGCTCCGCTTCAGCCCGCAGATCTTTCGGAAACCGAGCATCCCCTGCATCGAGCCACACCTGCGTGCGTGACTTGAACACCTTCTTGATGGGCTCATCGACGAGTCGACCGAAGCGCTCCCAGATGTCGATGAACTTGTTCGCCACCGACATGTAATCCTGAGGCTGGTGATAGATGTAGAAGGTCACGTACGGGCAGATGCCCAGTGCCCGACCCGGATAGCCGTAAAACCACTGTGGAGCGATCTTGCTCTCACGGATGAATTTCTCGATCTCCTCGGGCTCGAGGAACAATTCCGCTGTGCTCATCAAATACCTCGTTTCCTGCTATGCCGCGACTTGCCACTGGAGTGCTCCGACTTCTGCGGCTTGGATTCTTCTTTCTTGTCATGCTCGGCTGGTTTGTCGGACTCCTTGTGACCATGAACTGCAATGTCCTCCGGGTATCGGAACAGTGACAGCCGCCCGCCGGAGCTGACAGGCTTGTTCTGGAACCGAATTGGTGCCCTTTCAGTCTTGACCTTTGCAGCCCGATCAAGCATCCGCTGATAAGCATCCAACTGCTTCGCCTCAATCCGATCCCCCGGAAACTTGATCTCCACGATGGCGAAGATATTGCCCTTGTCCGGCTTCTGGTGCCGATACTCCTGAATCACCAAGTCGGCCGAGATGCCGCCTTTGCGGTACTGGTAGGGCGAAGGATAGAAAGGATTGATCGTGCCCAGTCGCTTGAGCCGGGTTACTCCCTCCACAGGATGATCGTCATAGCTCGGCGGTGGCCCGAAAGCCTCCTCACATTTCAGCGGGCTGGCCCAATCCAGACACTCATCCACGAACTCGAAAAGCAGGTTGACCGCCAGCTGCTTGAGCTTGATGACGAAGAACTCCTCAAGCTCCACATCGGTCAGTTGCTCGACCGACATCGCCAACAGTTCCTCAATGATTTTTCGCTTGGCATGAGGCAGGTCCTTGATCGACACACCTTTCTTTCGCCGAAGACTCAGAACGGGCATCCGGTCGGCCGCCACGCACACCTTCGAGATGGCGTCGCGAAACGGAATCTTCTGCTCGATGGCCGCGTTGATGGTGGTCTCGCCCGCGCCGCGTCCCGTCGCCTTGCGGGTGTTCTGCCCCTGCGGATCGGCTGCGGCCAGCGCCAGCAGGATGGCGACTTCCTCACGGTCTTCGATCTTCCGGGCGATCTCGTCCTTGATGCTCTGGATGACCTTGCGCACCTCTTCCTTGGCCTTCTCGATGTCCGTCCCGTATTTCTTGACGCCGTCATACAGTTCCTCGGCCAGTTCCCCGAGTTCATGGATCGTGATGGCAAGGGCGACCAGTTCGAGTACGCCCCAGACAACGACTGGTATGGGCATTACGCGCTCCCGGCTTCTTCAGCGCCGCCCTGTGCCGGCGCGGCCCGCGATATCTGCAAATTCCGGAAAGCGACCTCGCGGGCCTTGGCATTCAATCTGGACTCCCAGCTCTCGGTGATCCGTTCGCTCTCGCGCGTGATCTGCTTGTAGCCTTTCAGTCCAATCGATACATCGCTGTTGACCCGCCGGGTCTGCCCCGCCTTGGAGGTGTCGCCGCTTTCCAGCATCTCGCGGTGAAGGTCGTGAATCTCGTATGCGTAGTGCTCGAAGGGGCGGTTGTCGGTCTTGAAGAGCTGGTAGTCGGCTTTGCAGGGCCCGTGATCCAGGTTGGGGAAGAGCGCATCCATGGGTGGCACCGGCAGGCTTTTCGGGCCGACCAGGCTGTGCGTGGCCGCATGCTCACGCCGCTGGCCATCGGTGCCGTGCTCGATTCCCGACGAGTTCCAGCGGCTGAAGCTCGAGCCGCCGTTGATGAGCACTTCTTCCCTGGCCGTGATGGCGATCCGGTCGGCCTCCAGCTTGATGTTCAGCCTGGCCAGCACGTTGATGCAGTGCTTGAGCGCCGAGATGTCGATATCCGCCGCCGCGGCGGCCATGCGGATGCCTTTGTCCAGAGCCACCATGCGCACGGCGCTCCTGGCGGATACGAGAAAACTCTTGCCCGCGCTGACGCTGGTATGGGCGCCGCTGGTGAGTGCGTTGTGCCCGTCGCTGACGATGTGCGTGGAGCCTTCGGCGGCAGTCTGGATGCCCGCGGGGCTGGCAAGGACCAGATGTGGCGCCTGGAGTTCGGGGAACACGCCTTGTGCCGGGTCGCCGCCGCTGCCCCTGATCTCGTCGTGTTGAGCCTTCAGTTCCATGGCAACCGTGTCCTGGTCGCCCGCTTCGTGCGCCTTGGCCTCCCTGGCGGCCTTGGAAAGGCGCTCGTGCAGGGCCTGCCCATCGGCAAGCCGGGCGACGGTCTCGCCCATGTCGATGATGTGCGCCTGTGCGTTCCCCCGCGCCTCGGTGGTGATGAGCAGTCCCTCGCTGGCCCGTATCGCGCCATGCCCGTCCGTGCGGAGTTCGAAGCCCTGGCCCCGGTCTTCCTTGCGTCCCGCTGTGTCTTCGATGCGCGCTATGTGCCCCAGGCCCAGGCTCGAACTCTGGTGGTCGCTCCTGAGCTGCGCCTGCACCTTGCCGTTGGTGTCGTCGAGCGCCAGATGATTGCTCCGGCCTCCGCCCGGTTCGCGGCTGCGGATGCCCGAGAGATGCGCCTGGCCGGGCAACTGCCATGCAGGCATCTCGTCGGCGTTGTGCACCCGTCCCGTGATGATCGGGAAGTCCGGATCGCCATTGAGGAAATCGACGATCACTTCCTGCCCGATGCGCGGCAGCGCGGCCGCGCCGAAGGCGGCGCCGGCCCAGGATGTCGACACGCGCACCCAGCAGCTGGCATGTTCGTCGTGCCGGCCGAGGCGGTCCCAGTGGAACCGCACCTTCACGCGTCCGTAGCGGTCGGTCCAGATCTCCTCGCCTGCCGGCCCGACCACCAACGCGGTCTGGGGGCCGTCCGTGCGCGGCTTGGGCGTGGTTCGCGGCGGACGCCATGCGCAGCTCGTGGGCAGCGCGTCGAAGGCGAAGCGCTGGAAAGAGCCTTCCGCATGGCCCGTGCCCTCGCTGGCTTCCAGGTTCTCCCGCAGGTGGTAGCTCACGCCGAGCAGCAGGTATTGCCGGTTCTGGTCGGCCCTCGGATGCCCGGTGAGCCGCATCGTGTGGCCCGGAGCCAGCTCGCGCAGGTTGGAGCGGCCTCTCGCGCGGCTGCGACCGCTCAGTTGTTCCTCGTTGCGGATGCGCGCACAGGTCTCGCCGTCGTCATGCCGCACATGGTTGCCGGGCCACTCGTACAGCTCGTGGTCGTCATGTTCATGGCCGGGAGATGCCCGGCGCATGAAGGACAGATCGGCTCCCGGGTGCTCGAAATCGAAGTGGCTGCGATAGTGCCGGCCCGAGCGCACTTCCTCGACGAGTTCCCATTCATGGATGCGCTCGCCGGGCTCCGGGCCTCCGGTCATGCCGGATTGTTCGTGCGGGTGGTAGCGCACGGTCTCGCCGCCGGGCAAGGGGCCGTGCGAGCCGGCGATGTCGTCGGCGAAGACCAGCACATGCCGATCGGCTTCGTGCCGGAAGTGGAAATGGATGCCCTCGTGTTCGCATAGGCGGGCAATGAAGGAGCAGTCGTCTTCGCCGTATTGAACGCAGTAGTTCCAGGCCCTGTAGCTGTGCCGGAGCTTCTGCTCCATCGGGTAGCCGTAGCGTGCGAGCACCGCCGTGATGATCTCGGGGACGGTCCGTTCCTGGAACACCCTGAAGTCCGAGCGCCGGGTTGCAAGCCACAGCCAGGGGCGCAACCGCATCTTGTAGAAGGACCGGCGGGCATCTTCTTGCGCAAGGCCGAAGCTGGTGACGATGCCGCCCAGGTATCGCCTGCCGGTCTCCGTTTGCATCGAAACGGTCGCGCCCTTTCCGAGCAACGCTCGGGCGTCGATGGCGTTGCTGTTGGCCAGCAGATCGAGGTCGAGCGCATGGACCTGGCTGAGCGCTTCGCGTCCAACCAGGCGGTGAAACTTCAGCGCATCGCCCAACGGGGTCGTGATTTCGACGCGCCGTTTCATGCGAATGCGCGGGCGCTCGCAAGCGCCCGACGATGGTTTGACATGGAGCTCCCTGATACGGCCTGCTATTGACGTGCGGGCTCGGTTGCTCGGATTATGGAAATCCATGTGTCGATGCCGAGACGCCTTTGATGCCTCTTGCGGGATGCGTGACCAAATGCGCATGACTGGCGCTTTGGCCGTCTGTTATTTCTTTAGCCGTAGACCGTATTGCGAATAGGCGCGGCACAGACCCGCTCCTAGACTCCGCCCCGAGGCCTGAACGGCGCCCACTTCCGAGGCGCCGGCCGCCCGCTTGCAGCGGGTGCATGGGCCCGACGCGGGGGTCCAATGGCTTGGTTTTCCAGATGGGGATGGGAGCGTCCCGCATGTCGTCGTGCGGGCTTTGCGATGGCGCTGGGCCTTGCGGGCGTGCTCGCAGCGGGCTTCGGTTCCCCGGCATCGGCGCAGCAACAACAGCAGCAACAGCAACGCGCCCCGGCCCCGACCAACGCCGAAGCCGCCGCCGACCGCATGGAGCAGTCCCGCCTCGACGACACCGACACCCTGCTCGCGCTGACCCGCGACGGCGCGGTGCTCTACGGGCAGGACAACGTCAAGCTCTCGGGTTACCAGTACTGCAGCCAGGCCGTGGCATTGGCCGAGGCCGGCGAGTTCCGCCAGAGCGTGCGCGCCGCGAGCAAGGCGCTGCACCTGGCCAACGCCACCAACGACCCCAACCTGATGGCCATGGCCAACCGCGACCTGGCCATCGTCTACAGCTACTCGGGCCAGCTCGAGAAGGCCGAGGAGTTCGCGCGCGAGGCGCTGCGCCACCCGGCGCGCGACCCGAAGCTGGTGGTCGGCCCGGTGCATAAGGTGATCGGCGACGTGCGCACGCGCCGCGGCGATTTCTCCGGCGCGGTGCTCAGCTATGACGAGGCACTGGCCAACAGCTCGTCGCGCTATGCGCCGCTGGTGCAGGCCTCGCTGGTCAATGCGCTGATCGAGTCGGGCGATGCCGCGCGGGCGCGCGAGGTGCTCGGCACCATGGCGCCGCCGAAGGACGCGCCGCTCACCGCGCAACTCGACCGCACGCGCGCCCGTCTGCTGCTGGCCGAGAACAAGCCGGCCGAGGCGCGCGATGCCTACCGCGCGCTCACCGCGCGCCAGGTCGGCGCCGACACCGAGTACTACCGCCTCTGGGCGTGGGACGGCGTGGCCCGCAGCGAACTGGCGCTGGGCCGGAAACAGGCCGCCGCCGAGGCCGTGGGCCGCGCGCTCGGCGACGTCGACAAGGTGCGTGCGAAGTTCCGCAGCGAAGAATTCAAGATGGGCCTGTTCTCGGACCTGCAGACGGTGTTCGAGCGCGGCGTGGCCGTCTACAGCGACGCAGGGGACGCGCGCCAGGCCTTCGAGGTGAGCGAGCACAGCCGCTCGCGCGCGCTGCTCGATGCCGTGCGCGGCCGCGCGAAGATCAACGAGCAGGCCGCCAGCACCATCGACCTGCCCGCGCTGCAGGCCACGCTGGCGCCCGACGAGCGCGTGGTGCAGTTCCACTCGCTGCCCGACCGGCTGGTGGTGTGGGTGGTGAGCGCGAACAGCATTACCGAGAAGACCGTGGCCGTGAAGCGCGACGAGCTGAACGAGCTGGTCGAGACCTTCCGCAACTCCATCGTGCGCGGCCGCCGCACCGCCATCACCAACGCCGACAAGCTCGGCGCCGCGCTGCTCGGGCCGCTGGGCCTGGCGCCGGGGCAGCGGCTGATCGTGGTGCCGCACGGGCCGCTGCACTACCTGCCGTTCCAGGCGCTGCGGCTGGACGGCCGCTACGTCATCGAGACGCACCCGGTGGCGGTGGCGCCGTCGATCAGCATCGCGGTGCAGCTCGCGCAGCGCACGCCGCGCGTGAACGCATCGCTCACCGCCTTCGGCAATCCGCGCATCGAGGACAAGTACGACCTGCCCGGCGCCGAGACCGAGGTGAAGCAGCTCGCTCAGCTGTTCCCGCGCAATACGCTGTACATGGGCGCCGCCGCCACCAAGACGCAGTTCCGCGAGGTGGCCGCGCGCTCGCCGCTGATGCACGTGGCCGCGCATGCGGAGGCGGACGCGGTCGATCCGCTGTATTCGCGCATCCTGCTGGCCAACGAGGGCGGCAAGCAGAACTTCCTGGAGGCGCACGAGATCCTCGGCATGCCGATGGACAGCACCGCGCTGGTCACGCTGTCGGCCTGCGAGTCGGGGCTGGGGCGCATCGCGCAGGGCGACGAGGTGCTGGGCTTCACGCGCTCGTTCCTCTCGGCCGGCAGCTCGAGCCTGATCGCGTCTTTGTGGCCGGTGTCCGACGACGCCACGGCCGTGCTCATGAGCACGCTCTACGGCGAGCTTGCCAAGGGCCGCGACATACAGAAGGCGATGCAGGCGGGGCAGCTTGCCGTGTTGAAGGACCCCAAGATGTCCCATCCCTTCTTCTGGGCGCCGTTCAACCTGATCGGCAACTGGCGTCTTACGGTGGGGGGGGCGACATGAAGCCTTGGTTCCTGTTCGATGTTCTTTGTTCGGGGCGCGCTCACGCCGACGGGGTACCTTGCTCCGCGAATGTCCCCCGCCCTTCGGGCTCCTCCTTTATTTCGCTGCGCAAGGCACTCCGCCGTCGCGAGCGTTCAGAGCACTGAGATGCAAGCCCGCCACTCCCTGACCCCTACGGCCTTCGCAGCCGCGACGCTGGTGAGCGCGGCGCTGCTGCTGGCAACCCAACGCACGCACGCAGCAGAGGCCGTACCCGACACGCTGCTCTCCACACAAGACCCCTGCGGCACTTGCGATCGGCCCCTGGCACAAGCACCAGGCACGGTCGCACCGCAAAGCCTGCCCGCACCGCCGAAACCCGCCGGCGCATCGTTCAGGCTCAACGACCTGCGCCTCAACGGCGTCAAGGCGCTGAGCAACGAAGAGCTGCAAACCATCACCTCGCCCTACATCGGCCGTGAGGTCACGCTTTCCGACCTGGAAGAACTCGCCAAGGCCATCACCGCCCGCTACAAGGAACGCGGCTACTTCCTCGCGCAAGCCGTGGTGCCCGTGCAGACCGTGCGCGACGGCATCGTCGAGATCAGCGTCATCGAAGGGCGCCTGGGCAAGGTCGACGTCGTCGTCGCGCCCGATGCGCCCATCGCCGAAGCACGCGTGCGCGGCTTCCTTGCGCCGCTGCAGCCTGGCGAAGCCGTCAGCGCGCCGGCCTACGAACGCGCGATGCTGCTGCTGTCCGACCAGCCCGGCATCAAGGTCTCGTCGGGCCTGCAGGAAGGCACGCAGGCCGGTACCACCGACCTGTCGGTCGAGGTGGCGCCCGCGCCGCGCTGGGCCTTCACGGCCGAGGGCGACAACTACGGCACCAAGGAATCGGGCCGCTACCGCGTGGGCGGCACCGCGCGCTGGCTCAGCCCCTTCGGCATCGGCGACAACCTGGACATGCGCCTGATGGTGTCCGACAGCAACGCGCTGCAGTTCGGCCGCATCGCCTACGAGGCGCCCATCGGCACCAGCGGGCTGCGCGCGGGCGTGGGTCTGTCGCGCGTGAGCTACGAGCTGGGCGGGCAGTTCGTCGACCTCGACGCGCGCGGCCGCGCCGACGTGCTCGACTTCTCGCTGAGCTACCCGGTGATCCGCCAGCGCCAGCAGAACCTGTTCCTGCGCCTGGGCGTGGACGTGAAGGACCTGACCGACGAGCTGCGCGCGGCCGACTTCACGTCGAAGAAGCGCGTCAACGGCCTGAGCCTGGGCTGGACCTGGGAGCGCCGCGACGAGCTGCTGGGCGGCGGCTACTGGGCCAGCTCGGGCACGCTGTACCACGGCAACCTGTCGATCCGCGATCCGGAGAGCCGTGACTTCGACCGCGGCATCACCGGTCACCACACCGAGGGCGGCTTCACCAAGCTGAGCTTCCAGTTCTCGCGCCTGCAGGCCATCGTGCCGCGCCATTCGCTGTACCTGTCGCTGGGCGGCCAGTGGGCCAGCAAGAACCTCGACGCTTCGGAAAAACTCGCGCTCGGCGGCGCGCGCGCCGTGCGTGCCTACCCCTCGGGCGAACTGCTGGTGGACCAGGGCCTGATCGGCACCGTGGAGTGGCGCTGGTCGTTCAACGAGGAACTCACGCCCTTCGTCTTCTACGACGCCGCGCACGGAAAGATCGTGCGCAACCCGACGCCCTACGACGGCATCAACAGCCACAGCCTGCGCGGCTACGGCGTGGGCCTGAGCTGGTCGCGCCCGGGCAATTTCTCGATCAACGCGACGCTGGCCTGGCGCGCCGGCACGCCGCCCGCGCTGACGGACGGCGGCGGGCGCAACCCGCGCCTGTACGTGCAGCTCATCAAGGCGTTCTGACCATGAAGCAACGCAACCGGTTTTCTCAACGGCGGCTTCAGTTGCGCCCGCTCGCGCTGTCGCTCGTCTGCGCGGGTGTGGGCGCGGGCGCCGCGCCGGCCATGGCCCAGGTGTTGCCCTCGGGCTTCACGCCCATTGCCGGCGGCGTCACGATGACGCAGGGCGTCGGCACGATGAACATCGTGCAGCCGCTGCAGCGCGGCATCGTCAACTGGCAGAGCTTCTCGATCGGCGCGGGCGGCCTGGTCAGCATCTCGCAGCCGAGCACCTCGGCCGTGCTGCTGAACCGCGTGGTGGGCGACGGCATGAGCATCCAGGCCTCGCGCATCGACGGCGCGCTGCGCACCACGCTCGCGGGCAACCCGAACCTGCCGGGCGGCAGCGTGTTCCTCATCAACCCGAGCGGCATCGTCTTCGGCAAGGGCGCATCGGTGAACGTGGGCGGGCTGGTGGCGTCCACGCTCGACATCGCCAACAGCAACTTCATGCCCGCCGGCTCGGAGGACAAGGCCATCGGCAGGAACGAGCAGCTGCTCTTCTTCGGCCCCGAGGGCAGCATGGCCCAGGTGAAGGTGGAGGGCGGCGCGTCGATCACCACAACCTCGCCCGGCGGCACGGTGGCGCTGCTGGGCGGCGTGGTGCGCAACGAGGGCGAGATCAACGTCGCGCGCGGCTCGGTGGGTCTGGTGTCGGCCAGCAAGGTGACGCTGAACCTCGACTTCGACGGCGACGGCCTCACCACCTTCAACATTCCGGCCGACGGCCAGACCAAGTTCAAGCTCGCCGACCTGCAGGCCGCCGACCCCACGGCGGTGGCGCAGTTGGCGAACAGCGGCAAGGTCGCGGCCGACGGCGGGCGCGTGGTGCTGATGGCGGCGGCGAACGTCGACGCGCGCCAGCTGGTGGTGAGCCAGACCGGCGTGATCCAGGCGCGCTCGCTGTCCACCCGCAACGGCGAGATCGTGCTCGACGCCAGCCGTGCGCCCGGCGGCAACAACGAGGTGCGGATAGGCGGCACCATCGACGCCGGCACCGGCGCGAGCGAGGCGGGTGCCTCGGGCAGCACAGGCGGCTCGGTGACGCTGCGCGGCGACTACATCCGGCTGGCCAGCGGCGCCAGCGTGGACGCCAGCGGCACCGGCGGTGGCGGCACGGTTTCCGTGCAGGCTTCGCGCGCGGTGAGCATGGCGCCCGACGCCGCCATCTCCGCCAACGCCACGGGCGCCAACGGCACCGGCGGCAGCATCGGCATCGACGCTTCTTCCACGCACATCTCAGGCAGCCTTTCCGCGCGCGGCGCGGGCAGCGGCAACGGCGGCGCCATCGCCACCTCGGGCGACCAGCTCGAAGTGACCGACACCGCGCGCATCGACGCGGCGGGCGGCACGGGCGGCGCCAACGGCAGCTGGACGGCGCTGGCGCGCGGCACGCTGAACGTGGACGGCAACGCGGCCGCCTATGACCCCAACGGCTACGCCGACCTGGGCAACGGCACGCACGTCAGCGCATCGGCCATCGGCGCCACGCTGGGCCGCGCGACCGACGTCAACCTGCGCACGGCGCTCTCCGAGGGCAGCTCCGACGTGGTGTTCCAGGACGGCGTGCAGGTCCTGAAGTCCGAAGGCCGCGACGCGCGCCTCACGGTGGATTCGGCCAACGGCATCGCCATGAACAGCGGCGCGTCGATCCAGTCGACCGCCGGCGCGCTCGCGGTCAACTTCGACGCCAATGCCGACGCCAACGAGATCGGCGGCGCCATCCGCATGGACAACGCGAGCATCGCCACCAACGGCGGCAGCATCCGCTTCTACGGCCAGGGCAATGCCGACACCGGCCGCGCGGTCGGTGGCATGTCCGTCGACGACGGCGGCAACAGCAGCGGCGTGGCCGGGATCACGCTCACCGACAGTTCGCTCTCGACCTGCGCCACCGGCGCGGGCGGATGCGGAGGCAGCGGCGTCATCGTGCTGCGCGGGCAGGGCGCGAGCCGGCAGGCCAACGGCACGGCCGACTACTACGTCAGCTCCGACGGCGTGGAGGTGCGCGGCAGCAGCCTGAGCACCGGCGCCGGCGGCATCGCCATCGACGGCCAGAGCGGCATCGGCGCCAACGGCGTGCTGCTGGCCGGCACCGAAGGCGGTGCGACGCAGCTGCGCACCGGCAGCGGCGACGTCAGCGTGATCGGCAGCTCGCGCAGCTGGACGACCGACGACCCGGGCGCCGTGTACGGCAGCACAGTGACGCCCTACGGGCCCGACGGCAGCATGTCGGCGCCTGACGTGACGGTGGCCGTCACGGCCGGTGTGACGCTGCGCGGCGCGGTCATCGACGCCGGCGGGCGCGTGGGCATCGACGGCACCGGCGCCAACCTGCAGGGCCTTGCTGCGAGCGACGCCTTCATGACTTCCGCTCAGGCCGCCAACAACGGCACCGGCGTCGGCTACGGCGCGGGCGACGGCGTGGCCATCAACGGCGGCAGCATCACGGCCGGCAAGGGGCGCGACATTTCCATCGCGGGCACCGCGGGCGGCCAGGGCTTCAGCGTGCGCAACGGGGGCGTGACGCAAGGGCAGGCGCCCTCGGCGGTCAGCATTTCGATGGAGGCCGGCGAGACGGTGCGCGCCGAGGGCGGCAGCGTGTCGATCGACGGCCGAGGCGGCGACGTGACCGTGGCGCGCGTGCTCAGCCGCGGCGACCTTCCGCCCGGCGCGACCAACGCGCTGATCGACACCTCCAGCACCACCGGCGCCGGCGGCACGGTCACCGTCACCGGGCGCAACGTGCTGGTGAGCGACGTGTACAGCGACCTGACCACCATCGACGCGGGCGGCGCCGGGCAGGCCGGCACCATCGACATCCGGGGCAGCAACGCCATCGCCATCGACGCATCGGCGAGCCTGCGCGCGGATGCGAATTCGGCCAGCGGCAACGGCGGCACGGTGCGCGTGATCGCGGGCGACACGCTGCGCGGCTATGGCAGCCTGTCGGCGCGCGGCGGCAGTGCGGGCGGCAACGGCGGCACCATCGAGACCTCGGCGCCGCACTTCGAGCTGCTGGGCCTGCGCGTCGACGCCTCGGCGCCGATGGGCACCGCCGGCTCATGGGTGATCGACCCGTACGACGTGACCATCGCGCACGGCACCGCCTCGGGCAGCCTCACGGGCAACCCCTTCGATCCGCTGGCCAATTCGACCGTGCAGGACGGCGACATCAACGCCGCGCTGGACGGCGGCACCAGCGTGACCATCACCACCGGCACCGGCGGCAACCCGGCGGCCGGCAACATCACTTTCGCGGCCGGCGCGTCCATCGTGCGCAGCAAGGGCGCCGCGCCGCTGACCTTCGAGCTCGACGCGGCGCACAGCATCGGCACCAGCGGCGGCGCGAGCATCCAGTCGAACTCGGGCGCGCTCGACGTGGTGTTCAACGCGGGCGTGGGCGGGCAGGGCGGCGCCATCAACTACAACGGCGTCATCAACACCAACGGCGGCAACGTGACGATGAACGCCGATGCCGGCGCCAGCAGCACGCCGGCCATCACGATGAACGGCACCAGCATCGACACCCGCACCACCGCGCTGGGCGACGCCGGACCCGGCGGCTCGGTGCGGATCAGCGGCAGGCGCACGCTGCCGGCCTCCATCTTCAACACGCAGGCCACGGTCGACCTCACGGGCATCAGCATCCAGAGCAGCACCGGCGACGTGTCGATCTCGGGCGTGGGCCAGCACGGCGACGGCGTGCGCATCCAGGGCGGCTCGACGCCCAGCCAGATCCTCACGACCAGCGGCGACATCGACATCCTCGGCGTGGGCGCGAGCTACACCTACAGCCAGTCGCAACTGGCGGTGCAGAGCGTGGAGATCAACGGCGCCACGCTGCGCAGCGTGGACGGCAACATCGGCATCCGCGGCCTCGTCACGCCCGGTCCGCAGGACGCATCGTCGGGCGGCGTGCTGCTGGCGGGCAACGCGCTGGTGACGACGCTGGGCGTGGGCAACATCGACATCGCCGGCGAGTCGCAGGCCAACGGCACGGGCGTGAACATCGTCAAGGGCGCGCAGGTGATCGGCAACCGCGACGTGGTGCTGCGCGCGAGCAACGACGGCACGAGCGACGCCATCGCCATCGGCGGCAACGTGCATGCGAGCGGGGTGCTCAACCTGCGCCCCGGCGGCGTGGACGCGGCCAGCGGCAACGCGGTGGACCGCACGGCCAACCCGGTCACGCTGGGCGGCACGGCGGCCACCGGCTTCGCGCTGTCGGCCGACGAGTTCGGCCGGCTCGACGCGCCCACCATCGTGGTGGGCAGCAACGCGCATGCGGCGGACATCGACGTGGTGGGACCGCTGTCTCTGTCCTCGGCGCTCACGCTGCAGAACGAGGGCGGCGGCAACATCAACCTCGGCGGCGCGCTCACCGCGCCGAAGATCGGCCTGCTCTCGCGCGGCAGCATCACGCAGACCGCCGCCGCGCCCATCACGGCCGGCACGCTCATGGCGCGCTCCACCGGCGGCAGCGTGCTGCTCGACCAGGCCGCAAACAACGTCAGCGCGGCCACCGTGGGTGGCGGCGCGGCGGGCGCCTTCCGCTATGTCGATGTCGACACGGTGCAGCTGGGGTCGGTGTCCGTCACCGGCTTCGATGCGGCTGGCAATGCGCCGCAGGTGGCGTCGGCCACCTCGATGGCTGCGGACACCGTGTTCGTTCGCACGCTCAGCGGCGACCTGCTGTTGGGCACCAACGTGAGCAGCACCAACGGCACCGACCTGGTGGCGGGTTCACGCCTGCAGAACCTGGGCGGCTACACCATCACCGGCGCGCCCTGGCGCGTGTGGGCCGACACCTGGGTGGGCGAGACGCGCGGCGGCCTGCAGGGCTCGGGCATCTACCCCAACCTGTACCACTGCGCCTACTCGGGCCTGTGCGCGGTGAGCATTCCCGCCGGGGCCAACCATTTCATCTATGCGCAGCAGCCGGTGGCCACGGTGGTCATCGGCGACGCGAGCCGGCCCTTCGGCTTTCCGAACCCGCTGTTCAGCTACGGCATTGGCGGGCTGATCCTGGGCGACACCGGGCGCGGCTTCGCCGGCACCATGAGTTCGCCGGCGTTGCCGGGCAGCCTGCCGGGCCTGTACCCGATCAACGGCACGTTCACGTCGGCGGAAGGCTATGCGGTCAACGTGGTGCCGGGCAACCTGCTCGTCACCGCGGCGCCCAACCTGCAGCTGCCCGACGTGGTGCGCGAGCTGCCCAGCACCTGGCTGTACGACCGCAACATGGGCCCGCCGCCGATCTGCTTCGCAACCGGCCCGCTCGACGGCGACCGCGCCGCGCAGGGCGGCGACGTGCTGGCGCGCGAATGGTCGCGCGTGCGTTCGCGGCCCAACCTCTCGAGCTGCGTCGACACCGACAAGCGCAACGGCTGCTCGGACTTCTGAGGCCGCCGCTCAGAGGCCGCGCGCGCGGCGGTTGGACATGACGACGTTGTCCTTCGCCAGCGGCTGGCCCTCGCGCAGCGCGGAGATCCACGCGGCGGTGGTGGTCACGGCCGCGAAGTTGCTGTGGAACACCACGCTGAAGACGCGGTGGATCTCCTCGGCGCTCGCCTTGCCCGCCGCGTTCTCGTAGGGCAGGGCGCCGCTGGCGTCCGACAGGAACTCGACCGCCAGGCCGCGGTGCAGGGCTTCGTACACGGTGGAGGCGTCGCAGTTCTGCGTCATGTAGCCGGCCACGCTGAGCGTGTCGATGCCGTTGCGGGCGATCCAGTCGGCGAAGTCGGTGCCGGCGAACACGCTGGGCAGGCTCTTGGTCACGAGGTGGTCGTGCGGGCGCTTCGCGACCTCCGGGTGCAGCTGGCCGTTGTGGTTGTCGGCCTGGAACACCGGCGCGCCCTTGGGTGCATGGTGGCGTACCACCACCACGGGCGTGCCGGCGGCGCGGGCGGCGTCCATGGCGGCGGTCACGTTGGGCAGCGTGTCCTGCACGGGCGGGTACTCGATGGGCAGGCCGCCGCCTTCGAAGTATTCGTTCTGCACGTCGATCACGACGAGGGCGCGGCGCGGGGCGGTGGTGGCGGTCATTGAGGCTCCTTGGGTGGCTGTGCTTGGGATGGCCCGATTCTTCGTGCCCGGCCCGCTTCCGGAAAGTGGCCCGAAAGCCATTCGTCGATAAGATCGGGCCATGCCCAGCACCGCCGCCGAAACCATCGCCGTCGTCGCGTTCGACGGCATCAGCCCCTTCCACCTGTCCGTGCCCTGCATGGTCTTCGGCGAAGACCGCACCGAAACCGGCGCGCCGCGTTTCCGGCTGCGGGTGTGCGCGCCGGAGCCCGGCGCGCTGCGCACCAACGCGGGCTTCACGCTGGGCGTGGAACACGGGCTGGAAGCCATCCGCCATGCGCGCATCGTGGTGGTGCCGTCATGGCGCGACGACTGCGCGGCGGCACCGCCCGCGCTGATCCGCGCGCTGCAGGCGGCGCACCGGCGCGGCGCCACGGTGGTGGGGCTGTGCCTGGGCGCCTTCGTGCTGGCCGAGGCGGGCCTGCTCGACGGGCGGCCCGCCACCACGCACTGGAAGCTGGCGCCGGCCTTCGCAAGGCAGTATCCGAAGGTGCGGCTGCAGCCCGAGGTGCTGTACGTGGACGACGGCAGCGTGCTCACTTCCGCCGGCACGGCCGCTGGCATCGACTGCTGCCTGCACCTGCTGCGCGTGCGCCACGGCGCCGAGACTGCCAACCGCGCCGCGCGCCGCATGGTGGTGGCGCCGCACCGGCAGGGCGGCCAGGCGCAGTACATCGAGCAGCCGGTGCCCGCCACCGGCGAGCGCGACCGGCTCGCGCCGCTGCTGGAGTGGCTCGGCAAACATCTCGACAAGCCGCACGAGCTCGACGACCTCGCGCGCCGCGCGCTCATGAGCCGGCGCAACTTCACGCGGCGCTTTCGCGAATCCACCGGCACCACGGTGGGCCAGTGGGTGCAGAACCAGCGCCTGGCGCTCGCGCAGCGGCTGCTGGAGACCACCGACGAGCCGGTCGAGCGCGTGGCCACCGGCGCGGGCTTCGGCTCGGCGGTGTCGCTGCGCAAGCATTTCCTGTCGGCGTTCAAGGTGTCGCCGATGGCGTACCGCCGGCAGTTCTCGCAGGGCGAAGCAGCCGCCTGAGCTGTGCCCCGGCTCAGCTCGCGTGCACCTGCCGCCGCGTGGTGAGCAGGGCGCGCAGCTTGGCCGGCGCCACCGGCTTGGTCAGCAGCATCACGCCGCCCTGGCGCAGCCGCTGCAGCACCTCGGGCCCGGTCGCGCCCGACACCAGCACCGCGAGCGCATCGGGCTGCAGGCGCTTGGCGGCGTCGAGCACGTCCACGCCGTCGTCGTCGCCGGCCAGCTGCAGGTCGCACAGCACCGCGTCGTAGTGCACGTCGCCGCCGCCCAGCCGTGCGATGGCCTCGGCGCCGGTGGTCACGCACTCGGCCTGGCAACCCCACTGCGCCAGCAGCGTGCGGCTGCCGTCGAGGATGGCCGGGTCGTCGTCCACCACCAGGCAGCGCAGGCCGGCCAGCGGCGTGGGCGCGAACTGCGGCGGCTCGGGCTGCACCGCGTCGGCGGCGCGCGCGGCGGGCAGGGTGAAGGCGAAGGTGCTGCCGGCCTGCAGCGCCGAGCGCACGGTGATGCGCGTGCCCAGCAGCGTGGCGATGCGCGCGCAGATCGCCAGGCCCAGCCCGAAGCCTCGGCGGCGGTCGCGCTCGGTGTTGGCCACCTGGTAGAACTCTTCGAAGATGCGGCCCTGGTGGATGGGCGCGATGCCCACGCCGTTGTCGCGCACCTCGATGCGAACGCCCGCCGCGCAGCGCCGCGCGGCCACCAGCACGGTGCCGCCGTCGGGCGCATGGCGCAGCGCGTTGCTCACCAGGTTGCCGACGATGCGCCGCAGCATCGCCGCGTCGGTGCGCACCGCCAGGCCCCGGTCGCTCCAGTGCAGGCGCACGCGCGCCTCGGCCGCGGTGGCGGCATGCTGCGCATCGATCTGGTCGAACAGCGCGGCCAGCGAGACCTTGGTGATCGCGGGTGTCAGCACCTGCGCGTCGAGCCGCGAAATCTCGAGCAGGTCGTCCAGCAGCACGCCCATGAACTCGGTGCTCTCCTGCAGCCGCAGCACGGCCGGGCGCTGCGCCGGCGTGGCGCCCGGCAGCAGGCCGTCGATGAACAGGCCCATGGCATGCAGCGGCTGGCGCAGGTCGTGGCTCGCCGCGGCCAGGAAGCGCGCGCGCGACAGCGCCGCCTGTTCGGCCTCGGCCATGCGCTGCAGCGCCACGGCGGTGGCCTCGCGCACGCGCTCCTCGCTGACTTGGCGGTTGTGCTGCAGCCGTTCGGCCAGGCGGTCGATGTCGTGCGCCAGCACCGCCAGCTCGTGCGTGCCGCGCGTGCCGCCCTCGACCACGCCGCAGCGCACCTCAAACTGCCCGGCCTCCAGCGCGGCCACGGTGCGCGACACCCGCCGCAGCGGCCGCGCCACCGTGCGCGCCATGTGGCGCACCGAGGCCCAGGCCGCGATCAGCGCCACCATCGCGATGCCGATGCCGGCAATGAGCGAGCGGCTGCGCTCGCGCGTGTAGGCGGTGGTGTCGCGGAAGGTCTGCACCAGCCCGATGGGCGTGTCGCCCGCCGCGGTGGAGCCCGCGGGCGCGAAGGCGCTGGCGCGCGAGGCCTCGCGCAGCGTGACCGGCGAGGTGAACATGCGCAGCCGCGCGAGCGAGTTGGTCTTGGGCCCGGCCGTGACGAACACGCCCGCGCTGTTGCTGATTTCCACCCGCGTCACCTGCCCGCCTCGCAGCGCGGCGTTGGCCACGTTCTGCAGCGCGGGCACGTCGCCCGCGTACAGGCTCAGGTCGGACATGGCGGCCACCTGCCGCGCCACGGCCTGGCCTTCGGCGTCGAAGGCGGCCTCCAGCGTCTGCAGCCGGCTGTGCGTGAACCAGCCGGTGAGCGCCAGCGCCACCGCCGCGCAGGGCACCACGCCGAGGCGGAACAGGTCGTTCTGCAGGTTGCCGCGCACGATGAGGGTGTGCGGCGGCGGCAAGGCGGCGGGCACCGCTTCCGGCGCGGCGTCGTCCACCACCACGGCCTGCGGCGTGCCTTCGGAGGGCCTCGCGGCGGTGCTCATCGGGGCGCCGCGATTCGCTCGGTCAGCTCCCGTTCCTCCGGCAGACGCAGGCCGAGTCCGCGTGCCACGGTGGCGTTGATGCGCACGCTGGCGGGCGTTGCCGCTTCCACCAGCGGGCCGTTGTTGTTGTTTCCGTTCGCGTTCGCGGCCGCCACCTTCTGGCCGAGCAGCCTTGCCTGATGCGCGAGCTGCGAGGGCGTCGACACCGCGGCCGCGAGGCCTCCCGAGCGCACCAGCCCTTCGCTGGTGCCGAACACCGGAAGGCCCGCGCCCGCGCCCGCGCGCAGCACCGACAGCGTGGCCGCCTGGTTGTCTCCGATCAGGTCGGGCAGCACCATCAGCGCGTCGCTCTGCGGCACCACGGTGCGCAGCGCGGCGGCCAGCGAGCGGGCGTCGGGCGCGTATTCGACGCGCACGTCCCACGCCGGGTTGGCCACTTGCGCTGCGCGCTGAAGCTCGCGCACCAGCGGCTCCGATTCGGGCGTGGCCACCACGCCCACGCGGTGCTTCTGCGGCAGCACCGCGCTCATCAGCGCGAGCTGGTCGGTCATGGCCGGGTCGCGCAGCAGCACGCCCACGCGGCGGTCGCCGCGCCGCAAGGCGGCAGGGCTCGCGGCCTTGAGCGTCTCGTAGTCGAGCCGGCTCAGCATCGCGAGCACCAGCGGCTCCTGGCCCGGCCGGTCGATGGCCGCACGCGCGGCGGCGGGGCCGATGGCCATCGTCAGCGGGGCGTCGGCCGATGCGCCGCGCAGGCCGCGGGTGCGCACGCCGGCGTTGGCGGCGCGCTCGGGGTCTGTGCCGGCGTCCAGCGACAGTTGCGGTTCCGCTGTGGAAGAAGGAGGCGCGGCCCCGCTGGACGGCAGCCGCACCAGGTCGAAGCGGCTGCCGGGTTCCTGGTCGGCGCGCAACTGCTGCACGAACTCCGAGGACGCCGGAATGTCGTCGCCCATCAGCACGGTGAGGCTCGAGGCGGCCGCGAGCCCTGTCGCCGATGCGAGCACGAGCGCCAGCCCGGCTTGGATCGACCCGCGCCCACGCGGCTTTCCGTGGCGTCCTGGACGTCCTCGGAACAGCGCAAAGATGTGGGGCACGACAGCGAACATGGACTGCATCCGCAGCAAGGGGCGATGATCCAATGTAAGGACGGCCCCTGCTTCTTGCGATAAGGCGGAGGGCTTATGTCAGGGCCCGCGGCGGCCTGCCCGTGTGACGAATTTCACTGTGCGGCAGCCGCACGGCCTATGTCCGATGGACTACCCGGACACCTACCCCGGGCTTGCCGTCACGTCAGACGTCCGCCAGCAGCGCCGCCGCGGCCGCGCGCTGCGCCTGGATGGCCTGGCGCAGCACGCGCGGCGACACCGGCTTGTAAAGCACCGTGATGCCCGCGTTCGCCACCTCGCGCAGCCGGTCGGGCTTGGTCTCGCCCGTCACCAGCAGCCGAGCGGTGCCGGGGCCGATACCGTGCGGGTGGCGCTCCAGCGCGGCGATCACGTCCAGCCCGTTGTCGCCGCCCTGCAGCAGCAGGTCGCTGATGACCACGTCGGGCGGCTGCGCCCAGCCGTCGGCCAGCGCCAGCGCCTCGGCGCGGGTCTGCGCGGGCAGCACCTCGGCGCCCCAGTTGGCGAGCACCACGGCCAGGCCTTCGAGGATGGTGCGCTCGTCGTCGATCACCAGGATGCGCACGTTGGCCAGGCTTTCTTCCTCCTCGATGCCGGCCAGGGCGGCCGACAGGGCCGGCGCCGGCAGCGCGGCCGGCGCCGAGCGCACCAGCACCCGCACGCAGGTGCCCTTGTGCAGCTTCGAGCTGAGCTCGACGCGCGTGTTCAGCAGGTCGGCCAGCCGCTGCACCGTGGCCAGGCCCAGCCCCATGCCGCGCGCGCCGCGCGCCGCCTGCCGGCCGGTGGGCTCGACCTGGTAGAACTCCTCGAACACCCGCGCCTGGTGCTGCGGCGCGATGCCCACGCCGGTGTCGACCACGTCGATGCGCACGCCCTTGCCGCGCCGCCGCGCGCCGATGAGCACGCCGCCCTCGATGGTGTGGCGCAGCGAGTTCGACACCAGGTTGTTCAGGATGCGCGAGAGCATCACGTAGTCGCAGCGCACCCAGACATCTGTCTTGCGCACCACCAGCCGCAGCCCCTGCTGCTCGGCCACCGGGCGGAAGTTGCGGCTGATCTCGTCGAACAGCCGGTCCAGCGGAAAGTCGGCCCACTGCGGCTGCAGCACGCCGGCGTCGAGCTGCGACAGGTTCAGCAGCTCCGAGAACAGCCGGTCCAGCGAATCCACGCACTCGCGGATGTGGCCGATGCGCTGCAGCTTCAGCGGGTCGGTCTCGCCGTTGGCCAGCCCGTCGGAGAACAGCGTGAGCGCATGCAGCGGCTGGCGCAGGTCGTGGCTGGCGGCGGCCAGCAGGCGGGTCTTGGCCTGGCTCGCCACTTCCAGCTGCTGGTTCTTGCGCGCCAGCTCGGCGGTGGCCTCGTTGATGCGGCTTTGCAGCAGCCGGTGGCTTTCTGCCAGCGCGCGCGCGGCCTGGTTGAAGCCGTGCTGCAGGTGGCGCACCTCCGACGTGCCCTCGACCACCACGCTCGCGTCCTCGCCCGCGCCCAGCCGGTCGACCGCCTTGCCCAGCGCGCGGATCGGCTCGCTGATGCGCCGGGCCGCCCACCAGCCGGCCAGGCCCACGCCCACCAGGCTGAAGGCCAGCACCAGCGTCACGTTGAGCCAGACCGAGCGCCGCGCGCTCTGCACCGCGCCCAGGCTGATCTCGACCATCACCTTGCCGTTGTGGCGGCCGTCGTCGCCGACGATGGGCACCACCACCTGCAGGCCCTCGCCGCGCGCGCGGTCGGTGGTCTCGGAGTTGGCGACGATCTCGCCGTCCTCGGTCCAGATCTGCACCTGCTGCACATGCGGCTGGTAGGTGCCCGACTGGGCGGTGCGCTGCAGCGCGCGGCGGTCCATGCGCGCCAGCGGGGCCTGCGCCACCGTGGCCACCTGCAGCGCCACCGTCTGCGCATTGGCCCGCATCAGCTCGGTGAGGTTGCCCAGGTGCTGGCGCGTCAGCACCGCGATGGCCGCCAGCGTGGCCAGGGCCGCCGGCACCAGCGCCAGCAGGATCAGCTGCTGCGCGAAAGTGAGGCGGGCCAACCCGCGAAGGACGCGGAAGTTCCAGTTCATGAGGGCTTCGGACGCATGGGGGTCCGAGCTTAGGGGCGACGGAGCGAACAGGGAAGCAGGAAAAACATCACGAAAGTTGCTCGCAATTGCTATTTAATGGCGTCCGCACAGCCCGAGTCAGACCCGCCGCGCGTCGGCGCATCCATGCCATCCGGTCAAAAAATGCTGGTTTCATTGCGCCTTACTGCCCTGTTTCCAGTTGCCCTGCGCGCAGCGGCCATGGCCCTGCTTGCAAGCCTCGTGCCGCTGCTGGCCTGCGCCCAGGGCACCGCGCGCGAGCCGCCCATGCGCTTCGGCATCCTGCCGCTGGGCGGTGCCTTCGAGTCGCGCAGCGACTGGGACCCGCTCCTGGCCGAACTCAGCCGCGCCATCGACCGGCCGGTGAGCGTGCTGTCCGTCAATTCGTACGAGGCGCTGGAGCAGGCCATCCAGCGCGACGAGGTCGACATGGCCTTCCTGTCCGGCAAGATGGCGCTGGACGCCGTGACCCAGCGCCGCATGAAGGTGGTGGCGCAGGTGGTGCGCCACGACGGCCTGCCCGGCTACCGCGCGCTGCTGCTGTCGCGCAAGGCGCCGCCCTTCAATTCGCTGAAAGACCTGCTGGCACAGCCCGAGCGCTGGCGGCTGGCGCGCGGCGAGAAGCAGTCGGTGTCGGGCTTCATCGTGCCGCAGCTGCAGCTCTTCCTGCCGAACCACATCGCGATGGAGACGCGATTCCTCAGCGAGATCGTCGGCACCCACCAGGCCACCGCGCTGGCCGTGGCCAACAGCGAGGCCGACGTGGCCACCAACAACACGGCCGACTTCGAGCGCTTCAAGCAGCGCTTTCCGGCCGAGGCAGACCGGCTGCAGGTGCTGTGGCAGTCGGACCTGATTCCGCATGCGCAGATCGTGATGCGGCGCGAATACCCGCCCGAGCTGCGCAAGCGCGTGCAGGTGTTCCTGACCAGCTATGGCCGCGCCAAGGGCCCGCGCGGCGACACCGAGCGGCTGGTGCTCAAGTCGCTGCACGACCTGGCCGGCTTCGTGCCGGCCGACAACAGCTCGCTGCAGCCCGCCGCCAAGCTGGCCTGGCAACTGGCCCGGCAGAACGCCATGACCGCGCAGTGGGTGAACGACGCCGCGCGCGAGGCCCGGCTGCAGCGCATCGACGGCGGCTACGCCGAGCAGGTCGGCGTGCTCAAGGACGTGTCGCCCTGATGTCCCGCCCGGCCTCGCGCTTCCTTGCCGCGACGCTGCTGTTCGCCGCGTCGGCCGCGCTGCTGGCCATGCCTTCCGCGGCGACGGCGCAGGGCGCCGCCGCGGCGCCGCCGGCTCCCGGCAAGGGCGTGCCCGGCGTGGTGCGCGAGGTGCGCTTCGGCGTGCTGCCGCTGGGCGGCACCGTCGAGTCGCGGGCGCTGTGGACGCCGCTGATCGCCGACATGAGCCGCGCGCTCGGCCTGCCCGTGAGCGCTTATTCCGTGCCCTCGTACGAGGAACTCGACCGCGCCATCGGCCGCGACGAGATCGACATGGCCTTCCTGTCGGCCAAGATGGCGCTCGACGCCGTGATGCAGCGGCGCATGAAGGTGGTGGCGCAGATCGCCAAGCAGCCCGGCATTCCGCAGCACCGCGCGGTGCTGCTGATGCGCAAGGCCGGGCCCTTCAACACGCTGGCCGGCCTGCTCGCCGAGCCGCAGCGCTGGCGGCTCGCGCGCGGCGACAGCCGCTCTGTCACCGGCTTCATCGTGCCGCAGAGCCAGTTCTTCTTGCCGAACAACATCGAGATGGAAACCCGCTTCCTCGGCGAGTTCGTCGGCACCCACCAGGCCACCGCGCTGGCCGTGGCCAACGGCGACGCCGACGTGGCCACCAACAACACCACCGACTTCGAGCGCTTCAGGCAGCAGTTCCCGGTCGAGGCCGAGCGGCTGCAGGTGGTGTGGGAATCCGAGCCGCCGCCGGGCGCGCCGATGGTGGTGCGGCGCGGCTACCCGCCAGAGTTCCAGGCGCGCCTTCAAGCCTTCCTCACCGGCTACGGCAAGGCCAAGGGACCGCGCGGCGATGCCGAGCGCGAGGTGCTGAAGAACCTGCGCGCGGCCTACGGCTACGTCGGGGCCGACGACACCGCGCTGCTGCCGGAAGCCCTGCTGGAGTACCAACTGGGCAAGCAGCGCGCCAAGGCCGCGTCGTGGGTCAACGAGGCCGCGCGCCAGCAGCGGCTGCAGCGCATCGAGAAGATCTATGCGGAGCAGGTCGAGACCTTGCGCGCGCCGGATCGCTGAGACAGGCCCTAGTCCCTTCGCCGTACCACCAAACCCCCGAGCCTAGGCCTTAAGGCGGATTTGCCCGCCGCTTCCCGCGCCTGAAACTCCGTGCTTCTTTTCCGGCACCCTTGCCGTTGACGGAGCGCGGATGAGTTGGCGAACAAAAGTGGTGTGGAGCGAGGGGATGCTGCTGCAGCCTCAGCACCTGCAGCAAAGCGAGCGCCATGCCGACCATGCGCGGCATGTGCTGCTGCGCACGACCACGCCCTATGCCTGGGGCTTTGCCGAACTGGAGATCGACGCGGCCGCGCTCACGCTCGGCAAGCTCGCGCTGGTGCGTGCGGTGGGCGTGTTCGGCGACGGCACCGTGTTCGACATGCCGGCGGTCGATCCGCTGCCGGAGCCCATCGACATCCCTTCGGGCATGCGCGACGAGGCCGTGGTGCTCGCGCTGCCGCTGCGCCGCGCCGGCGCGCGCGAGGCCGACGCCGAAGACTACGAGGAGCTGGTGCGCCACCGCGTGCTCGAGTCGGAGGTGCCCGACTCCAACACCGCCGGCGAGCGCACCGCCATGCTGCAGCTGGGCCAGCTCCACACGCGGCTGATGCGCGCCGGCGAGGCCACCGACGCCTGGACCACGCTGGGCATCGCGCGCGTGCTCGAGCGCCGCGTCGACAACCAGGTGCTGCTCGATCGCGCGATGCTGCCGCCGCTGCTCGACGTGGCGGGCCATGCGGTGATCCGCGCCTGGCTCGACGAGCTGCTGGGCCTGCTGCGCCAGCGCGGCGAGGCGCTGGCCGGCCGCATGACGCAGGGCGGCACCGGCGGCGTGGCCGAGATCGCCGACTTCATGCTGCTGCAGGCCGTCAACCGCAACGAGGCGGTGTTCGCGCACCTGGCGAAGAGCGCAATGCTGCATCCGCGGAAGTTCTTCGAGCAGGCGCTCGGGCTGGCCGGAGAGCTGGCGAGCTTTCGCGACTCGCGCCGCGTGGCGCGCTTCGGCCCCTACATCCACGACGACCTGGCGATGAGCTTCCGCCCGGTCATGGACGACCTGCGCCGCAGCCTGTCGATGGTGCTGGAGCAGTCGGCCATCCGCATCGACCTGCACGACCGCAAGCACGGCGTGCGAGTGGCGGTGGTCACCGACGTGGAGCTGCAGCGCAACGCCACCTTCGTGCTCGCGGTCAACGCGCACATGCCCAGCGAGGCGCTGCGCGCGCGCTTTCCGACGCAGGTCAAGATCGGCCCGGTCGAGCGCATCCGCGACCTGGTGAACCTCGCGCTGCCTGGCGTCACGCTCACGCCGATGCCGGTCGCGCCGCGCCAGATTCCGTTCCACGCGGGCGCCAACTACTTCGAACTCGAAACACGCAACAGCGACCTGTGGCGGCAGCTCGAGCAGTCGGGCGGCATCGCGATGCACATCGCGGGCGACTTCCCCGGCCTCGATCTCGCTTTCTGGGCAATACGCGCATGACCAATCCAGACCCCTTCGCGGCGTTCGAATCCGAGCGCACGGTCATCAAGCCCAAGCCGCGCACGCCCGGCGGCGCACCGAGCGCGCCGGCACCGGCGCCGTTCTTCGGCGGCGCGGACCCGACGCCCGCGGCCGAGGTCGGCGAGCTGGGGCTGCTCAATCCGCTGGTGTCGGCCGCCGGCAAGCTGCTGGTGCTGATCGGCAAACTGCGCAACCTCGCACAGCCGCCCAGCGTGCCGGCGCTGCGCGCTTCCACCGCCGACGCGGTGAACCAGTTCGACGCCAATGCGCGCCGCGCCGGCGTGAGCAACGAGTCGGTGCTGGCGGCGCGCTACGTGCTGTGCACAGCGCTCGACGAGGCCGTGGCCAACACGCCCTGGGGCGTGCAGGCCGGCTGGAACAAGCAGAGCCTGCTGGTGCAGTTCCACAACGAGACCTGGGGCGGCGAGAAGGTGTTCCAGCTGCTGGCCAAGCTCGCGCAGGACGTGCCCACGCACCGCCAGCTGCTGGAGCTGATCTACAGCGTGCTCGCGCTCGGCTTCGAGGGCCGCTACCGCGTGGTCGACAACGGCCGCGCGCAGCTCGACTCGGTGCGCCAGCGCCTGGCCGACCTGATCGCGAAAGACCGCCCGCCGGTCGAGCCCGAGCTTTCGCCGCACTGGCGCGGGCAGGGCGCGGGCACGGTGCGGCTGCGCGAGTCGCTGCCGCTGTGGGTGTTCGCGGCGGGCTTCGCGCTGCTGCTGGCGCTGGCATGGTTCGCGCTGCGGCTCACGCTCAACTACCGTTCCGACACCACCTATGCCGCGGTGTCCAGCCTGCGCGCGCCCAACATCCAGATCGCGCCGCCGGCCTTGCCCGCGAAGACGCCACGCCTGGCGCGCTTCCTGGAGCCCGAGATCAAGCAGGGCCTGGTCACGGTGACCGACGAGGCCGACCGCAGCGTGGTGCGGCTGCGCGGCGACTCCTTCTTCGGCTCCGGCAGCGCCGAGCCGATGGCGCAGTCGCTGCCGGTGCTGCGCCGCATCGGCCAGGCGCTGGCCGAGGTGAAGGGCGAGGTGCTGATCACCGGCCACTCCGACAACCAGCCGATCCGCTCGCTGCGCTATCCGTCCAACTGGCACCTGTCGGCCGCGCGTGCCGACGCGGTGAAGGGCGCGCTTTCCACGCTGGTCGACCCCGCGCGCATGCGCTCGGACGGCAAGGCCGACGCCGAGCCCGTGGCCGCCAACGACACGCCGGCCAACCGCGCGCGCAACCGGCGCGTCGACATCGTGCTGCTGACCGAGCCCGAACGCGTGGCCGCCAACGCCGGAGCGGCGAAATGATCAAGAAAATCTTCGGCTTCCTGTTCAGCCCGCTGCTGCTCACGCTGCTGGCGCTCATCGTCGTCGCGCTGCTGGTCTGGTGGATCGGCCCGCTGGTGAAGATCGGCGCTCTCGCGCCGCTGGAGAGCGAACTCACCCGGGCCATCGTCATCGGCGTGATCGTGCTGGCCGTGCTGCTGCGCGCGCTGTACCGCCGCTGGCGCGCGCGCCGCGCGAGCCGCCACCTGACGGACGGCCTCATGAAGGCGCCCGCCGCGCGCGCCGACGCGCCTGTCGACGGCGAACAGAAAATCCTCGACACCCGCTTCAGCGAAGCCGTCGCCACGCTCAAGCAGATGCGGCTGCACGCCGCGGGCAAGAAGCCGGGCTGGCGCGACTGGCTCTCCATCTCGGGCGGCAGCTATCTGTACGACCTGCCGTGGTACGTGTTCATCGGCGCGCCGGGCGCGGGCAAGACCACCGCGCTGGTGAACTCGGGCCTGAGCTTTCCGCTGGCCGAGAAGTTCGGCCCCGGCGCCATCCGCGGCGTGGGCGGCACGCGCAACTGCGACTGGTGGTTCACAGACGAGGCGGTGCTCATCGACACCGCCGGGCGCTACACCACGCAGGACAGCCACCAGTCGGAAGACAAGAGCGCATGGGAAGGCTTCCTGGGCCTGCTGAAGAAGGCGCGCCCGCGCCGGCCGCTGAACGGCGTGTTCCTGACCGTGAGCGTGGCCGACCTGCTGAGCCAGGGGCCGGAGGCGCGCAGCCAGCTCGCTGCGTCGATCCGCGCGCGGCTGCTGGAGCTCGACAGCAAGCTCACCACGCGGCTGCCGGTGTACGTGCTCGTCACCAAGAGCGACCTGCTCTACGGCTTCACCGACTACTTCGACGACCTGGGCAAGGAGCAGCGCGCGCAGGTCTTCGGCTTCACGCTGCCGGCGGAAGAGAACCTGCAGGTCGAGGAGAAGGGGCTTTCCACCGCCTTCAACCGCGAATTCGCGCTGCTGCACAACCGCGTGAACGACGGCCTCATCGCGCGCATGCAGCGCGAGACCGACGGCACGCGCCGCGCGGCGATCTTCGGTTTTCCGGCGCAGTTCGGCTCCATCGGATCGCTGCTGTCCGACCTGCTGGAGCAGGTGTTCACCGGCTCCCGTTTTGCACAGCCGCCGTGGGTGCGCGGCGTGTACTTCACCAGCGGCACGCAGGAGGGCAGCCCGATCGACCGCGTGATGGGCAGCCTGGCGCGCAGCTTCGGCATCGAGCGCGCGATGCTCGCGCCGCAGAAGAGCAGCGGGCGCAGCTACTTCCTCACATCGCTGCTGCGCGAGGTGGTGTTCCCCGAGCAGCGCCTGGCCGGCGCCGACGTGAAGCTGGAGCGCCGCCGCCACACGCTGCGCGTGATCGGCGTGACGGCGATGACGCTCGTCACCGTCGGCCTGCTCGCTGCGTGGGGCTACAGCACGCTGCAGAACATGAACTACCTGAAGTCGGTCGAGGCCCGCGTGGAGCCCGCCCGGCAGAACCTGGCGGCGCTGCCCGCGCGGGTGCAGAACCTGGTGGAAGTCGCGCCCGTGCTTCAGGGCCTGCGCGACATCTGGAAGACGCCCGAGAACCGCGCGGGCGACGAGCCGCTGTCGATGACGCTGGGCCTCTACCAGGGCGACAAGCTCGACGCCGCCGCCATGCTCACGCACCAGCGCGCGCTCAACGACGCCTTCCTGCCGCAGATCGCCAAGCGCATCGAGGACCAGCTGCGCACCGCGCAGAAGGACAACCTCGAGTACACCTACGAGGCGCTCAAGAGCTACCTGATGCTCTACCAGCCCGAGCACTTCGACGCCGAGGCGCTGAAGGCCTGGATCACGCTCGACTGGTCGCGCAACCTCGACCGGGGCATTCCCGAAGACCAGCGCAAGCAGCTCGAAGACCAGCTCGACGTGCTCATCGCGCAAGGGCCGCCGCGCTCGCCGCTGAAGATGGACGAGAACCTGGTGCGCAGCGTGCGCGCCGTGCTCGCGAGCTACCCGCTGGAGCAGCGCGTGTTCAGCCGCCTCAAGCGCCAGCGCGCCACCAAGGACATCCCGGCCTTCAGCGTGGCGGCGGCCACCGGCCCCTCGGGTCCGCTGGTGTTCGAGCGCATCAGCGGCAAGCCGCTGACCGAGGGCGTGCCGGGCATGTTCACCTACGACGGCTATCACAAGCGCTTCCAGAACGAAGTGACGGTGCTCACCGGCCTGCTCGCCAACGAAGACCCGTGGGTGCTGGGGCAGGACCGCAACACCGCCGACCGCCTGCGCGACGTGGCCGCGCTCGGCGCGCTGACCGACCGCGTGCGCCGCCTCTACCTCGAGGAATACGTCAAGCAATGGGAAGCGCTGCTCTCCGACGTGCGCCTGATCCGCGCCAACGGGCTGGACAAGAACATCGAGACCGCGCGCATCCTCTCGGGCGTGGGCTCGCCGCTTTCCAACTTCCTGCGCGCCGTGGTCAAGGAAACCACGCTGATCCCGCAGGGCGACGCCGGCAAGGACGTGGTGAGCAAGGCCACTGAAACCGTGCGCAACACGCGCAAGGGCCTGGAGGACCTGTTCGGCGGCGACCCCGGCAGGCAGGTGCCAGCGGGCAAGCGCATCGAGAGCATCGTGGACGACCGCTTCGAGCCGCTGCGCCGCCTCGTCACCGCCGGCGGGCCCAACCAGCCCGCGCCCATCGACGATGCGCTCAAGCTCTTCAACGAGGTGTACGTGTACCTCACGGCCGTCGACACGGCGGTGAAGGGCCGCACCTCGCCGCCGCCCGGCGACGTGGCAGGCAAGCTCAAGTCCGACGCCGGCCGGCTGCCGGAGCCGGTGCGCTCGATGGTCGAGAACCTGAGCCAGTCCGGCGCCGCGCAGGCGCAGACGGCCGAGCGCGGCAACCTGAGCCAGGACCTGCGCCCCGTGGCCGAGTTCTGCGCGCGCGCCATCGCGGGCCGCTATCCGTTCGTGGGCAACAGCAAGCGCGACGTGCTGCCCGAAGACTTCGGCCAGATGTTCGGCCCCGGCGGCCTGATGGACGACTTCTTCCAGAAGCGCCTGGCCGCACTCGTCGACACCAGCACCCGGCCCTGGCGCTACAAGCCCGTGGCCGAGCGCGGCGCGATCACCACGCAGGCGCTCGCGCAGTTCGAGCGCGCGGCGCGCATCAAGGACATCTTCTTCCGCGGCGGCGGCAGGGGCCCGTCGATGCGGCTGGACTTCAAGCCGGTGGAGATGGACGCGGGCATCACCCAGTTCATCCTCGACGTCGACGGCCAGCTCGTGAAATACGCGCACGGCCCGGTGGTGCCAATGGCGGTGCAGTGGCCGGGGCCCAAGGGCAGCAACCAGGTGCGCATCCAGGTGAGCCCGCCTTCGACCACGGGCAGTTCGGGCGAAGCCGTCGATGGGCCGTGGGCCTTGTTCCGAGCGCTCGACGACGGACAGCTCGAAGCGGGCGATGCGCCGGAGAAGTTCTTCATCACCTTCCAGATCGGCGCGCGCAAGACGCGGTTCGAGGTGACGACCAACAGCGTGCAGCACCCGATCCGCTTGCGCGAACTGCGCGAGTTCTCTTGTCCGGAGGGGTTGTGAGCGCGGCGTTCTTTCCCCTCCTTGCCTCGGCGGCGCTGCCGGGGTGGTTCGGCAAGTTGCCGGGGATGGGGGACTTCGCGCATCGGCGCTTGCCCGAGGCGTTTCGCTCTGTTTGGGACCAGTGGCTGCAGCGCGGGTTGGCGCGCTTGAAGGACCGGCATGCCGACTGGATCGAGCGGTATCTGGAGGCGCCGATCTGGTGCTTTGCGCTCGGGCCTCGGGTTGTCGGCGAGCGTGGATGGATCGGGGTGCTGATGCCTTCGGTGGATGGTGTGGGGCGGTACTTTCCTTTCACGCTGGCCGTGGAGCTGGATGGGGACCATCGGACGGAGCTTCGGGGGGAGGCGCTGGCTGCCGCGCTGGAGTGGTGGGCGTTGGCTGTGCGGGCTGCGTTGGAAGGGCTTGAGGGGGATCTGGATGCGGTGCGGTTCGATGCCGTGCTGCAGAGGCTCTTTCCTGCTGGCGGCGAGGCTGGACGCGAGCTGCTTGTGGAGGTGCTCGAGCTGCCTGTGGCGGGGGCTTCTCTTTGGCTTGGCGATCCTGCTGATGAGGCTGGGGTCCGGATGGTTGGTGAGGGCCTGCCTTTGGATGAGAAGTTCGATGTGCTTTTCCTCGGCTTTGCGGGGGAGGAGTGAGATGACGGCCTCTTCTTGTCTTGCTTCCCGGGGCCGGGTCTCGGCCCGGCGGCCGACCTACTTTTCTTTGCTTCGCCAAAGAAACGTAGGCAAAAGAAAGGCGACCCTGCTGTCTGCGTCCCTTCGCTGCGCTACGGGCAACCTGCGGTGCTCACGTTTCGCGGGGTCTCGCAGAACTCGCTTCGCTCAAACAGCTGCGAGCCCTGATCCGCGAAACGCTCCGCTCCTCGGCGCAGCCAGAAGGGATTGGAAACCGAACGTGCCATCGCTTCGCTCGGCGCGAACGGCACAACCGCGCAGCGGCTGTGCCGCGTGGGGGCCAAGCGCAGCGATGGCCCGTGTTGTCTCCACCCCCCTCTGGCTGCGCCGAGGAGCACAGCGTTTCGCGGATCAGGGCTCGCCCTTGTCTGAGCGAAGCGAGTTTGGGCGAGACCCCGCGAAACGCGAGCACCGCAGGTTGCCCCGTAGCGCAGCGAAGGGGTCGCAGACAGTGGGGTCGCCTTTCTTTTGCCTACGTTTCTTTGGCGAAGCAAAGAAAAGTAGGTCGCCCGCCGGGGCGAGACCCGGCCCCGGAAAGAAAACCCTCGACAAAGGAGCCAGTCAATGACCGACTCCAACGACGACCGCACCCGCGTAGTCCCCAAGCCAGGCCAGCCGCCAACAACAACCGGCGACATGGCCGCCACAGTCATCACCGCAGGCGCAACCCCGGTCACCAGCCCCGCCACGGGGAGCACCGACGCCGGCCTGCTCCCCGTAGGCAGCCGCCTGGCAGAGTTCGAAATCACCCGAGTCATAGGCCAAGGCGGCTTCGGCGTCGTCTACGAAGCCTGGGACCACACCCTCGAACGCGTGGTGGCGATCAAGGAATACCTCCCCACCTCGCTCTCCACCAGACAGCAGGACGGCACCGTCGTCCCCCTGTCCGAACGGCACAGGGAAACCTTCGACCTCGGCATGCGCAGCTTCATCAACGAAGCCCGCCTGCTCGCGCAGTTCGACCATCCGTCGCTGCTCAAGGTCTACCGCTTCTGGCAGGAAAAGGGCACCACCTACATGGTCATGCCCTTCTACAAGGGCGACACGCTCAGGGAAGCGCTGGTGGCCATTCCCGCCGGGGTCGACGAGGCATGGCTGATCCGCATCATGGACGGCGTCACCCAGGCGCTGGCGGTGATGCACAACGCCAATTGCTATCACCGCGACATCGCGCCCGACAACATCATCCTGCTCGAAGGCTCCGGCCGGCCGGTGGTGCTCGACTTCGGCGCCGCGCGCCGCGTGATCACCGACAAGACGCAGGCGATCACCGTCATCCTCAAGCCGGGCTACGCACCCATCGAGCAGTACGCGGAGATGCCCGACATGTCGCAGGGCGCCTGGACCGACGTCTATGCGCTCGCGGCGGTGATGCACGTGGCGGTGTGCGGACGGGCGCCGCCGCCATCGGTGGCGCGGCTGCTGTCCGACAGCTACGTGCCGCTGGCGGGCAACGACATCCTGCGCCAGCGCTACAGCCCGCGGCTGCTGGAGGCCATCGACGCGGGCCTGGGCGTGCGGCCCGAGCAGCGGCCGCAGTCGATGGCGGAACTGCGCGCGGCGCTCGATCTCGACGCGGGAGGGCACACCATCGCGCCCGTGCCGCGCACGCAGCCGCCGCGCGTTCAGCAAGGTGGTGGCAATGGCGCGGATGCGGCGACTGTCATCGTCGGCAGCGCGAAGTCCACCGGCAAGACGACGGGCAATGCGAAGGCGCCGGCATCTCCTGCGCCTGCGGCTGCGTCTGGCGGCGGCAAGACCGTCGTCGCCATCGCCTCGGTGGTCGCCCTCGCGGCCGTGGCTGGCGGCGGCTGGTGGTTCCTGCAGGGCCGCACGGGCGGCACGCAAGCCGACATGAACAACAACAACGAAAAGCAGCAGGTCGCCGTCGCCCCGACACCCGCGCCGCTTCCCGACACCAAGGTCGCCGAGGCTCCGCCGCCCCCCGCGCCACCACCGCCGCCGCCCCCGCCGGCTCCGCGCACGCCGCTCGATTCGCTGCAGTCGCTCGCCGCCGGCGCGGCGCCGGGCTTCGACGTGACCGCCACGCCGAAGAAGGCCGAGGTCACCGTCGGCAAGGACCGTCTCGCGTTCGAGGTTCGCAGCAAGCGCGAAGGCTTCGTCTACGTGTTCCTGCTGTCCAGCGGCGGCGAGATGTTCCTGCTGTTCCCGAACCTGCTCGACAAGTACAACAAGATCACCGCCGGCGGTTCGCTCTCGCTGCCTCGCGCCTCCTGGCCGATGGACGCGGGCGGGCCGCCCGGCACCGACCAGTTCGCGGTGCTCGTGAGCGAGCACGAGCGCGACTTCAGCGCCGCCGGCGTGCAGAACGACGGCGTGTTTCCCGTGTTCCCGCTGCCCGTGCTGGCCGCCCTCGAGGCCACGCGCGGCAGCGGTCCTTCGCCGCTGTTGGGCAAGCCGGTGTGCGCGCCCGCCGGTGCGCCGTGCAACGACGTCTATGGCGTCGCGAATTTCAAAATCGTCGAGAAGTAATCGTCTGTGGAGCGCCGGCCCTCCGCGCGAGGGCGCCCCTTTCCGGACCAGGAGACCTTCATGCACAAGCCATCGCCGCCCCGCCCGACCCCGGGCTTCACCGCCACGCTGCTGCGCTGGAGCGCCGCCGCCGCCATCGCCTCGCTGGCCGGGTGCGCCGCGCCGCCGCCGGCCGCAGACACCGCGGCGCCCGCCGCGCCAGACACCGCCGCCTCGCGCCAGCCGCCGCCGACCGGTGCCAGCGTGGCCGGCCAGGCGCGTACCTTCTCGACCCAGCTCGCCACCTACACCTCGGTCGGCTTCGACTCGGTGCCGGGCTGGTCGCGCGACGACTTCTCCGAAAGCTGGCCCGCCTTCCTCGGCAGCTGCAAGGTGCTGACAGGTCGCGGCGCCGAATGGAAGGAGGTGTGCGAGCGCGCGCTCAAGGTCGACGGCAGGAACAACAACGCCATTCGCGGCTTCTTCGAGGGCGAGTTCTCGGCCTACCAGATCCGCGACGACGACCGCCGCCCCGACGGCGTGGTCACCGGCTACTTCGAGCCCGAGATCGCGGGCAGCCGACAGTACGGCGCGCCCTTCATCTACCCGGTCTACGGCCAGCCGGAGGACATGCTGTTCGCCGACGCGCGCAAGCTGCCCGCGGGCAACGGCACGGTGGCCGCGCGGGTGGACGGCCGCAACGTGGTCGTGCAGACCGGCCTGAGCACGCGCGACATGGGCGCGCCGGGCCTCTACGCGCTGGACCTGTCGGGCGTCTCGCGCGACACCATCGACCGCCGCGTGCGTCTGCGCATCGAGGGCAAGCAGCTGCTGCCGTACTACACGCGCGAAGAAATAGAGACCAAGGGCGCGCCCAACGCCAAGGTGCTGGCCTTCGTGAGCAGCGCCACCGCGCTCTACGAGATGCAGATCCAGGGCTCGGGCCGCATCAAGCTGCCCAGCGGCGAGCTGATCCGCGTGGCCTACGCCGAGCAGAACGGCCAGCCCTTCCGCCCGACGCTGGCGCAGGCCGCCAACGGCAAGCCGCGCAGCCCGGTGAAGGTGCGCGGCTCGTCCATCGAACTGCAGCTGGACGACGGCGACGATGACGACGTGGGCGCGGTCGACAGCAGCACCATCCGCACGCGCGGCTTCACGCTCGCGCGGCCGGTCGCCAGCGGCGCGGTGGTGGTGCCGGGGCGGCGCGCGGCCGGCGCCGTGGCGGGTTCGGGCATCAAGGACCCGAGCTACGTGTTCTTCAAGGAGGCCACCTCTCCGGTCGGCGGGCCGGTGGGCGCGTTCGGCGTGCCGCTGTCGGCGGGGCGCTCGATCGCTGTCGATCCGCGCAGCACGCCGCTGGGCTATCCGGTGTTCGTTTCCACGCGCACGCCGGGCAGCGGCGCGCCGATGCAGCGCCTGACCATCGCGCAGGACACCGGCGGCGCCATTCGCGGCGCGGTGCGCGCCGACTACTTCTTCGGCAACGGCCAGCAGGCCGCGACCAACGCGCGCCGCATGAAGGAGCGCGGCCAGCTGTGGATCCTGCTGCCGCGCGGCCTGGCCGTGGCGCAGGCCGCGACGGGCACGTCTTCTGCGTCGGCCATCCGCACGCGCGGCGGGCCGGTGGGCGCGAACCTGCCGCAGTGCCTGGTGCCCACCGAAGGCAGCTGCGTGGATGACTGACCGGCCGGGCGTGCCGAACTTTCCATGCAGGAAACCCTGTCGTCTTCAGAGAGCAGTGAACTCGTCCGCCTCTGGCGGCGCCGGCAGACGCTGTGCCCGGACGACATGGGCGCGATGTACCGCATCGTGGGCGAGGCGCTCGCTGCCTGCAACCCGCCCGAGCTGCAGGTGCTGGGCGATGGCAGGCAGGAGCTGGTGGCGCAGTTCATCTACGTCAAGGTGCTGCGGCTCGACGCCGACCCTGGCGATTCGCAAGAGCGCGCGGGCCACAGCGCGCCTTCGACCGCGTTCGCGCTGTGCGCTTACTTCCGCCGCTACCTGATCGACTGCACGCGCGCCAGCGCCTTTCGCCGCAAGCTCTCCATCGGCGACCAGATCACCGAGGCGCAGCTGGAAGACGAAGTGGGCGCGGGCGAAGACCTCGAAGGCTGCCTCGCCGAACACGGCCTGAGCGCGCAGGCGGTGCAGGCGGCAGCGCGCGCCTTCATCGCCGGGCTGCCCGAGCCCGAGCGCATCCTGCTGTGCGAGGGCTTCGGCAAGGAGGCCGACGGCGGGCTCTCGGGCATCGCCTCGCGCCATGCCATCGCCTCGTACCACTACCGCGCGGGCCGGCTGGGCCTGGTGCACAAGCGCGAGAGCATGACCGCCGACTATGCGAAGACCCGGCTCGGCGGCTGGCTGCAGCAGACGCTGGGCATCGCCATCGAGCCCGGCAACATGGACGCGATCCTGCAGGTTTTCAAAATCCTCGGTGCTGAAGCGTCTTACGCCTGAAGACATAGCCATTCAGGAAAAGACGCCATGCCCACCGAACTCTGGCCCCCGCTCAGCGTGATCCGCAACGCGCTCGAAACCGGCTCCGCCGTGCCCGAGGACGGCGCGGACGAAGAGCCCGGCCTCGCGGTCGTGGCCATGCCGGGTTCTGCGCCCGCAGGCAAGGCCGAACCCGCGCGCGCGCCCGTTCCTTCCGACCTGCTGCTGCCGCTGGCCGAACTGGCACGCCGCCGCGAGGCGGTCGCGCTGCGCGCCTTCCCGGCCCGCTGGGCGCCGGGGCGGCTCGTCAGCGTGGTGCACGAGGGCCGGCTGCTCGGCGTGCTGCTCGACCGCTGCATCCACGGTGAGCTCTGGCAGGGCTGGATGGCCGCCGGCGAGGCCGACTGGGCTTCTGCATTCGACGTGCTGCTGGAGCCCGAGGACGAGCCTTTCGAGCCGATGTTCGGCGTGATCCAGACATGGAACGTGCTCACGCTCGAACCCAGCCCGCAACTGTGCGCGCGCGTGCTCGGCGAGGTGTCGGCCACGCGGCTCGCGGCGATCCGCGCGGTGCACGACGAGTGGGCCGCGCATGCGTCGCCGGCCATCGCGCCGGAGCCGGGGCGCATCGCATTGCGCAGCGTGGGGGAGGGCGCATTCCAGGTGCTGTCGGGCACGCCGCTCGGAACGCAGGACCCGCGCGCCGACTACCAGGCGCTGTATCGCAACGCAGGTTTGCAGCTGGGCCGCGCGCTGGCGCCGCCTGTGAACGAAGCCGCCGCTTCGTCGCCTTCGTCATCGCGTGCGCGGCCGCAGGAGCGGCCCGAAGGCGGCTGGTGGGGCAGCATCCGGCGCTGGGTCGGCGCCGAAGGCTGGGCGCGGCCGGCCGTCGCGGTGCTGGCGCTGTGCGTGGTGATCCAGTACCTCGGGCTGCCCGGCGCACGCGATGCGGCGGAAGACGACGAGGTGCGCTTCCGCGCGGTGCCGACGGAGCCCGCGCCGGCGCGCGCGGACCTGATCGTGCGATGGAAAGAGGGCGTGCGCATGGACGAGGCCGACAGGCTGCTGCAGTCGATCTCGGCCGACGTGGTGGGTGGGCCTGGTGGCAATGGTGCGTGGCGGCTGCGCGTGCCGGAGCCGGTGGATGCGCTGGCGGTGCTGGCGGCGTCGCCGCTGGTGGAGTCGGCCGGGCCGGCGCAAGGTTCGCCATGACGCGCGGCATGCGTTCGTATTTCTCCCTCCCCCGCTGGGGGAGGGCAGGGGTGGGGGCAAGCGGCGTATCCAGTGGGCGCTCCGCCCGCCCCCATCCCAACCTTCCCCCAAAGGGGGAAGGAGCAAGGCAACTCCGCCTCCTGCAGGCATTGCTCGTGCTCTGGTTGCTCGCCTGCGGCAGCCTCGCCTTCGCCACGCAGCGCGCCTTGCTCGTCGGCGTCTCCGAACTCGTCAACCAGCCGCAGGCCCTGTGGCTGCAGGCGCCGCGCAACGACGTGACACTCATGCGCGACGCGCTGCTCAAACAGGGCTTCGGCGCGGCCGACATCACCGTGCTGGCGGACGGCGTGAGCGGCGCCGCGCTGCCAGAGGCGCAGGCCATCCACGATGCCCTCGCGCGGCTGCTCGCGCAGTCCAGAAGCGGCGACTTCGTGCTGCTGTATTTCTCCGGCCACGGCACCCGCCTGCGCGACGTCGCCAAGCGCTACCAGGAGCCCGACGGCCTCTCCGAGAACTTCCTCGCGCGCGACGTGCGCGGTGCGCTCGGCAGCGACAACGTGCTCGCCGGCGACTTGCGCGACGCCGACTTCGACGACTGGATCCAGGCCTTCCTCGCGAAGAACGTCTTCATCGCCTCGGTGTTCGACACCTGTTCGGCCAACTCGATGACGCGCGGCGTCGCCGACGCACCGCCCACCGCCGAAGGCCCGGCCGACGACGAGGTGCGCTGGCGCGGCCTGCGCGCCACGCAGCTCGCGGGGGGCGGTGCGCCCGCGCGTTCCGGCATGGCCGCGCCTCCCGCGGCGGAGGCGGTGCCGCGCGCCCGCTATGTCGCCTTCTTCGCGTCGGAGAGCCACCAGATCACGCCCGAGCTGCGCCTGCCCCGCAAGACGCGCAATGCGCGGCCGCAGGGCCTGCTGACCTGGGCCGTGGTGGAGGCGCTGTCGCGCAAGCCCGCCACCTGGCGCGAGCTGTTCGACGGGGTACTCGCGCTCTATCCGCCGGTCATCGACGAACTCGCGCAGCGCTTTCCCACGCGCGAGCTGCCGTCGCCGGTGGCCGAAGGCAACCTCGATGCGCCGCTGTTCGCCAACAGCGGCGCGCCGGCTTCCACGCGGCCCGTGTGGCGCGCGCAGCGCACCGGTGACAGCCTGGCCGTGAAGGCCGGCCTGCTCGACGGCCTGGCCGCGCGGCAGGAGGTGCGTGTGCTCGCGACGCTGGAAGACGGCACCGTGCGCGCCGCGCCCGCCGCGCTCGCGCAGGCCGGCTCCGGCAGTGCGGGGCTGGCCGTGCCAGCGGCATTGAAGGATGTGTCGGCCGCAGCTTTCTGGAGCGTCACGCCGATGGGCGAGCCGTCCGAGATTGCCTTGCGCGTGCGCGCCGACAGGCCCTTGCCCGCTGGCCTGAGCCTGGACTACCCCGCCGCCATCCGCGCGGCCGACGAGGCATCGCCCGCCGACGTGCGCTGGACCGACCTCGGCCCCGCGGGCCAGCGCCTCGAATTGCTGGCGCCGCTGTTCGGTGCCACGCTCTCCACCGTGGTGCTGCCCGACACCGACGCGTTGCGCCGCCGGCTGCAGGCGCTGGCTCAGCTCAAGTGGCTCGGGCAACTGCAGGGCTATGGCAAGGATGGCCGGCTCGACGGCTTCGATGCCGTGCTCGAAGTCTGGAGCGGCGATCGGCTGCTGCGCAGCGTGCCGCTCGCGCAGTCGTCCGGCGCCATGCCCGCGCTGCGCCCCGGCGAACGCCTGCGCCTGAACGTGCGCAACACCAGCGGCCGTTCGCTCGATCTCGTCGTTGCCGGCATCGACGGCGGCGGCAACCTGCAGCCGGTCTATCCCGACAACGCCGGCGAGACCAACCGCTTCAAGCGCGGCACGCCGGAGCAGCCCTCGGCGCGCCGCTTCGACCTGCCCTGGCTCGACGTGCCCGGCGACGCGCGCCTGCTCGTCATGGCCGTGCCCGCCGCGCCCTACAGCGCGCCGCGCCTGTTCGGCGCGGGCTTCGCGCAGGCCGAGGTGTCGGAAGTGCGCGTGCGCGGCGGCCAGCCGCCCGCGGGCAGCGCCGAACGCGAGCGCCAGGTGTTCGCGGCCCTGCTGCGAAGGAGCGGCGGCGCGCCCGACAACGCAGCCCGGCCATGACGCCCATGACGCCGGTTCGGATTTTTCAAAGCAAGCACCCGGAGGTGACATGGCATTGGTAGAAGACGGCTCCTGGAGCCCTGAAGACGCCCGGCGGTTCTACGAACTGATCGGCACCGGCTCGGCCGACACCGACCTGGTCATGATGATCGAGAACAAGGGCGCGCCGGTCGAAGGCGAACTCGAGCGCTCCTTCGACGACGGCAAGGCGCGCCTGAGCATCGGCGGCTACTACTGGTCGGTGCAGGTGCCCGAGTCCTCGGCGCAGAACCAGGTGGTGCCCAACAACCTGATCGTCGCGCGCCGCAGCGACGCGGCCACCGCCACCATCGCCAGCCTGCTGCGCGCGCAGGAGAAGGACCTGAAGGTCGTCATCAGCGTCTTCAAGGCCGGCGGCGACCAGCGCTCGACCGAGGCGCAGGCCACCTTCGAGCTGGCGCTGGAGAACGCGCGCATCTGCCGGCTGGTGCTCAACTCCGGCGGGCAATGGGGCGTGCCCTCGGAGCTGATCTCCATCAGCTACCGCACGGCCAAGGTCAAGACAGCGCCGCAGAAGTCCACCGGCGCGCGCGGCGCGGTGCGCGAATGCCAGTTCACGCGCGCCTGAGCGCAACAGCCACACAGGAGCCGTACTCATGACGACGACCGCCGCCGAATTTCTCAAGGCCGCCGACCCCGCCGCCGCCCTCAAGGCCTTGAGCGACGATGTGCGCGCCAAGCCTTCCGACAGCAGGCACCGCGTGTTCATGGCCCAGCTGCTGTGCGTGCTGGGCCAGTGGGAGCGCGCGCTGAACCAGCTCACCGTGGCCGCCGAACTCGATGCGCTGGCCGTGCCCATGAAGCAGATGTACGGCGACGCGGTGCGCTGCGAGGGCCTGCGCGCGGACGTGTTCGCGGGCAAGCGCACGCCGATGATCTTCGGCCAGCCCGACGAATGGCTGGCGCTGCTCATCGAGTCGCTGCTGCGGCAGGGCCGCGGCGAGAGCGAGCTGGCCGAAGACCTGCGCCAGCGCGCCTTCGATGGCGCGCCCGCCATCGGCGGCACCATCGACGGCACACCCTTCGAATGGCTGGCCGACGCCGACATGCGCCTGGGCCCGGTGCTCGAGGCCTTCGTCAACGGCAAGTACTACTGGGTTCCGTATGCGCGGCTCGCGCACATCAAGATCGATCCGCCCGAAGACCTGCGCGACTGCGTGTGGATGCCCGCGCACCTGCAGTTCGAGAACGGCGGCGAAACGCTCGCGCTGATTCCCACGCGCTACGAAGGCACCGAGCAGACCGGCGACGGCGAGCTGCTTCTCGCGCGCAAGACCGAATGGCGCGAGCTGCGGCCCGAGGTGTGGGCCGGGCATGGCCAGCGCGTGCTGAGCAGCAGCGACGGCAGCGAGCATGCGCTGATGGACGTGCGCGAGATCCTCTTCGCGCCCGTTGCCGAGCCGGGCGAAGCCGATGGCTGAACTCACCGCGCAGGAGCGGTTGCAGCCCTCGCTGCTCGACCGGCTCATCGACCATGCACCCGACGAGAAGCGCGAGAGCGACGAGAAGCGCACCCTCACCAAGCAGGCGCTGCGCCAGGCCGTGCTGCGCGACCTGGGCTGGCTCTTCAATGCCACCGGCCACGGCCTCGCGATGGACGACAAGCAGTACCCGAACGTCGCGCGCTCGGTCATCAACTACGGATTGCCTATGCTGTCTGGCCAGTTCACCTCGTCGGTGCAGCGTGTCAGCATGGAACAGGCTTTGAAGAACGCAATCCTGCAGTTCGAGCCGCGCATTCTGTCCCGCACCCTCGAAGTAGAACTCGTCATGGAAGGACCCGCACTGGACTCCCACAACAGCATCGGCCTGCAGATCCGCGGCATGCTGTGGGCGCAGCCGGTGCCGCTCGAGTTCCTGATGCGAAGCCGCGTAGACCTCGAAGAGGGCCGCATCGAGATCGTGGACATGGCGCAAAACCCAAGGTAAGTCCGCCCATGGACCCTCGGCTGCTGAGCCTGTACGAACAGGAGCTGCGCTACTTCCGCGAGAGCGCCTCGGAGTTCGCGCGCGCGTTCCCGAAGATCGCGCACCGCCTGGGCATCGAGGGGCAGGAAGTGGCCGACCCGTACGTGGAGCGGCTCATCGAGGCCACGGCATTTTTATCGGCGCGCGTGGGCCTGAAGCTCGATGCCGAGTACCCGCGCTTCACCGGCCACCTGCTCGACATCGTCTATCCGCACTTCCTCGCGCCGACTCCGGCGATGGTGGTCGTGTGCATCGCGCCCGACCCCGACGACGCGAACCTCGCGGCCGGGCCCACGCTGCCGCGCGGCAGCGGACTGCGTGCACGGCAAGCCGTGGGCCAGAACACGCATTGCGAGTTCCGCACCGCGAGCGCACTGCGGGTGTGGCCAGTGGAAGTGCAACGCGCGCAGTACTTCACCTATGCGCCCGACCTGCCGCTGAACACGCATCCGCAGTCGCGCGCCATTCGCGGCGGCCTGCGCATAGGGCTGCGCGCGACGGCCGGGCTGAACTTCAGCCAGATCGCGCTCGACGACCTGGTGCTGCACTTCGGCGGCGCGGAAGACGTGGCCTGGCAACTGCATGAGTGCGCGCTGGGCCAGCCGGTGGGCGTGCTGGTGCGGCCGCTGTCGCCGTCCGGCGCATTGCATGGCGCGGCGCAGAGCCTGCCGGCCAGCGCCATCGGCGCCGTGGGCTTCGAGGAAGACGAAGCGCTGCTGCCCGCCACGGCCACCGGCTTCTCGGGCTTTCGGCTGCTGCAGGAGTACTTCGCGTTTCCTCAGCGCTTCCAGTTCGCGCGCATCGGCGGCCTCAAGAGCGTGCTCGCGGCCATGCCAGTGGCCGACGTGGAGATCGTGCTGCTGTTCTCGCGCGGCGACGCGGCGCTGGAGAAGCTGGTGAGCGCCGACAACGTGCAGCTGCACTGCGTGCCGGCCGTCAACCTGTTCACCAAGCGGCTCGACCGCGTGCCCATGACCGAAGGCGTGAGCCAGTTCCACCTGGTGCCCGACCGCACGCGGCCGCAGGACTTCGAGGTGCACACCGTCACCGAGGTCATCGGCCACGGCACGCCCGGCACCGACGCGGCGGCGGCCGAGCAGCCGTTCCGGCCGTTCTACTCGGCCTTCCACGGCAGCCGGCTCAGCCACCCCGCCTACTTCACGACCACGCGCGAGCCGCGCATGCTGTCGGTGCGCCAACGCACCGAAGGCAACCGCAGCAGCCACATCGGCTCCGAGGTCTACATGCAGATCGTCGATCCGCAGCAGGCGCCGTACGCGGCCTCGCTGCGGCAGCTCGCGGTGACGGCGCTGTGCACCAACCGCGACCTGCCCCTCTTGATGCCGCTGGGCCGCGACAACGACTTCGACTGCGTCGACTCCTTCCCGGTGCAGCGCGTGCGCATGGTGCGCGGCCCTTCGCGGCCGGTGTCGCCGGTGGTGAGCCAGGGGCTGGGCTGGCGCGTGGTCGATCACCTCGCGCTCAACTACCTGTCGCTGTCCGACAGCACGCCGGAGCAGGGCGCGGCCGCGCTGCGCGAAACGCTGATGCTCTACGCGGTGCATGCCGACGAGATGCGCCAGGGCCAGGTGCGCGGCCTGCTGTCGGTCAAGAGCAAGCCCGTGGCGCGGCGGCTGCCGATGAAGGGGCCGATCGCCTTCGGGCGCGGGCTTGAAGTGACGCTGGAGGTCGACAAGGACGCCTTCCACGGCCACAGCGCGTTCCTCTTCGGCGCCGTGCTCGCGCGCTTTCTCGCGCGGCATGTCGAGGTCAATCATTTCGTCGAGACCGTGCTGCGCATCGCGGGCAGGGGCGAGACCATGCGCTGGAGGCCGCTGTGCGGGACGCGCCAGATTCTGTGAACGTGCGCGTCGATGCCGCGCTGCGCGAGTGGTCGGCCGAGCCGTGGGCCTTCGACTACTTCGCCGTGATGCGCCGGCTGGAATCGGTGGCCAGGACCACGCCGCGCTGGGGCCGCGCGCTGCTGCCGGGCGCCGAGCCGGTGCGCGTGGGGCAGGAGCCGTCGCTGTCGTTCGCGCCCGCGAGCTTCAGCCGCTTCGAGCCCGCCACGGCGCATTCGCCGCCGCGCCTGCGCCAGCAGTTCTTCGGCTACATCGGACCCAACGGGCCGCTGCCGGTGCACCTGAGCGACTTCATCCGCGAGCGCAGCCTGAACCATGGCGACCCGACGTGGCTGGCGTTCCTCGACAGTTTCTCGCACCGCTTCTCGCTGCACTTCTATCGCGCCTGGGCGCAGTCGCGGCCCGCCGTGGCGCTGGACCGGCCGGGCGAAGACCGCTTCCGGCTGCAGGTGGGCGCGCTGGTGGGCATCGGCACGCCGGGGCGCGTGGCGCGCGACCAGATCCACGACGACGCGCGGCTGCACTTCTCGGGCTGGCTCGCGCGGCGCGTGCACAACGCGGAGAGCGTGGAGTCGGTGCTGTGCAGCTACTTCGGCGTGCCTGTGAAGCTGGAGCGCTGGGTCGGCCACTGGATGAGCCTGCCGGCCGCGGAACTCACGCGGCTGGGGCGCGGCGAGAGCTCGCGCTCGATGGGCATGGGCGCGATGCTGGGCACCCGCGCCTGGGACCGCCAGCACCGCGTGCGCCTGCACCTGGGGCCGCTCACGCTCGAGCAGTACCGCATGTTCCTGCCGACCGGTGACGCGCGCGCGGTGCTCCAGCGCTGGATGCTGCAGCTGCTCGGCGGCGAACTCGAATGGGACGCCGAACTGGTGCTCCAGAAACAGCAGGTGCCCGCCACGCGCCTGGGCGAGGCGAAGGGCAACGGCCCGCGCCTGGGCTGGGTCTCGTGGCTGGGGCAGCGCACGCGCGCGAGGGACGCGGCGGACGTGCGCATCGGCAGCCAGGGCGTCTTTCAATAAATCCATCGTCATTCGTTCAGAACAGATACGGAGTCCTCCATGAGTGAAATCAGCCGCACCGCACTTTTCGGCAAGCTCAATTCGCTGGCCTACAAGGCCATCGAGGGCGCGACCGTGTTCTGCAAGATGCGGGGCAATCCATACGTGGAGCTGGAGCACTGGTTCGCCCAGCTGCTGCAGGCGCAGGACTCCGACCTGCACCGCGTGATCCAGCACTACGGCCTGGACGTGTCGGTCATCGCCAAGGACATGACCGCCGCGCTCGACCGCCTGCCGCGCGGCGCCACCGCCATCAGCGACTTCTCGCCGCACATCGAGAACGCCATCGAGCGCGCCTGGACCTATGCCACGCTGCAGTTCGGCGAGGCGCAGGTTCGCACCGGCTACATCCTGGTCGGCATGCTGAAGACGCAGAGCCTGCGCAATCCGCTGTTCGGGCTGTCGAAGCAGTTCGAGAAGGTGAAGGTCGAGGACCTGGCCGACAACTTCGCGAAGATCTGCGATGCCTCGCCCGAGGCGCAGATGCGCGCGCAGGACGGCACCGGCATGGGCAGCGGCGCGCCGGGCGAGGACGCCGGCGCGATGGCGCCGGCCGCCATGGGCAAAGGCGACGCGCTGAAGAAGTTCGCGGTCGACCTCACCGAGAAGGCGAAGAAGGGCGAGATGGACCCGGTGACGGGCCGCGACGAGGAGATCCGCCAGATCGTCGACATCCTCATGCGCCGCCGCCAGAACAACCCGCTGCTCACCGGCGAGGCCGGCGTCGGCAAGACGGCGGTGGTCGAAGGCTTCGCGCAGCGCCTGGCGCGCGGCGACGTGCCGCCGCAGCTGAAGGACGTGAAGCTGCTCACGCTCGACATCGGCCTGCTGCAGGCAGGCGCGAGCATGAAGGGCGAGTTCGAGCAGCGCCTGCGCCAGGTGATCGACGAGGTGCAGAGTTCGCCCACGCCCATCATTCTTTTCATCGACGAGATCCACACGCTGGTGGGCGCGGGCGGCGCGGCCGGCACCGGCGACGCGGCCAACCTGCTCAAGCCTGCACTGGCGCGCGGCAACCTGCGCACCATCGGCGCGACCACCTGGGCCGAGTACAAGAAATACATCGAGAAAGACCCGGCGCTCACCCGCCGCTTCCAGGTGGTGCAGGTGCCCGAGCCCGACGAGCAGAAGGCGATCCTGATGCTGCGCGGCGTGGCCAGCGTGCTGGAGAAGCATCACCGCGTGCAGCTGCTCGACGAGGCCATCGAGGCGGCCGTGAAGCTGAGCCACCGCTACATTCCCGCGCGCCAGTTGCCCGACAAGGCCGTGAGCCTGCTCGACACCGCCTGCGCGCGCGTGGCCGTGTCGCAGCACGCGACGCCGCCCGAGGTGGAAGACTGCATGCGCCGCATCGAAGGGCTGACGGTGGAGCAGGAGATCATCGGCCGCGAGGAAGCTATCGGCATCGACGTAACCAAGCGCGCCGCTCAGGTGGCCGCGCTGCTGGCCGAGTCGAAGGTGCAGCTCGATGCGCTGAATGCGCGGTGGCAAGAAGAGAAGGGGCTGGTCGATCGGCTGCTGGAGTTGCGTGCCAAGCTGCGGGCGGGCAACAAGCCGGTGGATTCAGTCAAGGCCGACGGCGATGCCAAGGCCGACGTGCCCCCACCCCAACCCTCCCCCAGTGGGGGAGGGAGTGAGGACCGGGCTGCGCTGCTTGCGGAGCTGCACGAACTGCAGGCGAAGATCCACGCGGTGCAGGGCGAGTCGCCGCTCATCTTGCCGTCGGTCGACGAGCAGGCCGTGGCTTCGGTGGTGGCCGACTGGACCGGCATTCCCGTCGGACGCATGGTGAAGAACGAGGTGGAGGCTGTGCTCAAGCTCGCCGACACGCTCAACCAGCGCGTGATCGGCCAGAAGCACGGGCTGGAGATGATCGCGCGGCGCATCCAGACCTCGCGCGCGCGGCTGGACAACCCGCAGAAGCCCATCGGCGTGTTCATGCTCTGCGGCACCTCGGGCGTCGGCAAGACCGAGACCGCGCTCGCGCTGGCCGAGGCGCTGTACGGCGGCGAGCAGAACATCATCACCATCAACATGAGCGAGTTCCAGGAGGCGCACACCGTCTCCACGCTCAAGGGCGCGCCTCCGGGCTACGTGGGCTACGGCGAAGGCGGCATCCTCACCGAGGCGGTGCGCCGCCGGCCCTACAGCGTGGTGCTGCTCGACGAGGTGGAGAAGGCCCACCCCGATGTGCACGAGATCTTCTTCCAGGTGTTCGACAAAGGCTGGATGGAAGACGGCGAGGGCCGGATGATCGACTTCAAGAACACCATCATCCTGCTGACCACCAACGCCGGCAGCGAGCTGGTGATGAGCATGTGCCGCGACCCCGAGCTGCTGCCCGACTCGAATGCGCTGGCCGACGCCCTGAAGGCGCCGCTCATGAAGGTGTTCCCGCCCGCGCTGCTGGGCCGCATCGTCACCATTCCCTACTACCCGCTGTCGCCGGACATGATGAAGAAGATCGTGCGGCTGCAGCTGGGCCGCATCAAGAAGCGCGTGGAAGCCAACCACGGCGTGCCCTTCGACTACAGCGACGCGGTGGTCGACCAGGTGGTCGCGCGCTGCCAGGACCCGGAGTCGGGCGGGCGGGTGATCGACGCGATCCTCACCAACACCGTGCTGCCGACGATCTCCGTCGAATACCTGCAGCGCCTGGCCTCCGGCGGCGAGATCCGCCGCGTGGCATTGGACGTGAAGGACGCCGACTTCACCTACGCCTTCGACTGACACGCCTGCAGGACAAGAGAAAAAGATGGCCGACAACGAGTTCCGCATCGACAGCGATTCCCCCGCCAAGGACGACCTGATGTTCTGGCGCATCGTGGGGCACGAGGCGCTGGCGCGCCCGTCGGCTTACGAGCTCACGGTGCTGTCGAAGAACAAGGCCATCGACGCCAAGGACATCCTCGGGCGGGCATTCGACGTGGTCATCGAGTTCAAGGACGCCGATGGCGGCACGCACGAGCGCCACTGCCAGGGCCATGCGGTGCGCTTCGTGCGCGCGGGCCACGTCGGGCGGCACTACGAATACCGCATCACGCTGCGCTCGTGGTTCTGGCTGCTCACCAAGCGCACCAACTCGCGCATCCTGCAGGAAAAGAAAGTTCTCGAAGTGCTCGACGCCGTGTTCGAGGACAGCCCCATCAAGCGCTTCAAGAAGACCAGGGCCGACAACGTCATCGGCACCCACAACCCCCGCCGGTACTGCGTGCAGCACCAGGAAAGCGACTACGGATTCCTCTCGCGCCTGCTCGAGGACGAAGGCATCTACTACTGGTTCGACGCGCACGGCGCGCCCGGCACCATGCACCTGTCGGACGCCAGCGACATCGCCCACGAGAAGCTGCCGGCCAACGACACGCTGCACCACATGGCCACCGATGCCTCCGAGGCGCGCTTCAACGAAGTGTCGCGCTGGGTCAGCGGCCGGCAGTTCGGCACCGGCAAGCATGCGTCGCGCGACAGCGATTTCAAGGCCATCAAGAAAAAGCTCGGCGCCGACGCCGACGCATCCGGCGAGCACGAGCTGGCCTCGCTCGAAATGTTCGAGTTCCCCGGCGGCTACTTCACCGGCGACGAGGGAGAAAGCCGCGCCAAGCTGCGCGGCGACGAACTCCGCGCGCGCCGCGACCGCCACTGGGCGCTGACGCCGTGGCCCGATGTCGCCGCGGGGCGGGGCTTCAAGTTCGAGGGCGATCCCGACGGCACACGCAACGGCGAGTACATCATCGCGGCCTGCACCTTCGTCGCGAGCCATCGCGGCTACGAAGGCGTGAGCGCAAGCGCGGCGTCCGCGGCGCGGCCGGTGCAGGCGGCGCTGGCCGAGGTGCTGCGCGACGACGCCGTCAACGCCGACACGCTGCAGGTGCTCGAAGACCTGATCGCGGCCACGCCCGCGCTGGCGGCCGGGCAGCCCGGCACCAGTGCCTTCCTGCTCACCGTGATGCCGGCCGACCGGCCGTTCCGCGCGCCGCGCCTCACGCCGCGCGTCACCATGCCGGGGCCGCAGACCGCCATCGTGGTCGGCCCCAAGGGCGACGAACTGCACGTGGACGACCACGGCCGCGTGAAGGTGCACTTCCACTGGGACCGCTACGACGAGAGCGACGAGAAGTCGACCTGCTGGGTGCGCGTGTCGCAGCCGTGGGCGGGCAAGGGCTGGGGCGGCTACTTCGCGCCGCGCATCGGGCAGGAGGTGATCGTCGACTTCCTGAACGGCGACCCCGACCGGCCGATCATCATGGGGCGGGTCTACAACGACGACCAGCCGATTCCCTTCAAGTCGCACACCCAGAGCGGCTTTCGCACGCGTTCGACGCCGAAGGGGAACGCCGCCAATTTCAACGAGTTCAGGTTCGAGGACGACAAGGGCAAGGAGCAGGTCTACCTGCATGCCGAGCGCAACCTGGACGTCGAGGTGGAGGCCGACGAGACGCGCAACGTGGGCCACGACCGCACCAAGACCGTGGGCCACGACGAGAAGGTGAAGATCAAGAACGATCGCACGGAAGAGGTGACCGGCAACGAGACGATCACCATCCACGGCAAGCGCGAGCTGACCGTGGACAAGGACCAGTACGTGACCATCAAGACCAACCACTCCGAGGAAGTGACGGGGTGGAAATCGACATGGGTGACAGGCAACCACCGGCTCTCGACGAGCGCGAACCACGACCAGACGGTCCAGGGCAACGAGACCATCGACGTCAGCGGCACGCGCTCCGACACCGTGGTGGGCGCGGTCACCCAGAAGGTGGGGCCGTTCACGCAGACGGTGACCGGAGCGATGACGGTGACGGCCGCCGGGCCGATCACATTCAATGCGCCGGCCGGCTTCACGGTGGTCGCGCCCGGCGGGACGAAGATCATCGACATGTCGCTGGAGCAGTTCGGCGGCAAGATCTTCGAGGGCTACGGCATCAAGATCACGGCCAACCTGGCGAACATGGCGCTGGACAACGCCAAGTTCGCGCTCAACGGCGTGAACCTCGCGTCCACCGGCATGAAGCTGGACAAGGCCATGTTCAATCTTGCAGACAAGGACTGCGAGATCAAGAAGTCCGAAGCGCTCATCGGCGCGTTCCCGGGGGTCGCGCTGACCCTGGCGGCAGTGAAGATCTTTCTCTAGCGGGCCACATGAAAGTCATCAAGCCGATGCCCGTCTCGCTGCTGACCCGGTGCTTCGAGTTCCGGGGCAAGTGCTGGCTGGGCGTGTCGACGCTGGTGCTGGTCGATCTTGCCGCGGCGCCGCGGCTGTGGCCGGAGAAGGCGCTCTGGCAGTTCTGGGCCACCCGGCCCGAGGCCGAGATGCCGCTGGACGACGCCATGGTGCGCACGCGGGCGCAGTTCCTCGTGGCGGGCGCAGCCTTCCCGCACGGCACGGATGGGCGAAGCTGCGCCGTCGCCGCCCAGGTCGGCACGCTGCGCAAGACGCTGGTCGTGCATGGCGACCGGTTCTGGGACGGTGACCGGCCCGGCGCCGCCGCCGAGTTCGCGCGCATGCCGCTGCGCTGGGACCGCGCCTTCGGCGGTCCGGCGTTCGCGGCCAATCCGCTGGGGAAGGGGGCAGCGCCGGTCGAGCTGGGCGGTGCGCGCTTTCATCCGCTGCCGAACATCGAGCGGCCGGAAGCCGTGCTCTCGTCGCGCCAGCAGCAGCCGGCGCCTGCCGGCTTCGGGCCGATCGAGCAGACGTGGCCGCAGCGCGCGCAGTGGCGCGGCACCTATGACGACGCGTGGCTGCGCAAGGAGTTTCCGGCGATCGCGTCGGACACCGACTGGCGCTTCTTCAACGCGGCGCCCGAAGACCAGCAGCAGGCAGAGGCCTTCCGGGGCGACGAGTCCTATGCCTTCCACAACATGCATCCGGAGCACGCCCTGCTCGAAGGCCGCCTGCCGGGCCTGCGGGCACGCAGCTTCGTCACGCATCGCGTGGGCGGCCAGGAGAAGTTCAAGGAAGTGCCCAGCCGCCTGAACACGCTGTGGTTCTTTCCGGAAGACGGGAAGATCATCCTCGCGTTCCAGGGCATGCACGAGATCTTCGAGGACGACGGTGCCGACGTGGTCCATCTGCTGGCCGGGATCGAATACCTCGCGGCGCCGCGCGACGCGCTGCACTACCTGGAAGTGCGCGACAAGCGCCTCGAGAAGGAAGAGGGCGCCATCGAGTCACTGCGCGAGGACGACCTGCTGCCGGCCGATCTGGCCGTGCCGCTGTTCGATGTCGACCCCGCGCCGGGACGCATGCTGGAGCGCGGCGCCAGGCGCGCGCGCGAAGAGCGCATCGCCGCGAACGAGATCGTCAGGTCGCACGGGCTCGACCCCGCCGTGCATGCGCCGCCGGTCGACGGGGCGCCCCTGCCGCGCATCCGCACGATCGACGACCTGCTGCGCGTGCGCAAGGAGCTGCTCGCGCAGGCGCAGGCGATGCAGGCGCAGGCCGAGGCCGGCAAGGCGGCGTCGATCGCCGGCGTGCAGGCGCAGTTCGAGCAGTCGGGCATGTCTTTCGCGCCGATCCGCCAAGAGATGCAGGGGCTTGCCATGCGCGGCCCGCCGCGGCCCTACGTGGACGGACTGCTCGCCCACATGAAGACGCTCATCGCCCAGGCCGAAGGCATGCCCGGCGCCGCCGACGAACTCAAGCAGATGAGCACCGACGAGCGGCAGATCGCCACCTGGCGGGCCGGCGAGAAAAGCCAGCTGGCGGGCTACCGCATGGCCGCCCACTACCAGCCGCCTGCCGACGAGCTCGGCAAGGACGCCGCGCATGCGCTGCGCCAGCGCGTGCTCGAGCACCACGCGAAGGGCGGTGCGTTCGAGGGGTGGGACCTGACGGGCGCCAACCTCTCGGGCATGAGCCTGGAAGGCGCGAACCTGCGCGGCGCGCTGATGGAGCGCGCCAACCTGACCGGCACGCGCCTGGACCGTGCAGACCTCGGCGACGCGGTGCTCGCGCACGCCACGTTGCGGCTCACCCAGCTGGCGGGCGCCAGGCTGTCGCGCGCGAACCTGGGCGCGAGCCGCATCGAGAAGAGCGACTTCAGCGAGGCGGACCTGAGCGATGCCGTGTTCACCCGGGCACGCATCGAGGAAACCAGCTGGCGCGGCGCGCGCATCGACGGCGTCATGCTGGAGGAAGCGGTGATCGGCGCGATCGACTTCACCGGCGCGCAGGCGGCGAGCATCCTGCTGCTGCGCCAGCGCGATCTCAGGGCCTGCTGCTTCGCCGGCGTGCGCTTCAAGGAATGCGTGTTCCTGGAATGCGATGTCTCCGGCGTTGATTTCACGCACGCGCACATCGACAAGTGCGCGTTCGTCTCGGTGCAGGCTCGCGGCACTTCGTTCCGGGGGCTGCGCATCGCCTCCGGTTGCTTCGTGAAGGGCTGCGCCCTCGACGGCGCGGACTTCTCGCAAGCCGATCTTCCGGCGATGAATTTTCGCGGCGTGGCGGCCGCCGGCGCGGTGTTTCGCGGCGCCTGCCTGCGCGGCAGCGACTTCAGCGAGAGCGATCTCGCGCGTGCCGACTTCGGTGGCGCCGATGCGCGCCAGGCCCGCTTCGTGCGCGCAGGGCTGCAGCAGGCCAGGCTGGGCGCAGCGAACCTGGCCGACGCGGTCTTCCAGCATGCGCGCCTGGATGGCACGGACTATCGCCGGGCCAACCTCTTCCAGAGCGATTTCGCGCGCGTGCGCATCGGCGCGGGCGCCGACTTCGCCGAGGCCATCACCACGCGCATGCGGACCTATCCGCGCCACGCGCATCCCACGGGGAGCGCATGAACATGGACAGGAACGAGGTCCTGCGTCGCGTCCAGCTCGCCGAGCCCGTCCTGGAGGCGGACCTCTCGGGCATGGACTTCACGGGCGAGGACCTGTCCGCCACCGTGTTCGACGGCTGCCGCTTCGACGATGCGCGGCTGGCCGGCGCCGACCTGTGCGAGAGCGTGTTCATCCGCTGCAGCTTCGCGCGCACTTCGATGGAGCGCAGCCGCATGACGGGTGCGTCGTTCGCGGAATGCACCGTGCAGCGCGCGGTGATGGCCGACGTCGACATGAAGAGCGTGGCCTTCTTCCAATGCACCGTCGAGGGCCTGGCGATGAACGCGAGCCGGCTGGCGTCGGTGAGCTTCGTCAAGTCGAAGCTGGACGGGCTGTTGTTCAGGCAGGGCCGGCTCTCGCAGGTGACGATGGTCGATTGCGAAACGGGCGTGCTCGATTTCGCCAAGGCCTCGCTCGACAGCTGCGTGCTGATGGGCTGCGACCTCAAGCGCGCCGCCTTCTCGGGGACGGAGTTCTCGACGGTGGTGTTTCTCAAGTCCGACCTGTCGGGTCATTCGTTCGCGGGCCAGCGCTTCGCGACCTGCCAGTTCATGGAAGCCGACCTGCGCGGCTGCGATTTCTCGCGGGCCCAGCTCGCGAAAGGCAATTTCCAGAAGGCACGGTTGGCCGGTGCCAGCTTCGAGGGCGCCGAGGCGGCCAATGCCATCTTCATGGACGCGGACCTGGCGGGCGCGCGCTTCGACCGTGCCAATCTCGTGCAGGCGATCTTCATCGGCGCGCGGGCGGCGGACAGCAGCTTCGCTTCGGCGAACCTGCATCAGAGCAACTGGACCGGCGCTGCGCTGCCGGGTGCCAGGCTGGACGGATGCGAGCTGACCTACGCCGACTTCTCGCACGCGGACCTGCGCCGCGCGGACCTGCGCGGCGCCTCGATGTTCCGCAGCAACCTGCATGAAGCGAAAGACGAAGGCGCCCTCTACACCGACCGTGCGCGCGCGCTCGAGTCCGATCCTGTGCTGCTGGCCTCCGAGCGTTGGCAGCCCGCCCCCTTGTCATGAAGGAGCCGAAACCATGAGTACCCGCGAAGACCACCTGCTGCAGCTGTGCGGAGTGCCGATCAACCAGGCCGGCGTGGTGCGTCACATCGCGGCCGGCGGCCTCGCGACGGTCGTTCTGCCGCAGGGCGAGATCGAGGCGCGCCAGGCGGCGAGCTGCCTGCTGGCGCCGCGGGCGGGCGACAGGGTGTGGCTGTCGGGCGATCTCGAGCAGGGCGTCTACGTGACCGCGATCCTCGAGCGCGCCGGCCCGGGCCCGGAGAACATCAGGCTGCCCGCGGGCAGCAGCATCGAGGTGCCCGCCGGCGCGCTGGCGCTGCGTGCCGGGACGCTGAACCTGCAGGGCACCACGCTCGCGGTGCAGGCCGACTCGGCCGCGCTCTGCGTGGGCGCCGTCACGGCCGTGGGGCGGGAGGCGGCCTGGTCCTTCGGCCGGGTCAGGATCGTCAGCGACCTGATCGAGTCCTTCGCCGACCGGCTGCTGCAGTTCGCCCGCTGGAGCCAGCGCACCGTGGAAGGCATCGACCAGGTGCGCAGCGGGCAGATCGACTACCGGGCCGAGCAGCTGATGCAGCTGCAGGCACAGAACCTGGTCGCCAACGCGTCGAACCTCGCCAAGGTCGACGGCGACCAGATCCACCTCGGTTGAACGGGAGCCGCGCATGTTCGCCAACTGCCAGTTGATGGGGACCGACATGGCTTTCCCCGACGTCTGCCTGACGCCCAGCCCCGCGGGACCGGTGCCCATTCCCTATCCGAACATCGCGATGGGGCCGATGGCGATACCGAATGTGCCGACCATCCTCTTCATGGGCGCGCCCGCGCACAACATGGGCACCACGATCCCCATGAGCAACGGCGACAACCCGGGCGTCGCCACCGGCGTGGCGTCGGGCATGGTGATGGGGCCGTGCCGCCACCTGACGGGCGCCTTCACGGTGCTGCTCAAGGGGATGCCCGCCACCCGCCTGACCAGCATGTCGCTGCAGAACTCCACCAACGCGCCGGGTTGCCGCATCGTGCCCAGCCAGACCAAGGTGCTGCTGCTGGCCGGCTGACGCACCGCTCATCCCATGGCCGACCACGAATTTCGCATCGACAGCGACTCGCCCGTCAACGGCGAGCTGATGTTCTGGCGCATCGCGGGCCATGAGGCGCTGGCACGCGCGTCGAGTTATGAGCTCACGGTGCTGTCGAAGAGCCGCACGCTCGACGCCAGGGACATCCTGGGGCGCGCCTTCGACGTGAGCATCGAGTTCGAGGATGCCGACGGCGCCAGGCACGTGCGCCATTGCCAGGGCCATGCGGTGCGCTTCATGCGCGCGGGGCATGTGGGCCGCTACTTCGAATACCGCATCGCGCTGCGCTCGTGGTTCTGGCTGCTCACCAAGCGCATCAACTCGCGCATCCTGCAGGACAAGAAGGTGCTGGAGGTGCTGGACGCGGTGTTCGAGGACAGCCCCATCAAGCGCTTCAAGAAGACCAGGGCCGACAACGTCATCGGCACGCACGAGCCGCGCCGCTACTGCGTGCAGCACCAGGAAAGCGACTACCAGTTCCTTTCGCGGCTGTTGGAAGACGAAGGCATCTACTACTGGTTCGACGCGCACGACGCGCCCGGCACCATGCACCTGTCGGACGCCAGCGACCTCGCGCACGACAAGCTGCCCGCAGCCTCCACGCTGAACTTCATGCCCGCCGGCGCCACCGAGCCGCGCGACAACGAGATCTCGCGCTGGATCAGCGAGCGGCAGTTCGACACCGGCAAGTACGCCTCGCGCGACAGCAACTTCAAGTCCATCAAGAAGAAGCTCGAGGCCACCGGCGGCGAGCCCGACAAGTGCGAGCTGTCCGAGTTCGAAGCCTTCGAATTCGCAGGCGGCTACTTCTCGGGCGGCGACGCCGACGACAAGGGAAAGCTGCGCGGCGAGGAGATCGGCGCGCGCCGCCAGCGCCACTTCGCGCTCACGCGCTGGCCCGACGTCGCGGCCGGGCGCAGCTTCACCTTCAAGGGCGACCCCGATGCGGCGCGCGACGGCGACTACGTGATCGCGGCCTGCACCTTCGTGGCCAGCCATTCCGGCTACGAGGGCGTGCCGGAGGTCGGCGACCCGGTCCCGCTGGACGTGCTGCTGCGCGAGGCGCTCGAAGACGACGCCGTGTGCGCCGACACGCTGCCCGTGCTGCGCGAGCTGGTGGCGCAGACCCCCGCGCTGCGCGCCGGGCGCAACGGCGACAGCGCCTTCCTGCTCACCGTGATGCCGATCGACGTGCCCTTCCGTCCGCCGCGCCTCACGCCCCGCGTGCGCATGCCCGGCCCGCAGTCGGCCATCGTGGTGGGGCCGGACGGCGAGGAGATACACGCCGACGACTTCGGCCGCGTGAAGGTGCACTTCCACTGGGACCGCTACGACAAGAGCAACGAGAAGTCGACCTGCTGGGTGCGCGTGTCGCAGCCGTGGGCGGGCAAGGGCTGGGGCGGCTACTTCATTCCGCGCATCGGGCAGGAGGTGATCGTCGACTTCCTGAACGGCGACCCCGACCGTCCGCTGGTCATCGGCCGCGTCTACAACGACGACCAGCCCATTCCTTTCGGAAGCCACACGCAGAGCGGTTTTCGCACGCGCTCCACGCCCAAGGGCAGCGCGGCCAACTGCAACGAGTTCCGCTTCGAGGACAAGAAGGGCTCGGAGCAGGTGTACCTGCATGCCGAGAAGAACCAGGACATCGAGGTCGAGAACGACGAGACCCACTGGGTGGGCCACGACCGCAAGAAGACCGTCGACCACGACGAGACGGTGCACGTGAAGCACGACCGCACCGAGACCGTCGGCAACAACGAGAAGATCACCATCGGCGTGAACCGCACGGAATCGGTGGGCAACAACGAGACCATCTCGATCGGCGTGAACCGCACCGAGACCGTGGGAAGCAACGAGACCATCACCATCGGCAGCAACCGCACGATCACCGTGGGCGCGAGCGAGACGGCCACGGTGGCGCTGCAGCGCACCCATACGGTGGGGGTGAACGAGACCATCACCGTGGGCGCGGCGCAGGAGATCACCGTGGGGGCCGTGCAGGCCGTGACCGTGGGCGCGAGCCAGACCATCAGCGTGGGCGCCAACCAGTCGAGCAGCATCGGCGCCAACCGGTCGGTGGACGTGGGGGCGAACCTCACGACGAACGTGGGCAGCGACGAGGCGCGCAGCGTGGGCAAGGGCCGCTCCACCAGCGTGGGCAAGGACGATTCGCTGAGCGTGGGCAAGAACCTCGTCATCAGCGCGGGCGACTCCATCTCCATCACCACAGGCAGCGCGAGCATCACGATGAAGAAGGACGGGACCATCGTCATCAAGGGCAAGGACATCACGATCGACGCCTCCGGAAAGATCAATGCGAAGGCAAGCAGCGACATCGTGATGAAGGGCTCGAAGATTCTGCAGAACTGATTCCATGCGAGGAGTACGACCATGAGCGGCAGGGACTTGATCGAGGCGAAGCTGGCCCAGGCACTGGACACGGGTGCGTGGCACGGCATGGTGATCGGCGAGCTGGTGGGCATCGCCGATGAAGGGCGCACGCCGCTCGTCGTGTTCGAGGGGCAGCCCGGCACGGCCGCGCTGCCAGCGCGCAGCGTCGTCGACCTGCACGGCGCGCACGTGGGCCGGGCGGTGAGCCTCATGTTCGAGCGCGCCGACCCGGCGCGTCCGCTCGTGATGGGTGTCGTGCGCGGCGACGGCGCATGGCCGGCGGAAGGCAGGCCGGCGCAGGTCGAGATCGACGCCGACGGCGAGCGCCTGCTCGTGAGCGCGCGCGAGCAGATGGTGCTGCGCTGCGGCAAGGCCAGCATCACACTGACGCGCACGGGCAAGGTGCTGATCCAGGGCAGCTATCTGCTGAGCCGCTCCACGGGCACGAACCGCATCAAGGGCGGCGCCGTGCAGATCAACTGAGCGCGCGGGACTGCCGGGAGCCGCCATGGAAGTCGTGAACGCCACCGGGATGACCGCCGGCTACACCATGGGCATGGAGCCTTCGGGGCGGGAGTTGCTGGTCGTCGTGGTGAAGGGCACCTTCGCGATACCCGGCGACGGCGCCGTGGCGCCGCGCCATGCGATGCAGCTGCCGCTCATCGCCGCCGACACCTTCACCGGCGATCCGGGCTATTCGGCGCCGGCGCAGGAGGTGGACTATGCACCGCGCAAGCCGCGCTGCGACATCCTGCTCACCGGCACGGCCCATGCGCCGCACGGCGAACCGGCGCAGCGCGTGCCGGTGGGGGTGCGCGTAGGCGCGTGGAAGAAGATGTTCTCGGTGGTCGGTGCCCGGCACTGGAGCGCGGGGCTGTCGGGTGTGCGCGCCTCGCCGCCTGACGCGTTCGTCACTCGGGCCATCAGCTACGACGTCGCGTTCGGCGGCGTAGACGAGCGCCATGAAGACCCCGCCCGCCACGGCGCCTACATGGCCAACCCGGTCGGTTGCGGCTGGCATTGCAGCCTGCAGTCCTCGCTGCTCGACGGCACGCCGCTGCCGTGCACCGAGGCTTTCGAGCAGCCGGTGGAGGCGCCCGACGGTATCTATGCGCCGATGGCCTTCGGGCCCGTGGGCCGGGGCTGGTCGTCGCGCCTGCCCCATGCCGGCACCTACGACCAGGACTGGATCGATCACACCTTTCCCTTCCTGCCCGCGGATTTCGACGACGCCTACTACCAGGCCGCGCCGCCCGACCAGCAGGTGGGCTTCCTGCGCGGCGGCGAAGAGGTCGTGCTCGGCAACCTGACGGCCGAGGGGCAACTGCGCTTCTCGCTGCCCGTGATCGACGTGCCCGTCACCTTCTTCCGCCGCAAGGGGGGCCACGACACGGTGCAGGGCACGCTCGACACGCTGGTCATCGACACCGACCGCATGTTGCTCACCATGGCCTGGCGCGCCACGATGCCATTGAAGAAGAGCATCTTCGAGATGTCGAACGTGCTGGCCGGGCGCATGTCTTCTGGCTGGTGGCGTGCCCGCGCGCTCGGCAAGCAGTGGCATCCTTCGCTGGGCGAACTGGTGCGCGGGCAGCGCCGCGAGACGGAGCCGCAGCCATGACGGCGCCCGCGATCACGGTGTGCCGCACCGGGCTCGTCACGGGTGTCGGTCTCGACGCGGCCTCCACCTGCGCCGCCATCCGGGGCGCGGTGGACAACTTCCAGCAGACCCGGTTCCGCGACCGCGACGGCGAATGGCTCATGGGCTGCGAAGTGCCGTTCCCGCAGCCGTGGCGCGGCGAGAAGCGCCTGCTCAAGATGGCCGCGCGTGCGATCGCCGAGTGCCTGGCCGGTTTCGACGGTGACAGTTGCGAAGCCACTCCGCTGCTGCTGTGCCTGGCCGAAACAGGCCGGCCCGGGCGGATCGTGGAAGACGACGAGCGCTTCTTCGAGGCACTCGAAAACGAAATCGGCGTGCGCTTCCATCCGGATTCCGCCGTGATCGCGCGCGGGCGCGTGTCGGCGGCCGTCGCGTTGCTGCGGGCGCGCCAGCTGATCGGCGAGGGGCGGGCGACACGGGTCGCAATCGCCGCGAGCGACAGCCTGCTCGATGGCGCGGCGCTGGCGGACTGCGAGGAGCGCGACCGCCTGCTCACGAGCGGGAACTCGGATGGGTTCATTCCGGGAGAGGGCGCCGCCGCGCTGCTGGTCGAGGCCATGGGCGTGCACGGCGACGGACAACTCGTGTGCCGCGGGCTGGGCTTCGCGGTGGAGCAGGCGCACGTCGACTCAGAGGAGCCGTTGCGCGCCGACGGGCTCACCGCGGCCATCCGCCAGTCGCTGCAGGACGCCGGCTGCGGCGAGGGCATCCTGCAGTTCAAGATCATCGATGCCTCGGGAGGGCAGTACGCGTTCAAGGAGGCCAGCCTGGCGTTCGGGCGCATCGACCGCACCAAGCGCACCGAGTTCGACGTGTGGCATCCGGCGGACTGCATCGGCGAGGTGGGCGCGGCCATCGGGCTGGTGATGATCGCGGTGCTCAAGGCGGCTTGCGAGAAAGCGTACGCCAAGGGCGAGCACGTGCTGCTGCACCTGGGCAACGAGGACGGGCGGCGCGCGTCGATGATCTTCTCGTGGCGCGGCGCGCAAGGCTGACGCATGGCCAACCAGGTGTTCGCCAACGGCCGCGAGATCGCCTGCAAGGCGGGGGCGGGAAAAACCATCTGCGCCATGCCCGACGTGTGCATGACGCCGCCCGAAAACCCGGCCACGCCGCCCGGCGTGCCGGTTCCCTACCCGAACACCGGCCTGGCTTCCGACACCACCGACGGCAGCCGCAGCGTTCAGATCTCGGGCCAGGAAATCATGCTGAAGAACAAGTCCTACTTCAAGACATCGTCGGGCGACGAGGCCGGCTGCGCGGCGAAGAAGGGTGTGGTGTCGAGCAAGAACAAGGGCAAGGTGTATTTCATCGACTGGTCGATGGACGTGAAGTTCGAAGGCGAGAACGCCGTTCGTCACCTCGACAAGACCACCAACAACCACGGCAGTCCGACGGCCAACGAAGCGGTGCCCTGGCCGTTCGTCGACTCGATGGCCGACGGCGACATCAAGAAGCTGTGCGACGGCGACAAGGCGCGCGAGGCTACGGCCTGCCAGGACTACAAGCCCGCCAAGCCCGACGGCAAGGACGTCTGCGCCGAGACGGGGCTGGGCGGCGACTTCGGCTCGATCAAGGGCGACCTGGCCGGCGCCGCCAAGAAGGCCAGCGAGAACCCGTGCGCCGCCGCGCGCCGCTGCCGGCTCGTGCCCTACAAGGCCTCGCCGCCCGTGGAGGACGGCATCGGCGGCTGCTGCAAGGCGCAGACGGGTGACCACATCGTGCCGAAGAGTTCGTTCTTCCAGGACCGCTACGGCGGCAACCCCATGAAAGGCTGGGAAGCCTACGACATGAACAAGGCGCCGTGCATGTGCACCGAGGGCGGCAGCTGCTCGGGCACGCACGGCCTGCGCCACACGCACCACAAGACCACGTCGGCCGTGGCCAACGGCAGCCCGAATACGTTCGACAAGGAGGTCACGCATTGCGCCAAGGGCGCCAAGGCCGTGGCCCCGCATTGCAGCCAGGAATGCCTGGAGGCCCAGCTCAAGGAAGGCCACAAGGGACTGGGCGATCCGTCCAAGCCGGTGAAGCATTCGTCCACCGGCAAGACCGACATCTCTCACTACGCGTCGCTGCAGTCGACGGTCAACGAAACGGCGGGCAAGCTGGGAGCGGCGCTGCCATGAACACGAGGAGCTTCACATGCCGGACAAGGTTTCCAATTCGCGCGAGTTCGTCAGGGGCGCGGCCCGCATGGCGGACCTCGTGTACGTCATCAGTCAGATGAAGACGCTCATCGAGCAGGACATCGCGCATGTCAGCCTGGTCGGCCTCTACAAGGGCAACTGGGGCGACGCCTTCAACACGACCTGGAACGCCACGGCCATCGCGGTGGCGAAGTCGCCGGCGGAGAAGGTCGTGCTCGTCGGCGAGGACGGCGAGGTCGGCACCTACGTGGGCGGCCGGCGCGAAGACGAGACCATCGATCCGCGGCCCGTCATGATCCGCCATGCGCGCGAGATCGGCGGCGAGGTCTTCGTCTGCGGCAGCAAGCGCCAGGTGTTCCGGCGCGTCGGCGAAGCGCAGTGGGTGGACATCAGCGCGCCGCGCGCCGGCCAGACGGAGGTGTTCGGTTTCGAGGCGATCGACGGCTACGGCTGGAACGAGATCTACGCGGCCGGCTGGGGCGGCGAGATCTGGCGCTACGACGGCGCCGCGTGGACCCGGTGCGGCAGTCCCACCAACGTGATCCTGTCGGCCGTCTGCTGTGCGGGCGACGGACTGGTGTACGTCGCTGGGCAGGGTGGGGTGCTGGTCAAGGGACGCGGCGATGCGTGGACGCCCGTGGCATGGGAAGACGAGGTCGACGCCGATCTGTGGGACCTGTGCTGGTTCCGAGACAGGCTTTACGTGGCCACCATGTCGGGGCTCTACACGCTCGACGCCGACCGCCTGGTACCGGTCGACTTCGGTGCGATGGGGCCTGTGAGCTGCTACAACCTCTCGGTGGCGCAGGGCGTGATGTGGTCGGTCGGCAAGGCCGACGTGGCGTCGTTCGACGGCACCGCCTGGCGCAAGTACGACTGACGGAGCCGTCGCATGCACACGGCCGCCGCCATTCCGCGCTACGCCGCCGTGCCCGTCGGGCTGGTCGTGATGCGGCACGCCGAGGAGTCGGCGCTGCTGTGCAATCAGCGCTTCTTCCTGGCCGGCTCCGCACACGCCCGGCTGCACCACCTGCGCCGCCTGGACGACCGGCTCGCGGCGCACCTCGACGGCCTGGCCGTCGCGGGCGAAGCCGGCCGCCAGGCCTGCGACGCGGCGCTGGGCAACGCAGGGCGCGGCGAGGTGTTTGCCGCCACGGTGCTGGCCGTCGTCAACCACGACCTGCCCCGGCTCGATCGCCTGCTGGCGCTGGCCGAGGCGCTGCCGGCAGTGCGCGAGGCCAGCGCGCTGGCCGTCGGCTGGGCGGCGGCGCATTCGTTGCGCGGCATCGCGAAAGAGCTGCTCGACTCGCCGATGGCGTTCCGCCGAAGCATCGCCATCGCTGCCTGCGATGCTCACATGGTCGACCCCGGCGTGGCGCTGGCGGGCGCCATGGCCGACAGCGACGCGATGCTTCGCGCACAGGCGCTGCGTGCCGCTGGCGAGTGCGGCCGGACCGACCTCGCCGGCGCATGCCTGGAGGCCATTGCCGACCCCGACCCCGCATGCCGATTCTGGGCCGCCCGCTCGGCCGTGCTGCTGGGCGAACGCCACCGGCCCGTGCGTGCGCTGCACGATGCCGCGCTGATGCCGGGAACGCACCAGAGCCTGCAGGCGCTGTCCTTGCTGTTCAAGCTCGCGACGGCCGAGCAGGCCGCGCCGCTGCTGGCCGACATGCGCGACAAGCCAGCGCGCCTGCGCGACGCGGTGCGCGGCGCGGGTGCCGTGGGCGATCCGCGCGTCGTGCCGTGGCTCCTCTCGTTGATGGACGATCCCGCACTGGCACGTGTCGCGGGCGAAGCCTTCAGCACCATCACGGGACTGGACCTGGCCTGGCTCGACCTCGAATGCAGGCCGCCGCAGGACTTCGAGTCCGGCCCCGACGACGATCCCGCGCACGACGATGTCGCGATGGACGAGGACGACGGCCTGCCCTGGCCCGATCCCGCGAAGCTGGGCGACTGGTGGCGCGCGAACGCCGAACGGTTCCAGCCCGGACAGCGCTACTTCATGGGCGCGCCGCCCGCATGGGCGCATTGCATGGCCGTGCTCGGCAGCGGCTTCCAGCGGCAGCGCATCGCGGCGGCGGAGCATTTGTGCCTGCTGCGGCCCGGCAGCAAGCTCTTTCCCACGCAAGCGCCCGCGTGGCGCCAGTCGCGCTGGCTGGCGCAGACGCAGGATGACTGACACCGGGGCATCGCGCATGGCCGCGAAATTCATCCTTGCCGCGCTGGCCGTCGCTTTGTTCGCGGCGGCGCTCCTGCGCCCAGGTCCCGCCGCACGCACATGGCTGCTCACCGCCGCCATCTTCACCGCCGTAGCCGCCTGGCTTCAATGGCATACCTCTTAAGGCGAGATTGCCAACATGCCAGTCGAAATGAATACTCCCCGCGAGAAGATTCTTCGCTCGTGCCGAGCCACAGGGGCCGATTCATGATCCATATCTCTGTCATCACCCGGCAAGGCGCTCCGGCTGGCCAGCCCATCGCGGCGGACTTCGGCCCCAGCGGCGGCACCATCGGCCGGGCCGACACCAACACGCTGGTGCTCGACGATCCCGACCGCACCGTATCGCGCGTGCATGCGCAGGTGCTGTGCCGCGACGGGCAGTATTTCGTCATCGACCGGGGCAGCAATCCGATGCAGTGCAACGGCGTGTCGCTGGGTTCGGGCAAGGAGGCCGCGCTGACCGACGGCGCACGGCTGGTGGTCGGCAGCTTCGAACTCGCGGTGCGCGCGACGGCCGCGGCCGCGCCGCAGCCGCCGCTGGCCATTCCCGACACGCTGCTGGGCGGTGGGCCTGCCCTCACGCCTGCTGCGGCGCAGGCGAGCGACGACCCCTTCGCCGACCTGCTCGCGGGCCTTGGCGGGCCTCCCGCGCCGGCACCCGCCGCAGCCGCTCCGAAAGCCGCGGCGCCCGCAGCGCCTGCATCGCCCGAGTCGCTGCTCTTCCCCGACCCGATGGCCACCGGCTCGCGCAATGCACAGGCCGCGCAGATCGATCCCTTCGCGGACCTGCTGGGCCCCGCGCCGTCTTCCGCGCCCGCCCCCGGCCTGGGCGCGCTCGATGATTTCTCGGACCTCGGCGCGCCGCCCGCGCATGGCAAGGCGGCGGGCATCGACGAACTCTTCGGTGGCATGCACGGCGGTGGCGGCGGCATCGGCGGCGACCCGCTCGCGCTGTCGCCGCTGGCCGATCCGCTGTTGCAGCCCAACACCGCGTCGGACGCCGATCCTCTGGCCGCATTGCAGCGCGCCGCGCCCGCCACGCCGGCATCGCGCGCGGACCATCTGCCGATCGACCAGTTCGGCTTCACGCCGCCCAAGGCGATCGAGAGCCCGGCACCGGCGCAGCAGCCCGTCGCGAACTTCGACGACATGACCGGCCAGCCGATCCGCATCAGCGGCCCCGAAGGCTCCGGCAAGCCCTTCGAGCCGCCCGTGGCGCCCGTGGTCCAGGCCGCGCCGCCGGCGCCGCGCGCTGCCGCTTCCACCGCGCCGTCGTTCGGCCGCGTCGCCGGTGAAGACGAGCTGCTCGCCGCCTTCCTGCGCGGCCTGGCCAGCACGCACCAGCCACCCGACATGCTCACGCCCGGCCTCATGGAGCGCATCGGCTCGATGCTGCGCAGCGCGACCGAAGGCACGCTGCAGCTGCTGCTCACGCGCCAGGAGTTCAAGCGCGAGGTGCGCGCCGAGGTCACGATGATCGCGGCGCAGGCCAACAACCCGCTGAAGTTCTCGCCCACGGTGGAGGTCGCGCTCGCGCACCTGCTGGGGCCCGGCGTGCGCGGCTTCATGCCGCCCGAGGCCGCGATGCGCGACGCCTTCGATGACTTGCGCGCCCATCAGTTCGGCGTGATGGTGGGCATGCGCGCGGCGCTGGCGCATGTCATCGCGCGCTTCGAGCCGGCCGAGCTGGAAAAGAAGATCAGCGCGAAGACCGCGCTCGACGCGCTCTTCAGCGCCAACCGCAAGGCCAAGCTCTGGGACCAGTTCGTGTCGCTGTACGGCGGCATCGCGAGCGAGGCGGAGGACGACTTCCACAGCCTCTTCGGCAAGGCCTTCCTGCAGGCCTACGAAGAGCAGATGGCGCGCCTGAAGTCCGACGCCTGAAGAAGAACAAGAAAACCATCACGACAACCGCAGCATTCGCGAGGCACCCCGCTTGGAAATCGAAATCGTCACGCTCTCCCGGCAAGGCGGCCGCAACTACAACGAGGACGTGCACGGCCACTGGCACGACGAACGCCATGTCGCCTGCCTGGTGGCCGATGGCGCGGGCGGCCACGGCGGCGGCGACGTGGCGGCGGCCACCGCGCGCGGCAGCATGCTCGCCGGCTTCGCGGCCGCGCCGGGGCTGGACGAGCCCACGCTGCGCGCGCTGGTGACGCAGGCCAACCTCGACGTGGTGGCGCGCCAGGCCGAGGGCGGCAAGCTCGCGGGCATGCGCTCGACCATCGTGTTCGCGGCCATCGACCTGGAAGACCACGCGCTCGCCTGGGCGCACAGCGGCGACAGCCGGGCCTACCTGTTCCGCGGCGGCGCCATCGTGGCGCGCACCACCGACCACAGCCTGGTGCAGCAGATGGTGGCCGGCGGCATGCTCGACGAAGAGGGCGCGCGGCTGCATCCGCAGCGCAACATGCTGCTGTCGGCGCTGGGCTCGATCGAGGAGGCGCCCGACATCGCGGTGTCGGACCGCATGCGCCTGCTGCCGGGCGACGTGCTGCTGCTGTGCAGCGACGGCGTGTGGGAGCCGCTGGGCGACGAGCGCCTGATCGACACCCTGCATGCCTCGCGCACGCCCAGCCAGTGGACCGAGCTGATCGACGCGCAGGTCAAGGCCCATGCGAAGCCGGGCTACGACAACTACACGGCGCTCACGCTGTGGGTGATCGAGGAGGATGCGGACGCCACGCGGCTGATGGAGCCCGTGGCGATGCCGGCACCGGCGGACGACGCCTCCTGATGATGATGAGGAGGAGGAGGAGGCGCCGCCTTCAGATCTGGTTGGCGGTCAGTGGACCGCCGCGGTTCGAGCTGCCCTTCATCGAACTGCCGGGCCCCTTGAAGTTCTCGACGGTGCCCACGTTCGAGGTCAACGGCGACCAGTCGATGCGCAGTTCGCCGCTCTTGCCGAAGGTGCACGCACCGCTGTTCTGCCGGCCGCTCATCGGCGTGCCCTGGCCCATGGGGCGGGCATACGTCCAGCTGACGGAGCTCTTGTCGTCGAACAGGTAGTAGTAGGTCTGGCCTTCCTGCTGCACCGCCCACCAGCCGCGCGCCCAGGCCGGCGTGGGCTCGGCGGGTGCGTTGACCGGCAGCTTGGCGAACATGGGCGCGAGGATCGCGTCGACCTCGCTGTCGCTCGCGTTCCTGAGGAACAGCGAAAGCGCCGACTCGAAGCCCGCGAGCTGCGCGGCCTGCGACTGCTTGTAGGGGTTGACGGTGTATTCGGCGCCGGTGTTCTTCATGCCGAAGTTCACCCAGTCGATGTGGATGTGATCTTCATGACGCGTGTCGGCGGTGTAGTTGCCGGCCTCGAGCTTGCGCCCACCGTAGCCCGTGCCGTCGGCGCCGCGCACCCAGAAGTGAACCGGCCCACGCGTGCGCGCGTTGCGCACCGTGAAGATGAATGCCGACCATTGCATGGCGTCGAGGTTCTTCGCGAGGCCGGCCATGATGCGCCGCCCGATCTTCGCGTCGTTGTCGTTCTTGTAGTTGAGCATGATGTCCAGCGCGATGCCGGACGTGTGCCGCGATGCCGGCTGGTTGCCGATACCGGTCTGCGTGTCGACCTGCGGAAACTCGGCTTTGAGCACTTTCTTGAGCGTCTCGATGGCGGGGGAGGGTTTGTCGGGCGCGGCCATGCTGTCTTCTCCTTGCGTGGGTGTTGTGTCGCTTGCGGTCGGAACCCGGAAAGCGCGTGGCCGGCGCCTGCCGCGCCGGCCATGGGGAGAGCGCTCAGCGCGTCTCGGTGGTGCGGGTGTCCCAGCCGAACTTGATGTCGCCGCCCATCGTGCCGTCGGCCTTCTGCGGCTTGTAGGCGATCTCGATGTCGCCGTACGAGACGGCCACGCTCTCGTGCACTTCGCCGCCTTGCGCGGCGCTCACGTTGAAGTCGGCGATGCGAACTTCCTTGAAGGTGATCGTCATGAAGGTCTGCTGGCCTTCGCCCGACTTGGCCATCACCAGCGTGGCCTTGTCGAAGTGCTTGCCGTTGGCGCAGGCCTTGGCGAGCGTGGGCGAGGCGCTGTCGAACTTCTTGGTCAGGGTGACCATGCCAGGCGATCCCTTGCCGACCGACGAGCCGCCGCCGACCGTGCAGGTGGCGTTGTGCACGTTCCAGCTCCAGCTCATGAGCTCGATCTCTTCCTTGTGGTCCTTGTGCACGGCCTCGCCCTTGACGCCGTCGATCTTGAAATGGCAGTCGATCATTTTGGTACTCCAGAGTGGCCTTCTTGCGATGCGGCCGGGTTGTGAAAGAAACAGGGTGCCTTGCGAGTCGCCTCGTCCGGCTGCTTCTAGAACGAAGAGGCCGCGCGGGTTTCAAAGGAATCGCGCGTGCCCCTCGGCAAAAAATTCGGCTTACTTGCCGCCCTTGGCCGACGGCAGCTTCGACACCAGCCGCAGCGAGACCGTGAGGCCTTCGAGCTGGTAGTGCGGGCGCAGGAAGAACTTGGAGGTGTAGTAGCCGGGGTTGCCCTCGACCTCTTCCACCACCACCTCGGCGGCCGCCAGCGGCTTCTGCGCCTTGGTGGTCTCCGACGAGTTGACGGGGTCGCCGTCCACGTAGTTCATGATCCATTTGTTGAGCCAGCGCTGCATCTCCTCGCGCTCCTTGAAGCTGCCGACCTTGTCGCGCACGATGCACTTCAGGTAGTGCGCGAAGCGGTTGCAGGCAAACAGGTAAGGCAGGCGCGCGGCCAGGTTGGCGTTGGCGGTGGCGTCGGGGTCGTCGTACTCCGCCGGCTTGTGCAGCGACTGCGCGCCGATGAAGGCCGCGAAGTCGGAGTTCTTGCGGTGAATGAGCGACAGCAGCCCGGCCTTCGACAGCTCGGCCTCGCGCCGGTCGCTGATGGCGATCTCGGTCGGGCACTTCTGGTCGACGCCGCCGTCGTCGCTCGGGAAGGTGTGCAGCGGCAGGTTCTCCACCGCGCCGCCCGATTCGATGCCGCGAATGCGCGAACCCCAGCCGTAGAGCTTGTACGAACGGTTGATGTTGGTGGCCATGGCGTAGGCCGCGTTGGCCCAGGCGTACTTGCCGTGGTCGGCGCCGGCCGTGTCTTCCTCGAAGTCGAACTCCTCCACCGGGTTGGTGTTGGCGCCGTAGGGCGTGCGCGCCAGGAAGCGCGGCATGCACAGGCCGAGGTACTTGGCGTCGTCCGATTCGCGCAGGCTGCGCCAGCCGGCGTATTCGGGCGTGAGGAAGATCTTGGTCAGGTCGCGCGGGTTGGCCAGCTCCTGCCACGACTCCATCTGCATCAGGTTCGGGCTCGCGCCGGTGATGAAGGGGGCGTGCGCGGAGGCCGCGATCTTGGCCATCTCGCCGAGCAGTTCCACGTCGGGCGGGCTCTGGTCGAAGTGGTAGTCGCCCACCAGCGCGCCGAAGGGCTCGCCGCCGAACTGGCCGTATTCCTGCTCGTAGATCTTCTTGAACATCGGGCTCTGGTCCCAGGCCGCGCCCTTGAACTTCTTGAGGTTCTTGGCCAGCTCCTGCTTGGAGATGTCCATCACGCGGATCTTCAGGTGCTCGTCGGTCTCGGTGTTGTTCACCATGTAGTGCAGGCCGCGCCACGCACTCTCGAGCTTCTGGTAGTCGGGGTGGTGAATGATCCTGTTCACCTGGTCGGTGAGCTTGGCGTCGATCGCGGCGATCATGGCCTGGATCGACTTGGTCACGTCCTTGCCGATGACGGTGCTGTTGCTCAGCGCCTGCTGCGCCAGCGTGAGCACGGCGGCCTCGACGGCGCTCTTGGCTTCGTCGCTGCGCGGCTTGAATTCCTTTTGCAGCAGCGACGAAAAATCGCTGCCCGCGTACGCGACATCTTTCAGCGCGCTCTGTTCGAGTGCTTCGGCCATGGTGGGTTCTCCTCGTTAACCGGTCTGTGTGTGAGTCAGGGTCAGGCGGCGGGCGTGCTGCCGTCTTCGGGCTTCTTGCTCGCGGCCAGCGTCTGCAGCAGGGCCGGGTCTTCGAGCACCTTGGCCAGCAGGTCTTCGGCGCCGCCCTTGCCGTCCATGTAGGTCACGAGGTTCGACAGCTGCGTGCGGGCCTCGAGCAGCTTGTTCAGCGCGCCCACCTTGCGGGCCACGGCGGCGGGCGAGAAATCTTCCATGTTCTCGAAGGTGAGCTCGACCTTCAGGTCGCCTTCGCCGGTGAGCGAGTTCTCCACCGCGAACGCGGCGCGAGGCTTCATGGCCTTCATGCGCGAGTCGAAGTTGTCGACGTCGATCTCCAGGAACTTGCGGTCCGCCACCGGCGCGAGCGGGTCGGCGGGCTTGCCCGACAGGTCGGCCAGCACGCCCATCACGAAGGGCAGCTGCACCTTCTTCTCGGCGCCGTACAGCTCTACGTCGTACTCGATCTGGACCCGGGGCGCCCGGTTGCGGGCGATGAATTTCTGACTGCTCTTGGCCATGGAAGATGCTCCTTGCGGGTGTGGATGGGACAGGTGTCTGGCGCGATGAGGCGTTGGCCTATTCGGAAGGGCGTCGGCCCGTGACCGTCTCGATGGTGTCCATCGCGTTGGGCGCGAGGTTGGCCATGATCTCGAGGAAGCTCACGCCGATGAGCTTCTTGGCACGCTCGATCAGGAGCGGCGCGGGGTTGCCGGGCTCGGCCTGCTCGAGGTAGCGGATCACGCGGTCGAGCATCTGCACCGCGTCCTGGCGGTTCTGGATCTCGCCGCGCGCGGCTGCGGGGCGCGTGCCCGATGCGCTTGCATCCTGCGTGCCTGCGTCGGCATCGTCGCTTGCGGCTTCCGCTGCATCGGCCGGCGCGCCGCTGGCGGCGGCGCAGGCCTTGTGCAGCACGCGGCCGATGCCGCGCAGCGCGTCGAAGTCGACCGCGTCGGCTCGCCCGGTGCGATCGACGATGAGCCTGTGCAGGCGCTCGATCAGCGCGGGCACTTCGACGGCGGCCTGGATGGCCTCGGGCCGCTCGGCCTGGATGGCTTCGAGGCCGCCCTGCACCTGCGCCATGGAATACGTGGCCTCGCCGCCGACGGCGGTGAGCGCGTTGTGCGCGATGGCGATGTCGCGCACGCGGATCGGCCCGATGCCGCGCGCCATGCCGACCTGCGCGTCGTACAGGTCGCGCAGGCCCATGCCTTCGTCGGTCAATGGCGCGAGCGCGTTCAGGCGCATCGTCGGATCGTTGTCGTCGTCCGCATCGAGCTTTGGATGTATGCCGTCCCAGAAACCGTCGAGCAGGTCGCCCAGCAGGCGCAGCCCGGCCGCGAAGCCGGTGACGCCCTGCATGCGCGTGGCCGCGCGCAGCAGCAGCACCGCGGCGCGCACGTCCTTGCTGCGGCGAAGAATGGCGTCGGACTGCTCGGCTACTTCGCGCCACTCGGGCTCGACGGCGGGGATCACCGTGTCGCCGAACTGCTGCTCGGGCTTGCCTTGCGCGGCCGCGACGAGCGCGGTGAAGTCCGCGTCGTACTCCAGGTCGTCGCCGCATGGCGATGCTTCGCCGATGGGCGTGAGCAGTGCGGAGGCAAGTTCGTTGTTCAGCATGTTGCCTGTTGAAGTTGGCTGGTGATAATCAAAGATGCGTCTTGACCGGTCAATGCAACGAAGGGAATAGCATGCGCACGCTGGGTACACACCATTCGTCCTATGAGGACTTCATCGGCGAGATGCCGCGGCGACGCATCGCCGTTCTTGGCCTTGCTGCAGCGGGTCTTTCGCTCATTGGCTGCGCGAGCAAGCCGGTGGTGACGACCGTCGCGGTCTCGCTCACGGCGGGCCCCGACGCCAACCCCGACGCGCGCGGACGCGCATCGCCGCTCACGGTGCGCGTGTATGCGCTGAAGTCGCCCGGCCCCTTCGAAGGCGCCGACTTCTTCTCGCTTTTCGAGAAAGACCAGGCCACGCTCGGCGCCGAACTCGTGCAGCGCGAAGAAGTGCTGCTGCGGCCCGGCGAAAGCAGGAAGCTCGACTTCAACCTGCCGCCCGACGCCAAGGCCATCGGCGTGATGGCGGCGTTTCGCGACCTCGATCGCGCGCGCTGGCGCGAGGTGCGCCCGGTCACGACCGGCAAGGCGCAATCGCTCGATGTGCTGCTGGGCGCGCGGCAGATGCGCATCGACGCGAAGTAGCGCCGGCGGCTTGCCTCTTCAAGCGGTAGTGCTGGCCGGCGACGGGCGACCCGGCCTCACCAGCGGTTGATCGGCCGGCAGGAAGCGGCCGAACAGGTCGTCCACGAAGGCTGCCGGGGCACCGTTCGATGCCGCGGCCGTCAGGTAGAGGCCGCGCCAGCGCGGCGCGCGCGTGCCCTTGCCATGGTTCTCGAACAGCACTTGCGCGAAGGTGCGCAGCCCCGGCTGAAGCGCGCGCACCGCTTCCACGAATTCATGCACCGCGAGCCGGTCCGCGGCGCCGGCCTGCTCGCGCAGCAGGCTCATGCGCAGCGCATGCAGGTGTTGTGCGAGCGGATCGAACACCGCATCGAGCCTTTCGGCCGCCGGCGTGGCGATGACGGGAGACGGATCGGTCAGCCGGTGGCCCACCGCCTGCGACAGCGCTTCAGGCGGCAAGGCCCGGTGCAGCACCGCATAGCCGGGGAGTTGCTCCAGCCCGGTCACGACGAGGTAGGCGGGCATCTGCAGGCGAAGGGTGTCGCTGGTCTCGTCGAGCAGGCGGCGCATGCGCGCGGCCAGGGCCGCCAGATCGCTCTCGTCCGCATGCAGCAGGTCGCGCGCGGCCACGCATGCGACCATGCCGTTGAGCGGAAGGCGGTGGCGCCGCTCGGCCAGCGCGAGCAGCGATTGCAGCCACAGGCCGCGCTGCGCCGGAGTGCCCGCCGCGTCGCCGACCGCATCGGGCGGCACTTCGATGGCCACCGTCGCGGCGGTCAGCCACCAGTGCCAGCATGCGTCGGCCTTGGCGCCATCCGCTTCGCGCGCGGGCATGCGTTCGCCGTGCCCCGCCGCGAGCAGGCCGGGCAGGTTGGCCGCGGCATCGCCGAAGAAAAGGAACCATGGAACGGGCGCGCGCGAGCGGCCGCGCTTCATGGCCTGCTGCGCCTGCGCCATGCCGTCCCCGAGCGACGCGGCGGCCATGTCGGCGCTGCCGGCTTGCGTGCCGAGCGCTTCGATGCGCCGCGCCAGCGCGCGGCGCCGTGCGCCGCGGCCGGCATCGCGCACCACGCCGTACAGCAGCGCGAAGCCGGTGAGGCACAGCACCAGCAGCAGCCAGAAGCGATGGTTGTGCGAGAGCATGAGGGTCATCGCGACACCGTCTCGAGAAACACGAAGTCGGCGATCAGCCGGTCGCTGTTCTTGCTGGCCGCGACCGTCTCGCGCAGCCGCAGCAGGTAGTCGGACGCGAGTTCGAAGGGCGGCCGGTCGGCGGTTTCGGTGAACGGCGTAGGCGCCGACAGCACGGTGATCAGCACGCTGCCGAAGGGCGGGCTCACGAGCCAGCTCGACGGGATCTCTCGGCCCAGCGTCAACGTCTCGCCCGCGCGCAGCTGCGTGGGTGCCTGCCCCGCGTTGAGGTGCATGACCGAGCCGTCGGCCGTGTAGTAGTCGACCCAGATGTAGCTGTCGTGGCGCGGCGCCACCACCTGCACGCGCACCGGGTCGCCTTCGCGCAGCTTGCCTTCGAGCGCGGAGGGGGAGTCGATGTCCAGGCCGTAGGCCCGCTCGCGGTTGCGCGCCTGGTAGGGCTTGAGGATGGCGAACACCTCGCAGTGCGGCCACACGCGCAGGCCGATGTCGAAGCGCGGCGACTTCACGCCGGGCATCGCGCTCACCTCGCGCTCGACCCGAGGCAGGTCGCCGGGCACCGAGACGAAGCCGGACACGCGCGTGCGGCCTTCCGCGTCCACGGTGGCCGAGAGATCGGCGCAGGCGAAGGTCTGCAGGTGCTGGTCGATGCGCTGGCTCAGCGCCGACACGGCCGCGGGCGGCCCGGTGGACCACAGCCACAGCAGGTAGAGCAGCGGCAGCAGCAGCGCGAGCGCGGCGCCGGTGCGCAGCAGCGTGCGGTCGCGCCGGCGGGTGTCGTTGGGGCCGCGCGGGTCGGGCACGCTGTAGGGCTGCGGCGTGATGCGGTCGTGCGCCAGGCTGTCGGCCGCGAGCGGGCGCAGCTGAAGCTGGCGGCCGTGCAGGTCTTTCAGCTTGCCGAGTTCGCCCTGGTCGCCGTCCTCGAAGTAGTACTGGCCCTTGAAGCCGAGCACCAGCGCATGCCAGTAGACCTCGCGCACGTCGTCGTCCTGCGCACCCAGGGCCGACAGGTGGTGGAAGAACTCGCTGTGCGCGTTGTTGGAGTTGAAGAGCTGCGCCTGCAGCGGCGCGGGGCTGTTGCCGGCACCCGCGGCGGCGCTTGCTTCCGGATGGCGCGCGAGGATTTCGTCGATCCACGCCACCATCGCGAACACGGCCGGCTCGACCTGCGGCGCGGGCGTGCCCGAAGCCTCGGCGGCGGCGCGGGCGGTGTCGAGCAGTTGCAGCGCCTTGTGCTGCGCCGCCGCAAGCGTGGGCAACGGACGGCCGGCGGCGACCGATGCGTCCAGGGCGAGGCCGTACGCAATGAAGCCGGAGAAGCAGTCGAGCAGGCGGGCCATGACGGTGCCCGCTCAGGCGTGCATTGCGAAGGATGCCTTGTACCGGCGTGTGCAGCGATGGCGCATGACCGTGTCCCCGGTTCCTTCGAGTGGGCTTTCATTGTTTCAAAGGGGGAGCAGGGGGCGCCATACCGCTTGGGGCCTATGCCGTTGGTGGGGCGGCGGCCTTGCTGCGCGGGGCAATCACCGGTATCTTCTGCACCCGGTAGTTCAATGCGTGCTGGGACACGGGGAAAAGACATGAAAATCCTGATCGCCGACGACCACCGGCTCGTCATCGAGGCGGTCAAAGCCAAGTTGTCGGAGCTGGAGCCCGGCATCGAGTTCGTGCTGGCGATGAGCGTCGACGAACTGCTTGCGGGCGCCACCGACGACCTCGACCTGGCCCTGATCGACCTCAACATGCCCGGCGCCGACGGCCAGGCGCACATCGACGTGATCCGCCAGCGTCATCCGGCCGTGCCGGTGATGGTGCTGTCGGGTTACGAAGACCCGGCCATCATGCGCAGCGCGCTCGAGCGCGGCGTGCTGGGCTTCATTCCCAAGGCTTATTCACCCGATGTGATGCTCTCGGCCGTGCGGCTGGTGCTGGCCGGCGGCGTGTACGTGCCGCCGATGATGCTCACGGCGCTGCCGCCGGGCATCGTGGCCGGCGTGGTGCCGCAGGCCGCCGAGGCGCTGTCGTCGCGCGGCGGCAGCCAGACGCTGGAGCACCTGCGCAACGTGCTCACCGAGCGGCAGGTCGAGGTGCTGCAGCTGCTGTCGCAGGGCAAGCCCAACAAGCTGATCGGGCGCAGCCTGGGCATCAGCGAAGGCACGGTGAAGATCCATCTGGCCGCGATCTTCCGCGCGCTGAACGTGCGCAACCGCACCGAGGCGGTGGTGGCGGCGCAGGCGCTGACCGAAGCGCAGGCCTGAGCGGGCGGCTTTCAGGCCGCGCGAAGCACGGGAGCCGGCGCGGCTTCGTCGCCGCGCCGTGAAGCCTTGCGTTCGGCGATGGCCTGCGCCAGGAACTCCGCGTCCCGCGCCACCCCCGAAAAGCGCCCCGACCCCCAGGTGTGCAGCCACGGCAGGCCCAGGAAGTACAGTCCCGGCTCGTTCGTCACGCCGCGCAGGTGCACTGGGGCGCCTCGCCCGTTGAACACCGGCGCATCGACCCACGCGAAGTCCGGCGAGAAGCCGATGCACCACACCACGCTGGCGATGCCCGCTGCCGCGAGGTCGAGCCGGGTGCGCTCTTCGCCCGGCACCCACACCGGCGTGTAGACCGAAGGCGGCGGCGCCTCGATGCCCTTGGCCGCGATGTGTCTGTCGATGGATGCGTTGATGCGGTTGTAGGTCTCGTCGGCCTGGTCGAGGTTGTCGCGCAGGTTGGGCTGCAGCTCGAAGCTGCCGTTGTCGAAGCCGCTCAGCAGGCCGTACAGCTCCATGCCTTCGAGCGCGAAGCGCCGCAGGTCGATGTCGCGCCCGCCGTCGCGGCCGGTCACGTAGTGGTTGGTGTTGTCGCGCACGCCTTCGCGCAGCGGATGCTCGGTGACGGGCATGTCGTAGTACTTCATGTCGGCGAGCCAGTCGACCACCTCGCGGCCACGGTAGAAGCGCGCGCAGCGCGGTGCGTTGCCTGTGGCCAGGTGCACCTTGCGGCCGGCCAGGTGCAGGTCTTCGGCGATCTGCGCGCCCGACTGGCCGCAGCCCACCACCAGCACCGCGCCTTCGGGCAGCTGCGCCGGGTTGCGGTACTGCGCGGAGTGGAACTGCGCCACGCCCGCCGGCAGCTTCTCCGCCAGGCGCGGCACGACGGGGCGGTGGTAGCCGCCCGAAGCCACCACCACCTGGTCGGCGGTGTAGAGGCCGGCATCGGTCTGCACGCTGAAGCGCTCGCGTTCGCCGTCGCGCGCCACCCGCGAGACGCGCTCCACCGTCACGCCTTCAATGGCCGGCGCCTTCACATGATCGACGAAGCCGGCGAGCCATTCGTTGATCTGGTCCTTGACCATGAAGCCGTGCGGATCGCCGCCGGTGTAGCCCCAGCCCGGCAGCTGGCATTGCCAGTTGGGCGTGACGAGGCAGAACGAATCCCAGCGCTGCGTGCGCCAGGTGTGCACCAGGCTGCGCTTCTCGATCACCAGGTGGTCGATGCCGCGCTGCTGCAGGCCGTGGCTCAGCGACAGGCCGGCCTGGCCGCCGCCAACGATGACGACGCTGTAGTGGCTGCGTCCGCCGTGGGGGTGTGACATGGGATGCTTCTTTCTCTGGATAGGGGGAACGAACGCGTCAGTCGATGGCGACGACGGTGACGTGGGCATCGGCGGTGCCTGCGAAGCGCGCGGCGGTCTGCTCGATCTGCGCGAGCTGGTCCATCGCCTGCGAGCAGGCGAAGCCGTACTTCGCGCGCACGCGCTCGGAGGCCGCTTCCAGGGCTTCGCGCGTGCGCTGCATGAAGTCGCCGAGGGCATAGCGCTCGCCGGGCGAGAGGTGTTCCCGCACCACGCTCGAAGGCGAGTAGCAGCGGGTTTCGCTGGCGTCGGGCCAGCGCACGTGGAAGTGGGTCACGGGCATGCGATGGCCTCCGGCCGAAGACTGGGAGGCTGGATGAATGCATCGCTGCCGAAGTCCCACAGCAGCGCCTCTTCGCCCCCGGCGCGCAGGCGCACCTGCCGCGTGGCATCGACCTCGCCGATCACGCCGCAGGCGATGTCGCGCGACGCGAAGCGCGCCAGCACCGAAGCCACCTGAGCGGGCGCCACGCTGAGCACGAAGCCGTAGCTCGGGAACGACGACAGCCAACGCAGCAGCTGCACGCCGTCGGGCCGGGGCAATGCATCGAGGTCGATGCGCGCGCCCACGCCGGAGCATTCGAGCAGCATCATGGCCGTGCCCACGGCGCCGGCCATGCTGATGTCCTTGCCGGCGCCGCACAGGCCGTCTTCGGCGATGGCCGGCAGCAGTTCGAGGTCGGCGCGCAGCCGCGCGGCGGGCGCATGGGTCGAGGCGTTCCAGTAAGGAAAAGGCTCCTCGTAGGCGCCGCGCAGGTCGGCCGCCATCACCAGCAGGTGCCCGGGTTTGGCGTCGAAGCTGGTCAGCAGCCGGCGCGCGTGGCCGAGGATGGCCACAGCCAGTTGCGGCCGCTCGCTGCGGTTGTTGCTGTGCCCGCCGACGATGGGCACGCCGTAGCGCACGGCGGCCTCGGCCATGCCGCGCAGCACATCGTCGGCGGGGCTCATGCCGGTGCTCCACAGCGCGTCGACCACGGCGGTGGGGCGCCCGCCCATGGCGTAGATGTCGCTCACGTTGACCATCACGCCGCAGTAGCCCGCGAACCACGGCATGCGCACGATGAAGTCTTCGACCAGGCCTTCAATGGCGAAGAGCAGATAGCCGCCGTGGCCGTCCGGAATGGCGGCGCAGTCGTCGCCGATGGGCACGGCCTGCGCGAGCGCGGCGTGGCCGCCGGGCAGCGAGCGGCCGAGCGCGGAGACCACGTCGCTGATGTCGCGCTTGTGGGCGAAGCCGCGCGTGGCGCGCAGGGCTTCGGCGATGTCGTGGACGCTCGTCATGCCAGCACCTTGGCGCGCGTGACGAAGCCGCTCACCGGGTCGTGGCAGGGCGGATACCAGTCCAGGTCGGCCCGCATGCGCGCATGCGGGCGGCCGTGCACGTTCGTCTCTTCGAGCATGGTCCAGCCGAGCTTGTTGAACAACGGCACGTTCTGCATCTGCACCTGCGCGAGGAAGGTCTCGCAGCCCAGTGCATGGGCGCGCGACACGGCCAGCCGTATCAGCGTCGCGCCCAGGTGCCCCTGGCTGCGGAACGCGGGGTGCACGGCCAGCCGCGAACCCCACCATTCGCCGTCAGCTTCACCGCGATGGATGCGCACCGTGCCCACCACTTGCTCGGGCATGCCGCCGTTGCACGACATGGCCACCAGCAGCCGCGCATGCTCGTCGACGGCGTCCCGGTCATCGCGCGCGAAGATGCCCTGCTCGATGCAGAACACCGCGCGGCGCAGCGCCATGGCCTCGTCGCGCTCCCATTGCTGGGCGGCTTCGCGCACCAGGTATTCGACGGGCGCGTAGTGGTCCGCCATTTCGCAGAGATCGTCGATGCACAGCATGGTCAGCCTTCGCTTTCCTTTTCGTATATGGAGAGCGACGAGCAGGCGCCGCACTTGCCGCAGCCGGCCTTGATGTCGGCCGAGCGCAGGCCCGCGGCCACCACGCGCTCGCCCAGCGGCGCGAGCAGCGACTTCATGAATTCGGGCGTGGGGGCGGGGTGGTCTTCCAGCGGCGTGCCGCTGATCGGCACGAAAGGCACGACGAAGGGATACACGCCGCGCGCCAGCAGCTGGTCGCAGGTGTCCAGGATGGCCTCGCGTGTGTCGCCCAGCCCGGCCAGGATGTACGTGCTGACCTGCCCGCGCCCGAACACGGCCACCGCCGCCTCGAAGGCGCTCATGTAGCGCGACACCGGCACACCGGCCTTGCCCGGCATGATGCGTTCGCGCACCTCGGGCGTGACCACTTCCAGGTGCATGCCCAGTGTGTCGATGCCCGCGGCCTTCATGCGGTGGAACCACTGGTCGTCGTCGGGCGGCTCGCACTGGCCCTGGATGGGAATGTCGACCGCGGCCTTGATGGCGAAGGCGCTCTCGCACAGCACGGCCGCGCCGCGGTCGGTGGCGTTGGGCGTGCCGGTGGTCATGACCATGTGCTTCACGCCGTCGAGCAGCACGGCGGCGCGCGCCACCTCGGCGAGCTGCTCCGGCGTCTTGCGCGCGACGGTGCGGCCGGCCGCGAGCGATTGGCCGATCGCGCAGAACTTGCAGCTCTTCTTGCGGCTTTCGTAGCGGATGCAGGTCTGCAGCACGGTGGTGGCGAGCACGTCGCTGCCGTGCAGCGTGGCGATGTGCGAGTAGGGCACACCGTCGAAGGTCTGCATGGCGTAGAAGCGCGGCTGCTTCGGAAAGCTGATGCTCGCGATGGGAATGCTGCCGCGCATCACGCGGCTCATGCCGCTGGCGTCGGGTGCTTCGGCGGTGAAGGGCGAGTGCCACGCGGTCGAGGTGTGGACGGGCACCATGATCGTGTGGCCGTCGACCGTCACGGCCTTGTGGTCCGAAGGGCCCGCGCCGCCGCGGCGGCTCGCGACGCCGGCCGATGGGTCAACCAGCCGCAACCCGAAGGACTGGAGCTCGGTCATCAATTGCCGGCTGTGCGGCAGTGTCGTCGTGGTCATGTTCGGGGCTCCTGGAGGCGAAGGGTTGCGTGAGATGCATGGGCACGGTGGTCTGCGCCGGCCGGTCGTTGATGGCGAGCGACAGCAGCTCGGGCCGCGCGTAGTGGCCGACCGAATCCATCATTCGCTTGCGCTTGGCGATCAGCGCCATGTCGAGGTCGGCCACCACCATGCCTTCGCCTTCGGTGAGCGGCGGCGCGAGATGCTTGCCCTCGGGCGAGACGATGGCCGTGTGGCAGCCGCCGCGCAGCGCCTTCTGCAGATTGGCATCGGGCGTGACCGAGCGGATCTGCTCGTCGGTGAGCCAGCCGGTGGCGTTGACCACGAAGCAGCCCGACTCGAGCGCGTGGTGGCGGATGGTCACTTCCATCTGCTCCGCGAAGATCGGGCCGACCAGCGAGCCGGGGAACTGCGCGCAGTGGATCTGCTCGTGCTGCGCCATCAGCGCGTAGCGCGCGAGCGGGTTGTAGTGCTCCCAGCAGGCCAGCGCGCCGACGCGGCCGACTGCCGTGTCGACCACCTTCAGGCCCGCGCCGTCGCCCATGCCCCAGACCATGCGCTCGTGGTACGTGGGCGTGATCTTGCGGCGCTTGAGCGCCAGCGTGCCGTCGGCATCGAACACCAGCTGCGTGTTGTAGAGGCTGCCGTGGTCGCGCTCGTTCACGCCGAGCACCACCACCATGTTGCGCGCGCGGGCCCGCTCGGCCACCGCCTGCGTGACCGGGCCGGGCACGACCACCGCCCGCTCCGCCAGCCGCAGGTGCGGCGCGCCCTGCAGCACCGGCGGCAGCACGAAGCTGAAGTAGGGGTAGTAGGGCACGAAGGTCTCGGGAAAGACCGCGAGCTGCGCGCCCCTGGCGGCGGCCGCGTCGATGGCGCCGCACACGCGCTCCAGCGTGCCTTCGGGCCGCTCGAAGTCGGGTGCGATCTGTATCGCCGCCGCTCGCACGGTGGTGGGTGTGGATGCCATCGCCGCGCCTTCGCTCACAGTGTCCAGGTGTCCAGGATGACCGCGCCGGCCTTCTTGTGCAGCAGCACGAGGTCGAGCACGTCGAGCGGGTTGATCGGCGTGATGCCCTCGATCAGCGCGCCTTCGCCGTGGCCGTAAAGCGCCTGCAGCGCGAAGCGGCAGGCATACACCTTGCCGCCTTCTTCCATGAACTTGACGATCTGCTTGTTGAAGTTCTGGTGGCCAGGGAAGGCTTCGTCGCCCAGCGTGGGAAAGCCGCGCTGCACGCCCAGCGTCACGCCGGGGCCGTACAGAAGCACCGAGGTCTCGTAGCCCTTGCGGCGCAGCCGCGTCGCCTGCAGCAGGTTGACGAAGCCGATGGAGCCTTCGAAGGCCACGGTGTGGAAGGTGACGAGCGCCTTCTCGCCAGGCTCGGCCTTGACGTCTTCGAACACCTTCTCTTCGTAGTCGACGAGGTACTCGCCTTTCTCGTTGCGGGGGCGGGTGACTTTGGGCATGGGGGACTCCGGTTGGGTGGTTGGACACGCAGGTCTTGCGTGCCTTCCTCTTCGCAGGCGATGTGCCAGCGCGCACGCAGGCTCGTGCAATCAAGTCGCGATCAACGCGCAGCGGCGCGGGCCGCGCAGTGCAAAAAATTTTTCGAGTGCACGCAAAGGCCGGCCGGCGGGCGGACCGAGCGGCCTGCCTTGCACCGGGAAGACGCATGCGCCGTGCGATCAATGCACCCGATCAATGGGGTTGATCGCACCTGATCGAAGCATCCGGGCCCTCTGGGGCGGGCGCGGATCCTGCGTGTCGATCGGTGGCTGGATGCAATCAATGGATGCAATCAACTTCGCCGGAGCCCACCGATGACTACCATCACCGCCCACTGGCGCAGGCAGCTGCGCAACAGCGCCCGACCTGCCTATCTGCAGCTGGCCGAGCTGATCGCCGACGACATCAAGACCGGCCGCCTCGGCGTGCGCGACCGGCTGCCCACGCTGCGCGAACTGGCGAACGACCTGGAGCTGAACTACACGACGGTGGCGCGCGGCTATGCCGAGGCGCGCAAGCGCGGGCTGATCGATTCGCGCGCGGGCACGGGCACCTTCATCCGCTCGGGCAGCCCGAGCCTGCGGCTGCGCGGCGGCAGCGGCGCGGAGATGACGATGAACATGCCGCCCGAGCCCGACGACGAGCACCTGATGGCGCGGCTGCACGACAGCGCGAGCCGGGCCTTCGCGCAGGCCGACTTTCACGACCTGCTGCGCTACCAGGACTTCGGCGGCACCGCGCACGACCGTGCCGCCGCCATGCACTGGCTGCGGCCCTTCGTGCCCGATGCGAGCGTCGACCGCATCCTGGTGTGCCCCGGCATCCACGGCGTGCTCACCGCGCTGTTCTCGCAGCTGGCAAGGCCGGGCGAGCTGGTGTGCGTGGAGTCGCTCACGTACCCCGGCGTGAAGGCCATCGCGGCGCAGCTGGGCGTGCAGTTGCATGCGCTGCAGATGGACGACGACGGCCCCATCGCCGATGCCTTCGAACATGCCTGCAAGACGCTCAAGCCCAAGGCGCTGTACTGCAACCCCACGCTGCTGAATCCGACCTCCGCCACGGTGTCGCGCGCCCGGCGCGAGGCACTGGCGGACGTGGCGCTGCGCTACGCGGTGCCGATCATCGAGGACGACGCCTACGGCATGCTGCCGCGCCAGGTGCCCGCGTCGCTCGCCACGCTGGCGCCTGGGCTCACCTACTACGTGAGCGGATTTTCGAAATGCTTCGGTGCGGGGCTGCGCAGCGCGTACGTGTGCTCGCCGACGGTGGTGCAGTCGCAGCGGCTGGCCGGCGCCATGCGCGCGACCACGGTGATGGCATCACCCATCACCAATGCGCTGACCACGCTGTGGGTGGAGGACGGCACCACGGAAGAAATGCTGCAGGCGGTGCGCGCGGAGTCGATGGCGCGGCAGGTGCTGGCCACGCGCTATCTGGGCGCGAGCGGCCTGCAGGCGCATCCCGAGGGCTTTCATGCGTGGCTGCCGCTCACTCCGGGCTGGAGCCCGGTGGAGTTCGCGTCGTACCTGCGCACGCAGAACGTGGGCGTGGTCGCGAGCGCGGCCTTCTCTACCGACGGCGATCCGCCCGACGCGGTGCGCATCTGCCTGGGCGGGCCGATGTCGCGCGAGCAGTGCGATCAGGCGCTGCGGCTCATCGCGGACACGCTGGCGCATCCGCTGCATCCGCATGCCACGCTGCGCTGACCGCCGCAGGCGCGGCGGCGTGTGCCGTCAGCGCTTGGCGAACACGCCGCTCCATGCGAACACGGAGTTGGGCGCGTTCACGTGCCGCAGGCTGGGCACGGGGCGCGGCTGGGGCTCTTTCTTGCGCGGGGCTTCTTCTTCGACGCGCACGCCCTTGGCGAGCTGGTCGTCGACCAGGCTCTGCAGGGTCACGGAGTCGAGGAACTCCATCACGTGGTGGTTGGCGGATGCCCAGAGCGCTTCGGTGGAGTAGCAGCCGGAATCGCCGGCTGCATTCGTGGTGGCCTTGCCGTGCGGCGGTGCGCCTTCGGCCTCGGGCGCGGCCTGGCCGTCGACCGAGAACAGGATGTCCGCAACGGTGATCTCCGAGGCCTTGCGCATCAGCGTGTAGCCGCCGCCGGGACCGCGGGTCGCCTTCACCAGCGCATGCTGGCGCAGCTTGCTGAAGAGTGCCTCCAGCGACGAGCGTGCAATGTGTTGGCGCTTGGCGATCGACGCCAGGGCCACGGGGCCGGCCTGCTCGCGCAGTGCGACATCGATCATGGCCGTCACGGCGAAGCCGCCCTTCGTCGTCAGACGCATGGAGTGTTCCTCATGGATGTGTCTGGAATACAGACATTGAATGAATGGCTGTCTTGCGCGTGCGCGGAAGACAGCGCCGGAACGTAGGTGTCCGAAAGCCCCGAAAAAGTTTCCGGAATGCTTCTTAAGCTTCTTCAGGTTTGGATGTAACCAACGGTTCGCGCGTCGGTGTTTTCCGGCGATCGAGGCTCGCCCATCATCTCGCGCAGGGTGGATTCGATCATGCGGGACATCGCGTCCAGGGCCAGGTCGTTGGGCTGGGTGCCGAAGGGCTCTTCGATCTCCGCGCCCAGCGCCTCGAGCGCGAAGAAGGTGTACGCGATAAACGCGACCACCACCGGCGTCATCGCGCCGATGGCATCGACGAGGCCGAAGGGCAGCAGCACGCAATAGAGATAAATCGTGCGGTGGATGATGACGGAATAGGTGAAGGGAATCGGCGTGCCAGCGATGCGCTCGCAGCCGCCCAGCGCCTCCGTCAGCCGCCCCAGCGGAACTTCCATGGCCTGCGCGAGCATCGGGTCGAGCCGGCCGCTCTTGCGCTGGTCGCGCAGCCATTCGCCGACCATGAGCAGCAGCACGGCCGGCTTGAAGCGCGCCGTGCGCAGGCGCTCGCAGTCTTCGGGTGGCAACAGGCGGGCGAGATCGGCGGAAGGATCGGTGCCGCGCAGCTGATGGCGCAGTGCATGCACGAAGGCGATGAGGCGCGCGGCCGCAGTGCCGGCGTGCGACGGCGAGTCGCCGAGCGTCAGGGCCTGGCGCACCAGCGAGCGTGTTTCGTTGAGCAGGGTGCCCCACAGGGTGCGGGCTTCCCAATACCGCGAATAGCTCGTGCTGTTCCTGAAGCCCAGGAAGATGGCGAGCGTGAGGCCGATGAGCGAGAAGGGCACGAAGTTGAGCGGCACCTTCCATTGGAAGAGCCGCCCGTGCAGCACCGTCACCAGCACCGCGAAGGCGGTGGTCCACAACAGCTGCGGAACGATGTCCGGCAGAACCGAGCCGCGCCACACGAAGAGCATGCGCAGCCAGTGAGGGCGGGGTCGGACGATCATCGGTCGGCCATTATCCCCGCGCGCTGGCGCCAGGGCCCCCCGGACCACAGAATGGGGCTCTCATCCACAGCCTTGAGGCATTCGCCGATCCACACACCATGTTGACCTACGCAATCCAGAGAGTTGGCTACGACTACAAGCAGACGGACCCGCAAGGGGAGACGAACCTGATCGCCTTCATGGCCGCCATCGACGCCTTCCCATGGGCCGAGCAGCTCGCGCAATGGGACGAGCAGCAGGACGGCCCGCTGCCGACGCTGGTGTTGCAGAACGAATCCGACCAGCGTGAGCTGTGGATCTCGGCGCTGGGCGAAGGCCGCAACCTCAGCTACCAGTTGCAGTCGATGTCGATGCAGATGCGCAAGGGCTTCTTCGGCAAGGCGAAGCTGGAGCAGGACGTGACGGTCGTGGACGAGAGCAGCCGCGGCGAGGTCGATCGTCTCTGCGAACTTTTCTGCGACGGGCAGTACGAGGTTTTCGACCGCGAGGTGGCAAGACTCGCCGCGCGAGACAGCGGCGACTGAGACGGCGAGGCCCCCCGCGCACTACTTCTTATCTATTCTTCTTATTCAATTAGTAGTAGTAGATAAGGGTAAACCCCCGCTGTGGACAGTGCGCTTTTTTCCATGGCTGACAACGACTTGTCATATCGGTGTCACTGTGTGCACCCGTGCTTTCGGGCTGTATGGGAACGGGAACAACTCGAGAGCCGACGTTCCCGCTGTGGATAACCGGCGCCTTGTGCCGAAACTGTCCCCAGGGTTTTCCCGGAGGGATGGCTCTGATATGTTTTGACCGCCATTCCCTTCCATTCGCAACTCCATCGGCTTGCCTTGAACTCCATCAGCCTTCACCCCCATCGGTTCGACGCCGCCATCGTCGACCTCGACGGCACCATGGTCGACACGCTCGGCGACTTCGCCGCATCGCTGAACCGCATGCTTGCCGATCTCTCCCTGCCCGCTGTCGAGCCGGCCGCGATCGAACGCATGGTGGGCAAGGGGTCGGAGCACCTGATTCATTCCGCGCTCGTGCACGTGATGGCGCCGACCGAAGGCAATGCCGCAGATGCCAGGGCGCGCGCCTTGTTCGACCGCGCCTGGGAGCGCTATCAGCATCACTATCTGGCAGTGAACGGCCAGCATTCGGCGGTGTACGCGGGCGTGATCGACGGCCTGAAGGCGCTGCGCGCGCAGGGCCTGCGGCTGGCGTGCCTCACGAACAAGCCGACGTCGTTCGCGAAGCCGCTGCTGGCCGAGAAGGGGCTCGACGGTTTCTTCGAGCTGGTGTTCGGCGGCGACGCCTTCGAGCGCAAGAAGCCCGACCCGCTGCCGCTGCTGAAGACCTGCGAGGCACTGGGCACGACGCCCGCGCGCACGCTGATGGTGGGCGATTCGAGCAACGACGCGCGTGCCGCGCGCGCCGCCGGCTGCCCCGTGGTGCTCGTGACCTACGGCTACAACCACGGCGAACCGGTGCGCGCGGTGGACGCCGACGGCTTCGTGGATTCGCTGGCCGAGCTGGCGGCCGCCTGAGCCGCGGCTCTTGGCTACTGCTTCCCGAGCAGCGCGTCCTTCAGCTTCCAGTCCGCCGGGTTCGGCCCCAGCCAGATGCGCAGCAGCGCGTTGAAGAACGCCGGCTCCTTCACCGGATCGGGCTGCGGCACGCCGCGCACCGTGATCACCGTGCCCGTGCCTGGCACCCAGTCGATGTTGAAGGTGTCGCCTGTTTTCAACTGCTTCTGGTCCGCGAACATCTGGCCCATGCGCAGCAGGCCCGGAATGAGGTTGACCATTTCGCTCTTGGGCGAGTTCTCTTCCACGCCCTTGGTGAAGAGCTTGCCGAGTTCGTTGGCGTCGATGTCGCGCAGCATCGTGATGGCCACGCGCTTGGGGCCGGGCGTGGCCAGTGCTTCTTCCGGCGTCGACACTTTCTTGCCCACGTACAGCCCCGCCGTGTAGACCTTGAAGATGGCCTTGTAGCGAATGCCCGCGCCGTTGAGCTGCAGCGGGCTGCCGTGCAGGTCCATGCGGTCTTCGAGCTTGACGCCCGCCACGTCGACTTGCGCTGCCTGGACGCCGAGCGCGGCGCTTGCGAGGCAGGCCGCCAGGGCGAGCCGGGAGAACACTGTCGGGAGCGAAAAGGCTGGCACGGGATGTCTCCTCGTTATTTTGCGAACGGTCGTGCGAATGTATCTTTTCGTTTTATGAGCAACCTCCGGGGGAACCCTGAAGCCGCCTGGAACGGCTGTTGTTGTGCGAACCGGCGTTTTCGTGGGCTAAACTCGCCGTTCCATGTTCGTTCATCACATCAATCAAACAGGTGAAGGCAGCCGGGGAGCCTGGCCCTGGCGTAGCCATACATCGCTGACTGTTTGATTGCACGGCGCACGCCGTGCGCCCGCGGTTCCGGATCGACACATACTCGACGACGCCGGACCACCCGTGAATGACCTTGCCCCGGCCAAAGAAGCGCCGGCTGGCAATTGGAGAACGAACCCGTGATCACCGAACTTGAATTCAAGAGCCTCAGCGCCCAGGGCTACAACCGCATTCCGCTGATGGCCGAGGCCTTCGCCGACCTCGAGACGCCCCTTTCCCTTTATCTCAAGCTGGCCCATTCGCAGGGCGGCGGCAAGCACAGCTTCCTGCTCGAATCCGTGGTGGGCGGCGAGCGCTTCGGGCGCTACAGCTTCATCGGCTTGCCGGCAAAGACGTTGCTGCGCGCCAGCGGCTTCGGCGCCGATGCCGTCACCGAGGTGGTGACTGACGGTCAGGTCGTCGAGACCGCCAAGGGCAACCCGCTCGACTTCATTGCCGAATACCAGAAGCGCTTCAAGGTGGCGCTGCGTCCGGGCCTTCCGCGCTTCTGCGGCGGCCTTGCGGGCTACTTCGGCTACGACACCGTGCGCCACATCGAGCGCAAGCTCGAGAAGAGCTGCCCGCCCGACACGCTCGGCTGCCCCGACATCCTGCTGTTGCAGTGCGAGGAGCTCGCCGTCATCGACAACCTGTCGGGCAAGCTCTACCTCATCGTCTACGCCGATCCGAAGCAGCCCGAGGCCTACGCCACGGGCAAGCGCCGCCTTCGCGAACTGAAGGAAAAGCTCAAGTACTCGGTGAGCGCACCGATCGTGAAGCCCACGCAGCCGCATCCGCCCGAGCGCAGCTTTGCCAAGGCCGACTACCTCGCGGCCGTGGAGCGCGCCAAGGAAATGATCGCCGCCGGCGACTTCATGCAGGTGCAGGTGGGCCAGCGCATCAGCAAGCGCTACACCGAGTCGCCGCTGTCGCTGTACCGGGCGCTGCGTTCGCTCAATCCGTCGCCCTACATGTACTACTACCACCTGGGCGACTTCCATGTGGTGGGCGCGTCGCCCGAGATCCTGGTGCGCCAGGAGAACACGGGCGAGGGCGAGCAGAAGATCACCATCCGCCCGCTGGCCGGCACGCGTCCGCGCGGCGCCTCGATCGAGCTCGACAAGGCGGCCGAGGTGGAACTCATCAACGACCCGAAGGAGCGCGCCGAGCACGTGATGCTGATCGACCTCGCGCGCAACGACATCGGCCGCATCGCCAAGACCGGCACGGTGAAAGTGACGGAAGCCTTCGCGGTGGAGCGCTACAGCCACGTGATGCATATCGTGAGCAACGTCGAAGGCACGCTGAAGGACGGCATGACCGCCATCGACGTGCTCAAGGCCACGTTCCCGGCCGGCACGCTGACCGGCGCGCCCAAGGTGCATGCGATGGAGCTCATCGACCAGCTGGAGCCCACCAAGCGCGGTCTCTACGGCGGCGCCTGCGGCTACATCAGCTATGCGGGCGACATGGACGTGGCCATCGCGATTCGCACCGGCATCGTGAAAGACCAGATGCTGCACGTGCAGGCCGCGGCCGGCGTGGTGGCCGACTCGGTGCCCGAACTCGAGTGGAAAGAAACAGAAGCCAAGGCGCGCGCACTCCTGCGTGCCGCCGAACTGGTCGAGGAAGGCCTGGAGTAAGCATGAGCACAGCACCCGATATTCAGAACGATTTCTCGCACGAGATCATCGGCGCCGCCGTCGAAGTGCAGCGCGTGCTCGGCACGGGGCTCGATGAAGCGGCCTACGCTGCCGCGCTGGCCATCGAGCTGGCCGAGCGCGAGATCGGCTTCACGCGCGACGTGGCGATGTCGGCCAGCTACAAGGGCCGCTCGCTGGGCGAGGTGTACCGCGCGGGCTTCGTGATCGAGCAGTCGGTCATCGTCGAGCTCAAGGCGGTCGACGTGCTGACCGACCTGCATCGCGCGCAAGTGCTGGCCGCGCTGCGGCTGTCGGGCCTCAAGCTGGGCCTCCTGATCAACTTCAATGTGTTCCCCGTCGTCAAGGGCGTGCACCGGATTGTGAGCAAGCCATGAAACTGCTGATGATCGACAACTACGACAGCTTCACCTACAACATCGTCCAGTACTTCGGCGAGTTGGGTGCGGACGTGCAGGTGCATCGCAACGACGAGATCACCGTGGCGCAGATCGGCGAGCTCATCGCCTCGGGCGTGACGCGGCTGGTGGTGTCGCCGGGACCGTGTTCGCCGGCGGAGGCGGGCGTGTCGGTGGCGGCCATCGAGGCCTTCGCGGGCAAGCTGCCCATTCTTGGCGTGTGCCTGGGGCACCAGGCCATCGGCGCGGCCTTCGGCGGCAAGATCGTGCGTGCGCAGCAGTTGATGCACGGCAAGACCAGCGAGATCACGACCACGCAGGAAGGCGTGTTCGCGGGGCTGCCGCAGAAATTCGTGGTCAACCGCTACCACTCGCTGTCGATCGAGCGCGAGAGCTGCCCCAAGGCGCTGGCTGTCACCGCATGGACCGACGACGGCGAGATCATGGGCGTGCGGCACACCGGCTTCGCGCACGACGTGCGCATCGAAGGCGTGCAGTTCCATCCTGAATCGATCCTCACCGAACATGGCCACGCCATGCTCAAGAACTTTCTGGACTAGCCACCATGACCGACCGCACCCACCTCGTCGACCTGCGCAGCGACACCGTCACCCAACCCACGCTCGCTATGCGGGAGGCCATGATGGCGGCGCCGCTGGGCGACGACGTCTTCGGCACCGACCCGAGCGTGAACGCGCTGCAGGAAAAGATCGCCGCCATGCTCGGCTTCGAGGCCGCGCTGTTCGTGCCGACCGGCACGCAGAGCAACCTCTGCGCGATTCTTTCGCATTGCGGCCGGGGCGACGAATACATCGTCGGCCAGCAGGCGCATTGCTACCGCTGGGAAGGTGGCGGCGCGGCGGTGTTCGGCAGCGTGCAGCCGCAGCCGCTCGATCATGCGGCCGACGGCACCTTGCCGCTCGCCCAGATCGAGGCGGCCATCAAGCCCGACGACGCGCACTTCGCGCGCACGCGGCTGCTGGCGCTGGAGAACACGCTGGGCGGCAAGCTGCTGCCCTTCGAGTACGTGCAGGCCGCGACCGACCTTGCCAAGCGCAAGGGGCTGCAGCGGCACCTGGACGGGGCGCGCCTCTTCAACGCAGCGACTGCGCAGGCTGCGTCCAGCAAGAACAGCGACATCCGCGCGGAAGCCCGTCGCATCGCGCAGTGTTTCGACAGCGTGTCGGTGTGCTTCAGCAAGGGCCTGGGCGCACCCATCGGCTCGGCGCTGGTGGGCTCGCGCGAGTTCATCGCGCGGGCGCACCGCATCCGCAAGATGGCGGGCGGCGGCATGCGTCAGGCCGGGTTGCTGGCGGCAGCGGCATCGCATGCGCTCGATCATCACATCGACCGCCTGGCCGACGACCATGCGCTGGCGCAGCGGCTCGCACAGGGGCTCGAAGGCATCGAGGGTCTGAAGGTCGAGGCGCCGCACACCAACATCGTGTTCGTCGATCTCACCGGCGCCGCGCAGGCGCGCTCCACCGAACTGCTCGCGAGCCTCAACCAGCAGGGCATCCTGGCGACGGGGCTCTACAGGTTGCGTTTCGTGACGCACCTCGATGTCGATGCCGCGGGCGTCGACCGCGCGGTCACCGCGATCCGCGGATTCTTCAACGCCTGAGCCGCAAGGAGAGCGTGATGCCTGATCTTCCTCATCTGCTCGCCTTCATCGCCGCCGGCTGGCTGCTCAACCTGACGCCGGGGCCCGACGTGCTGTACGTCGTGAGCAACTCGCTGCGCTCCGGCGTGCGCGCCGGCATCATGGCAGGGCTGGGCATCACCACGGGCTGCTTCGTCCACATCTTCGCCGCGGCCGTGGGCGTCGGTACCCTGATGGCGACGTCGGCCACGGCATTCACGGTGCTCAAGTACATCGGCGCGGCGTACCTGCTGTACCTCGGCGTGCGCATGGTGCTGTCGCGCGCGAAGCCGCCGGCTGACCTGCAGGCCGAGGCCGCGGCGGCCGGTGAGCGCAGCCTGAAGGCGATCTTCCTTGGCGGCTTCTGGACCAACGTGCTCAACCCCAAGGTCGCGCTGTTCTTCCTGGCCTTCGTGCCGCAATTCATCGCGCCCGGTGCCGGCAACACGGCGCTCTGCTTCGTGCTGCTGGGCGTGCTGTTCAACGTCAACGCCATTCCGGTGAACGTCGGCTGGGCCGTCGCGGCGGGCTGGATGGCCCGCCGCAGCGCAGTGCAGAAAGGCATGCACTGGCTCGACCGCGCAGCCGGCGTGCTGTTCATCGGCTTCGGCCTCAAGCTCGCTTTCACCGATGCGCCCGCCGTTCGCGTCGGCCGCTGATTCATTTCGAGGAGACTTTCCATGATCACCCCCCAGGAAGCGCTGCAGCGCACCATCGAACACCGCGAAGTCTTCCACGACGAGATGCTGCACATCGTGCGCCTCATCATGAGCGGCGAGTGCTCGCCCGTGATGATGGCCGCGCTGATCACCGGCCTGCGCGTGAAGAAGGAAACCATCGGCGAGATCACCGCCGCGGCGCAGGTGATGCGCGAGGTGTCGACCAAGGTGCCTGTGACGGACACGACGAACCTCGTCGACATCGTCGGCACCGGCGGCGATGGTTCGCACACCTTCAACATCTCGACCTGCTCGATGTTCGTGGCTGCCGCCGCGGGCGCCAAGGTGAGCAAGCACGGCGGACGCAGCGTCTCGAGCAAGTCGGGCAGTGCCGACGTGCTGGAGTCGCTGGGCGTGAACATCAACCTGAAGCCCGAGCAGATCGCGCGCTCCATCGAGGAGTGCGGAATCGGTTTCATGTTCGCGCCGAACCACCATCCAGCGATGAAGAACGTCGCGCCGGTGCGCAAGGAGCTCGGCATCAAGACGATCTTCAACATCCTCGGGCCGCTGACCAACCCGGCCGGTGCGCCGAACATCCTGATGGGCGTGTTCCACCCCGACCTCGTGGGCATCCAGGTGCGCGCGCTGCAGCGCCTGGGCACGGAGCATGCGATGGTGGTCTACGGCCGCGACGGCATGGACGAGATCTCGCTCGGCGCGGCCACCATGGTGGGCGAACTGAAGGACGGCGAGATCCGCGAATACGAACTGCACCCCGAGGACTTCGGCTTCGCGATGTCGAGCAACCGCGCGCTGCGCGTGGAAACGCCGGAGCAGTCGAAGGCCATGCTGCTGGGGGTGCTCGACAATCAGGCCGGGCCCGCGCTCGACATCGTGCTGCTGAACGCCGGCGCCGCGCTGTATGCGGCCAACGTGGTCGATTCAGTGGCGGCGGGCGTCGAGCGTTCGCGCGCCGCCATTGCGTCGGGTGCCGCCAAGGCCAAGCTCGCGGAGCTGGTCAAGGCATCCGCCACCGTCTGAACACAGAGAAACCGGGAGCACCAGAAACCCTATGTCCGACATCCTCGACAAGATCGTTGCCGTCAAGCACCAGGAGGTTGCCGCGGCCCGCAAGCGCGCTTCGCTCGAAGCGGTGCGCTTCGACGCAGAGAGCCGCGTGCTGACGCGTGATTTCGAAGCCGCACTGCGCGCCAAGATCGCCGCGGGCCACGCGGCGGTGATCGCCGAAGTCAAGAAGGCCAGCCCGAGCAAAGGCGTGCTGCGCGCGGATTTCATTCCGGCCGACATCGCGCAGAGCTATGCCGAGGGCGATGGCACGGTCAGCGCGGCCTGTCTTTCGGTGCTGACCGACAAGCAGTTCTTCCAGGGCGGCGTCGACTACCTCAAGCAGGCGCGTGCATCGTGCGACCTGCCGGTGCTGCGCAAGGATTTCATCGTCGACGACTACCAGGTGTACGAATCGCGCGCGATGGGCGCCGATGCGATCCTGCTGATTGCCGCATGCCTTGACGATGCGCAGATGAAGGACTACGAAGCCATTGCGCGCGGGCTGGGCATGGCGGTGCTGGTGGAGGTGCACGACGCGGCCGAACTCGATCGCGCGCTGAAGCTCAAGACGGCGTTGATCGGCGTCAACAACCGCAATCTGCGCAACTTCGAGGTGTCGATTCAGGCGACCATCGATCTGCTGCCCAGGCTGCCGGCTGACCGCTTGCCGGTGACGGAGTCGGGCATCGGTACGCGCGAAGACGTGGCCACGCTGCGCGCGGCAGGCGTCAACGCCTTCCTGGTCGGCGAGGCCTTCATGCGTGCCAAGGAACCCGGCGAGGCCCTCGCTGCGTTGTTCCAATGAGCAGGCCCGACCAGCTGTCGAGCAGCGATCCCGCCGACTGGCCCGTGGCGCCAGGCTGGCAGCCGCTGGTCGATGATTTCTTTGCCAGTGCGGTGGGGCAGAAGCTGCAGGGCTTTTTGCGCGAACGGCTCGATGCCGGCGCGGTGATCTTCCCGCCGCAGCCGTTGCGGGCGCTGGAACTTACGCCGCCTGAAGACGTGCGCGTGGTCATCCTGGGGCAGGACCCGTATCACGGACGTGGGCAGGCCGAGGGACTGGCGTTTTCGGTGGCGCCCGGCGTCGCGCTGCCGCCATCGCTGCGCAATATCTTCAAGGAGCTACAGCGCGACCTGGGTACGGCGCCGCCTCCGTTCCCGAGCCCGGGTGGCAGCCTGGTGAAATGGGCCACGCATGGTGTGCTGTTGCTCAACACCTGCCTGACGGTCGAAGAGGCGCAGCCGGCCAGCCATTCAGGGCGTGGCTGGGAGGTGCTGACGGATGCCGTCATTCGTCATGTTTCAGGCGGTGCCAAACCTGTTGTTTTTATGCTCTGGGGCTCGCACGCGCAAAGTAAGCGGGCGTTGATCGACGTTGGGCGACATAAGGTGCTGATGTCGAATCATCCGTCGCCTCTTTCGGCCCTGAGGCCACCCGTGCCGTTCATCGGCTGCGGTCATTTCGGTGAAGCACGTGCCTGGCGTGAGGCGCAGCAGTCGGCGGGGTGAAAACTTAGGCGATAATCGCAGGCTCACGCCTTGAGCGGTTTTCCTGCATCTTCGTTGATGCATGGATTTCCGAGTAGTCACAAAACCGTGCTATATTTCGAGGTTCGCCGGAGAGGTGGCCGAGTGGTTAATGGCAGCAGACTGTAAATCTGCCCTCTTACGAGTACGCTGGTTCGAATCCAGCCCTCTCCACCAGCGATGAATTTGGTTTCTAAGAGCGATTGGATCTAGCGCTTTGGGTGCCTTGAAAGTGCCCCCGATGCGGGAGTAGTTCAATGGTAGAACCCCAGCCTTCCAAGCTGATGACGCGGGTTCGATTCCCGTCTCCCGCTCCAGAGATCCGGTTCGTTGTTGAGGCGATGTGAATTCGTAACTTAGTTACAAAAGCCCTTTTGGCTCAGTGGTAGAGCACTCCCTTGGTAAGGGAGAGGTCGCGGGTCCGATTCCCGCAAAGGGCACCAATTTCTGGGGGTTGCAACGGCAGCTTTGCAACCCATCTGCATACGTTGAAAACGTTTTTTTCGGAGTCGAAAAATGGCAAAAGGTAAATTCACCCGCACCAAGCCTCACGTCAACGTGGGCACGATCGGTCACGTCGACCACGGCAAGACCACGCTGACGGCTGCGATCGCCACGGTGCTGTCGGCCAAGTTCGGCGGCGAAGCCAAGGCCTACGACCAGATCGACGCTGCGCCTGAAGAAAAGGCACGCGGCATCACGATCAACACCGCGCACGTCGAGTACGAAACGGCCAACCGCCACTACGCACACGTCGACTGCCCCGGCCACGCCGACTACGTGAAGAACATGATCACCGGCGCTGCCCAGATGGATGGCGCCATTCTGGTGTGCTCGGCCGCTGACGGCCCGATGCCCCAGACCCGTGAACACATCCTGCTGGCTCGCCAGGTGGGCGTGGGCTACATCATCGTTTTCCTGAACAAGTGCGACATGGTCGACGACGCCGAACTGCTCGAGCTCGTCGAAATGGAAGTGCGCGAGCTGCTCGACAAGTACGAGTTCCCTGGCGACGACACCCCCATCATCCACGGCTCGGCCAAGCTCGCCCTGGAAGGTGACAAGGGCAAGCTGGGCGAAGAAGCCATCATGAAGCTGGCTGAAGCGCTGGACACGTACATCCCGACGCCCGAGCGCGCCGTGGACGGCACGTTCCTGATGCCCGTGGAAGACGTGTTCTCGATCTCGGGTCGCGGCACCGTGGTGACTGGCGCCGTCGAGCGTGGCGTGATCAAGGTCGGTGAAGAAATCGAAATCGTGGGCATCCGCCCGACGGTCAAGACCACCTGCACCGGCGTGGAAATGTTCCGCAAGCTGTTGGACCAAGGTCAGGCCGGCGACAACGTGGGCGTGCTGCTGCGCGGCACGAAGCGCGAAGAAGTCGAACGCGGCCAAGTGCTGTGCAAGCCCGGCTCGATCAAGCCGCACACGCACTTCACCGCCGAGGTGTACGTCCTGTCGAAGGACGAAGGCGGCCGTCACACGCCGTTCTTCAACAACTACCGTCCGCAGTTCTACTTCCGCACGACGGACGTGACCGGCGCGATCGAGCTGCCCAAGGACAAGGAAATGGTCATGCCCGGCGACAACGTCAGCATCACCGTCAAGCTGATCAACCCGATCGCGATGGAAGAAGGCCTGCGCTTCGCCATCCGTGAAGGCGGTCGCACCGTGGGTTCGGGCGTCGTGGCCAAGATCCTCGACATCTAAGCCAAGCGCAAAGAGTACCGGAGGGGTATAGCTCAATTGGCAGAGCGTCGGTCTCCAAAACCGAAGGTTGTAGGTTCGATTCCTACTGCCCCTGCCACTTAGGTGGCACCCCTAAAGCCCATCGTGACCCGGTGGGCTTCGGCGTCTCAAGAGACGCATTGAATTGAAGGTCGAAAGGCCACAGGAAATCAGCCAACCATGGCCACTTCTCAAATCGAAACCGTGAGCACCGGCGCCGACAAGGCCAAACTGGCCGTGGCCGTCGTGCTGGCAGTGGGCGCCATCGTGGCGTTCTATCTGCTGTCGCGCCAAGGCTCGGTCGTGCAATGGGCTGCGCTGCTGGTCGGCCTGGCCGCGGCCGTGGCGGCTTTCGGCAGTTCCGAGAGTGGTCGTCAGTTGTGGGCTTTTGGTCGCGATTCGTGGCGCGAGGTCAAGAAGGTCGTGTGGCCGACCCGCAAGGAAGCGATGCAGATGACGGCCTATGTGTTCGCCTTCGTGGCGATCATGTCCGTCTTCCTCTGGCTCACCGACAAGACGCTCGAATGGGTGTTTTTCGACCTCATTCTGGGCTGGAGAAAATAAATGACCGACGACGCAGTTGAAACCACGCCGAGCACGCCGGAAGAAGAAAACACTTCCGTGCTGGCTCCCGCCGCCAACCCAGATCTGCGTTGGTACGTGGTGCATGCCTATTCGGGCATGGAGAAGGCCGTCGAGCGCAACATCACCGAGCGCATCAACCGCGCCGGCATGCAGGACAAGTTCGGCCGCATCCTGGTTCCGACCGAAGAAGTGGTCGAAATCAAGAACGGCCAGAAGCGCACCACCGAGCGTCGCTTCTTCCCGGGCTACGTGCTGGTCGAAATGATCATGGACGACGAGAGCTGGCACCTGGTGAAGCACACCAACAAGGTGACGGGCTTCGTGGGTGGTGCCAAGAACCGTCCGGCTCCGATCTCGCAAAAAGAGGTCGAAGACATCGTCAGCCAGATGCAACAGGGCACCGAGAAGCCGCGCCACAAGGTCGAATTCACCGTCGGCGAATTCGTGCGCGTCAAGGAAGGCCCGTTCACCGACTTCAACGGCACGGTCGAGGAAGTCAACTACGAGAAGAGCAAGGTCAGCGTGTCGGTCATGATTTTCGGCCGCGCCACCCCTGTGGAACTCGAATTCAGCCAGGTCGAGAAGACCTGACGACCCCACCGGCCTTTGTGCCGGTGTCATTGTTTCCGGCTGCGCGTTGTCCGACTCGGCGCGCGGCCTTGATCTCGAAGAGTCGTTTAACCCCGGGGAGCCTTGGTCGCAAGCCAAGGCGATATCACCCGCAAGGAGCAAAGCATGGCGAAAAAAATCGTCGGCTTCATCAAGCTGCAAGTCCCAGCTGGTAAGGCCAACCCGTCCCCACCGATCGGTCCCGCACTCGGTCAGCGTGGTCTGAACATCATGGAGTTCTGCAAGGCGTTCAACGCGCAGACCCAAGGCGTCGAGCCGGGTCTGCCGCTGCCGGTGGTCATCACCGCGTTCGCTGACAAGAGCTTCACCTTCATCATCAAGACGCCCCCGGCGATCACCTTGATCAAGAAGGCCATCAAGCTCGAAAAGGGTTCGGCCCGCCCGCACACCGACAAGGTCGGCAAGATCACGCGCGCCCAGCTCGAAGAAATCGCCAAGGCCAAGATGAAGGACCTGACTGCCGCCGACCTCGACGCAGCAGTTCGTACCATTGCCGGCTCGGCCCGCTCGATGGGCGTGAATGTGGAGGGCGTGTAAATGTCCAAGATCACCAAGAAGCAAAAGTCGCTCGAAGGCAAGGTCGACAGCAACAAGCTGTACCCGCTGGCTGACGCGATCACCATCGTCAAGGACGCTGCCACCGCCAAGTTCGACGAATCGATCGACGTGGCTGTTCAGCTCGGCATCGATGCGAAGAAGTCGGACCAGGTCGTGCGTGGCGCCGTCGTGCTGCCCAACGGCACCGGCAAGACCAAGCGCGTCGCCGTGTTCGCCCAAGGCGCCAAGGCTGAAGAAGCCAAGGCCGCCGGCGCCGACATCGTCGGCATGGACGACCTGGCTGCCATGGTCAAGGCTGGCGACATGCCTTTCGACGTTGTGATCGCCGCCCCCGATGCCATGCGCGTCGTCGGTACGCTCGGTCAGATCCTCGGCCCGCGCGGCCTGATGCCCAACCCCAAGGTTGGCACGGTGACCCCGGACGTCGCCACGGCCGTGAAGAACGCCAAGGCTGGCCAGGTTCAGTTCCGCGTCGACAAGGCCGGCATCGTGCACGGCACGATCGGCCGTCGCTCGTTCGACAACGACAAGCTGCAAGGCAACCTCGCCGCGCTGATCGACGCTCTGGTCAAGGCCAAGCCGGCGACCAGCAAGGGCGTGTACCTGCGCAAGGTGGCCGTGTCGTCGACCATGGGTCTGGGTGTCCGCGTGGACACGCAAACCATCTCGGCGAGCTAAAGAGATTTGCTCCGCCTCGCAAGGGTGGAGCGGATGTGGTGGGTCGTGGCAGCTTTGGTTGCCGCGGGCCATCCAAGACCGCTGGTGTGCAGGGTGCTGCACTTAAACGCCGGACCTTCCTGTCCGGTATCCAGCGCAGATGGCGATCCCGCTGCAAGGAATTTGTTTTTTGTTCCGAAACAGTTGGTCGCTGCATGAAGCGCGATCCGAGGCCCCGGCCGAAGGTCGCATTAAAAGGAGTAGACCTTGAGTCTGAATCGCAGTGAGAAAGAAGCGGTCATCAGTGATGTGACCAGCCTCGCCGCAAAAGCTCAAACGCTCGTGATGGCGGAATACCGTGGCATCACGGTGGCCGATATGACCAAACTGCGCAACGAAGCGCGCAGCAAGGGTGTGAGCCTGAATGTTCTGAAGAACACGCTGGCCCGCCGTGCTGTCGCTGGTAGCCCGTTTGAGATTGTTGGCGACCAGATGACCGGTCCGCTGATCTACGGCTTCTCCGAAGACGCTGTGGCCGCCGCCAAGGTGGTGGCCGATTTCGCGAAGACCAACGACAAGCTGGTCATTCGCGGCGGCGCCTTCGGTGGCAAGGCCCTGGACGTCGACGGCGTGAAGCAACTGGCCAACATCCCTTCGAAGGAAGTGCTGCTGGCGCAATTGCTGGGCTTGATGCAATCCCCGATCTCTCGTACCGCCCGCGTGCTCGCGGCGCTGGCCGAGAAGCGCGGTGGTGGCGAAGCTGCTGAACCCGTCGCCGATGCACCGGCAGAAGCGCAGGCCGCTTGAGCCTTCGTTTGAATATTCAACCCAATTGTTAGGAAACAAAAATGGCATTCGATAAAGACGCATTTCTGACCGCGCTCGACAGCATGACGGTCCTGGAACTCAACGACCTGGTCAAGGCCATCGAAGAGAAGTTCGGCGTGAGCGCCGCTGCAATGGCCGCTCCCGCAGCTGGCGGCGGCGCCGCCGCTCCGGCCGCTGAAGAGAAGACCGAATTCAACGTCGTGCTGGTCGATGCCGGCGCGAACAAGGTTTCGGCGATCAAGGCAGTGCGCGAAATCACCGGCCTGGGCCTCAAGGAAGCCAAGGACCTGGTGGAAGCCGCTCCCAAGGCTGTCAAGGAAGGCCTGTCGAAGGCTGACGCTGAAGCCGCCAAGAAGAAGCTGGAAGATGCCGGCGCCAAGGTGGAACTGAAGTAATTCAGACCCCCTAGAGGGCTGGAGGTGCCTGAAAAGGCCCTCCAGCCTTTGCCGCTTTCAGAGCGCACCCGAAAGCCGCCGCATCGACGCGGTTTTCGAGTGTCTTCTGACCCCGACTGCAGAAGACCCCTTGGTTCGGGCGATGTGCAACGCATCGCTGTCCGCCAACGGCTGGTAGTGGCCAGCCGCCAAGCAGTGGTGCCTCGGCACTGCTGACAAGTCGCTGAAGATCTCAAGCACCGGAGCTCTCATGGCCCAATCGTCCGCGTACAGTTACACCGAACGCAAGCGCATCCGAAAAAGTTTCGGCAATCGCGACAGCGTCGTAGAAATCCCTTACCTGCTGCAGATGCAGAAAGACGCGTACACCGCGTTCCTGCAAGCCGGCATTCCCCCGAAGCAACGCACCGTCGAAGGCCTGCAGGCCGCGTTCGACGCCGCCTTCCCGATCGTCTCGCACAACGGTTTTGTCGAGATGAAGTTCCTCGAGTACAACCTCGCGAAACCCGCTTTCGACGTGCGCGAATGCCAGACCCGCGGTCTGACCTTCGCCTCGGCCGTGCGCGCCAAGGTCCAGCTGATCATCTATGACCGCGAGTCGTCGACCTCGCAGTCGAAGGTGGTCAAGGAAGTGAAGGAACAAGAGGTCTACATGGGCGAAGTGCCGCTCATGACGGACAAGGGTTCGTTCATCATCAACGGCACGGAACGCGTGATCGTTTCGCAGCTGCACCGTTCGCCGGGCGTGTTCTTCGAACACGACAAGGGCAAGACGCACAGCTCGGGCAAGCTGCTGTTCTCGGCCCGCGTGATTCCCTACCGCGGTTCGTGGCTCGACTTCGAATTCGATCCGAAGGACATGCTGTACTTCCGCGTGGACCGTCGCCGCAAGATGCCGGTCACGATCCTGCTGAAGGCCATCGGCCTGAACCCGGAATCGATCCTCGCGAACTTCTTCGTGAACGACAACTTCCGCCTGATGGACAGCGGCGCGCAAATGGAGTTCGTCTCCGAGCGCCTGCGCGGCGAAGTCGCGCGCTTCGACATCACCGACAAGTCGGGCAAGGTCGTGGTCGCCAAGGACAAGCGCGTCACCGCGCGCCACACGCGTGAACTCGAGCAGGGCGGCACCACGCACATCAGCGTGCCGGAAGACTTCCTGGTCGGCCGTGTCATCGCCCGCAACATCGTCGACGCCGACTCGGGCGAAATCCTGGCCAAGGCCAACGACGAGCTGACCGAAGCGCTGCTGAAGAAGCTGCGCACCGCCGGCGTTCAAGACGTTCAGGTGATCTACACCAACGAACTGGACCAGGGCGCGTACATCTCGCAAACGCTGCGCATCGACGAAACCGTCGACGAGTTCGCGGCGCGCGTGGCCATCTACCGCATGATGCGCCCCGGCGAGCCGCCGACGGAAGACGCAGTGCAAGCGCTGTTCCAGCGCCTGTTCTACAACCCGGACACGTACGACCTGTCGCGCGTCGGCCGCATGAAGTTCAACGCCAAGGTCGGCCGCGACGAATCGACCGGCCCGATGGTGCTGACCAACGAAGACATCCTGGCCGTGGTCAAGATCCTCGTTGACCTGCGCAACGGCAACGGCGAAGTCGACGACATCGACCACCTGGGCAACCGCCGCGTGCGTTGCGTCGGCGAACTGGCCGAGAACCAGTACCGCACCGGCCTGGCTCGTATCGAGAAGGCCGTGAAGGAACGTCTGGGCCAGGCGGAGCAAGAGCCGCTGATGCCGCACGACCTGATCAACAGCAAGCCGATCTCGGCCGCGCTGAAGGAATTCTTCGGCGCATCGCAGCTGTCGCAGTTCATGGACCAGACGAACCCGCTGTCCGAAATCACCCACAAGCGCCGCGTGTCGGCCCTTGGCCCGGGCGGTCTGACGCGCGAACGTGCAGGCTTCGAAGTGCGCGACGTGCACGTGACCCACTACGGCCGCGTGTGCCCGATCGAAACGCCTGAAGGCCCGAACATCGGTCTGATCAACTCGCTGGCCCTGTACGCCCGCCTGAACGAATACGGCTTCATCGAGACGCCGTACCGTCGCGTGGTCGACAGCAAGGTCACCAACGAGATCGACTACCTGTCGGCCATCGAAGAAGGCAAGTACGTCATCGCCCAGGCCAACGCGGCCCTGGACAAGGACGGCGTACTGACCGGCGACCTGGTCTCCGCGCGTGAAGCCGGCGAATCGATCCTGGTCGGCGCCGAACGCATCCAGTACATGGACGTGTCGCCCGCGCAGATCGTGTCGGTGGCCGCCTCGCTCGTGCCGTTCCTGGAGCACGACGATGCGAACCGCGCATTGATGGGCGCCAACATGCAGCGTCAGGCCGTGCCTGTGCTGCGCCCCGAAAAGCCGATGGTCGGTACCGGTATCGAGCGCGTCTCCGCGGTCGACTCGGGCACCGTGGTCACGGCCACCCGCGGCGGTATCGTCGACTACGTCGATGCGACCCGTGTCGTGGTGCGCGTGAACGACGCCGAAGCGGCTGCCGGTGAAGTCGGTGTGGACATCTACAACCTGATCAAGTATCAGCGTTCGAACCAGAACACCAACATCCACCAGCGCCCCATCGTCAAGCGCGGCGACAAGATCGCCAAGGGCGACGTGGTGGCCGACGGCGCATCGACCGACCTCGGCGAACTGGCTCTGGGCCAGAACATGCTGATCGCGTTCATGCCCTGGAATGGCTACAACTTCGAAGACTCGATCCTGATCTCGGAACGCGTCGTCGCCGAAGACCGCTACACCTCGATCCACATCGAGGAACTGGTGGTGATGGCTCGCGACACGAAGCTGGGCGCCGAAGAAATCACGCGCGACATCCCGAACCTGGCCGAGCAGCAGCTCAACCGCCTCGACGAATCCGGCATCATTTATGTCGGCGCCGAAGTGCAGCCGGGCGACACGCTGGTGGGCAAGGTCACGCCGAAGGGCGAGACCACGCTGACGCCTGAAGAGAAGCTGCTTCGCGCCATCTTCGGCGAGAAGGCTTCCGACGTGAAGGACACCTCGCTGCGTGTGGATCAGGGCTCGCAAGGCACCGTGATCGACGTGCAGGTGTTCACCCGCGAAGGCATCACGCGCGACAAGCGCGCCCAGCAGATCATCGACGACGAGCTCAAGCGCTTCCGCCTCGACCTGAACGACCAGCTTCGCATCGTCGAAGCCGACGCGTTCGACCGTATCGAGAAGCTGCTGACCGGCAAGGTCGCCAACGGCGGCCCGAACAAGCTGGCCAAGGGCACCAAGCTCGACAAGGCCTACCTGTCGTCGGTCGAGAAGTTCCACTGGTTCGACATCCGCCCGGCGGAAGACGAAGTGGCAACGCAGCTCGAGTCGATCAAGAACTCGCTGGAGCAGACGCGCCACAGCTTCGACCTCGCGTTCGAAGAAAAGCGCAAGAAGCTCACGCAGGGCGACGAGCTGCCCGCGGGCGTGCTCAAGATGGTCAAGGTCTACCTGGCCGTCAAGCGCCGTCTGCAACCCGGCGATAAGATGGCCGGCCGCCACGGCAACAAGGGTGTGGTGTCGAAGATCGTTCCGGTCGAAGACATGCCCCACATGGCCGACGGCACGCCGTGCGACATCTGCCTGAACCCGCTGGGCGTGCCCTCGCGGATGAACGTGGGCCAGGTTCTCGAAGTGCATCTGGGCTGGGCCGGCAAGGGCATCGGCCAGCGCATCGGCGACCTGCTGCAGCAAGAGGCCAAGGTGGCAGAGCTGCGCAAGTTCATGGAGCAGCTGTACAACGGCTCGGGCCGTCCGGAAGAACTCGAACAGCTGAGCGACACCGAACTGCTCGCCATGGCGGCCAACCTGCAAAGCGGCGCCACGTTCGCGACGCCGGTGTTCGACGGCGCCTCGGAAGAAGAAATCCGCGGCATGCTGAAGCTCGCCTACCCGGACGACATCGCCAAGCTCAAGGGCCTGACCGAAACGCGCACGCAGGCGTACCTGTTCGACGGCCGCACCGGCGACCAGTTCGAGCGTCCCGTCACCGTCGGCTACATGCACTTCCTGAAGCTGCATCACCTGGTCGACGACAAGATGCACGCGCGCTCGACCGGCCCGTACTCGCTCGTCACGCAGCAACCGCTGGGCGGCAAGGCGCAGTTCGGCGGCCAGCGTTTCGGTGAAATGGAAGTGTGGGCGCTGGAAGCTTACGGCGCCGCCTACGTCCTGCAGGAAATGCTGACCGTGAAGTCCGACGACGTGCAAGGCCGTACCAAGGTGTACGAAAGCATCGTCAAGGGCGAGCACTCGATCGAAGCCGGCATGCCGGAATCGTTCAACGTGCTGGTCAAGGAAATTCGTTCGCTGGGGCTCGACATCGAGCTCGAGCGTTCTTAATTTGAAAAGGGAAAGAGTCTTATGAAATCGCTACTCGACCTGTTCAAGCAATTCACGCCCGATGAGCATTTCGATGCCATCAAGATCGGCATGGCTTCGCCCGAGAAGATCCGTTCGTGGTCTTTCGGCGAGGTGAAGAAGCCCGAGACGATCAACTACCGCACGTTCAAGCCCGAGCGCGACGGCCTGTTCTGCGCCAAGATCTTCGGCCCCATCAAGGACTACGAGTGCCTGTGCGGCAAGTACAAGCGCTTGAAGCACCGCGGCGTGATCTGCGAGAAGTGCGGCGTTGAAGTCACGCAGACCAAGGTGCGTCGCGAGCGCATGGGTCACATCGACCTGGCCGCGCCCTGCGCCCACATCTGGTTCCTGAAGTCGCTGCCGTCGCGCCTGGGCCTCGTGCTCGACATGACGCTGCGCGACATCGAACGCGTGCTGTACTTCGAAGCCTACGTGATCACCGACCCCGGCATGACCCCGCTGAAGAAGTTCGGCATCATGTCCGAGGACGACTACGACGCGAAGCGCAAGGAATACGGCGACGAATTCATCGCCAAGATGGGCGCCGAAGGCATCAAGGACCTGCTCGAAGGCATCGAACTCGACAGCGAGATCGAACGCCTGCGCGGCGACCTGACCGGCTCCGAAGTCAAGGTCAAGAAGAACTCCAAGCGCCTGAAGGTGCTGGAAGCCTTCCGCAAGTCGGGCATCAAGCCCGAGTGGATGGTGCTCGACGTGCTGCCCGTGCTGCCGCCGGACCTGCGTCCGCTGGTGCCGCTGGACGGCGGCCGCTTCGCGACTTCCGACCTGAACGACCTGTATCGCCGCGTCATCAACCGCAATTCGCGTCTGCGCCGCCTGCTGGAGCTGAAGGCCCCGGAAATCATCGCGCGCAACGAAAAGCGGATGCTGCAGGAAGCTGTCGACTCGCTGCTGGACAACGGCCGCCGTGGCAAGGCCATGACGGGCGCCAACAAGCGCGCGCTGAAGTCGCTGGCGGACATGATCAAGGGCAAGAGCGGCCGCTTCCGCCAGAATCTGCTGGGCAAGCGCGTCGACTACTCGGGCCGTTCGGTCATCGTGGTGGGCCCGACGCTCAAGCTGCACCAGTGCGGCCTGCCGAAGCTGATGGCGCTCGAGCTGTTCAAGCCTTTCATCTTCTCGCGCCTCGAAGCCATGGGCATCGCGACCACGATCAAGGCTGCCAAGAAGGAAGTCGAATCGGGTACGCCGGTGGTCTGGGACATCCTGGAAGAGGTCATCAAGGAGCACCCGGTCATGCTGAACCGCGCTCCTACGCTGCACCGCCTGGGCATTCAGGCCTTCGAACCGATCCTGATCGAAGGCAAGGCCATCCAGCTGCACCCGCTCGTCTGCGCGGCATTCAACGCCGACTTCGACGGCGACCAGATGGCCGTCCACGTGCCGCTGTCGGTGGAAGCGCAGATGGAAGCCCGCACGCTGATGCTGGCCTCCAACAACGTGCTGTTCCCGGCTTCGGGCGAACCGTCGATCGTTCCTTCGCAGGACGTAGTGCTGGGTCTGTACTACACGACCCGCGACCGCATCAACGGCAAGGGCGAGGGCCTGATCTTCTCCGACATCGGTGAAGTGCAGCGCGCGCTCGACGCCAACGAAGTCGAGCTGACCGCCCGCGTGGCGGTGCGCATCACGGAGTACACCAAGAACAAGGAAACCGGCGAATTCACGCCGTCGACCTCGCTCGTGGACACCACCGTGGGCCGCGCGCTGCTGTCCGAGATCCTGCCGAAGGGCCTGCCGTTCTCGAACATCAACAAGGCGCTGAAGAAGAAGGAAATCTCCAAGCTCATCAACGTCTCGTTCCGCAAGTGCGGCCTGAAAGAGACCGTCGTGTTCGCCGACAAGCTGCTGCAAAACGGCTTCCGCCTGGCAACCAAGGCCGGTATCTCGATCGCCATCGACGACATGCTGGTGCCCGCTGAAAAGCACGGCATCATCGATCGCTCCGCCAAGGAAGTGAAGGAGATCGAGCAGCAGTATGTGTCGGGTCTGGTGACCTCCGGCGAACGCTACAACAAGGTGGTGGACATCTGGGGCAAGGCCGGCGACGAAGTGTCGAAGGTCATGATGGCCAAGCTGTCGAAGCAGAAGGTCATCGACCGCCATGGCAAGGAAGTCGAGCAGGAGTCCTTCAACTCGATCTACATGATGGCCGACTCGGGCGCCCGCGGTTCCGCGGCCCAGATTCGCCAGGTGGCCGGTATGCGGGGCCTGATGGCCAAGCCGGACGGCTCGATCATCGAGACGCCCATTACCGCGAACTTCCGCGAAGGCCTGAACGTGCTGGAGTACTTCATCTCCACCCACGGTGCCCGTAAGGGTCTGGCCGACACGGCGCTGAAGACGGCGAACTCGGGTTACCTGACCCGTCGTCTGGTCGACGTGACGCAAGACCTGGTCGTGACCGAGCAGGACTGCGGCACGCACGGCGGCTACCTGATGCGCGCCATCGTCGAAGGCGGTGAAGTCATCGAATCGCTGCGCGACCGTATCCTCGGCCGTTCGGCTGCCGACGACGTGCTGCACCCGGAAAACCGCTCGGTGCTGCTGAAGGCAGGCGAGATGTTCGACGAAGACAACATCGAAGCACTGGAAGCCCAGGGCGTCGACGAAGTCAAGGTCCGCACCGCGCTGACCTGCGAAACCCGCTTCGGCATCTGCGCGACCTGCTACGGCCGCGACCTGGGCCGCGGCGGCCTGATCAACATCGGCGAAGCCGTCGGTGTGATCGCCGCGCAGTCCATCGGTGAACCGGGCACGCAGCTGACGATGCGTACCTTCCACATCGGTGGTGCCGCTTCGCGCGCTGCCATCGCCTCGAGCGTGGAAGCCAAGTCGAACGGTTCGATCGGTTTCAACGCCACGATGCGCTACGTGACCAACAGCAAGGGCGAGCTGGTCGTGATTTCGCGTTCGGGCGAGATCGTCATCCATGACGAGCACGGTCGCGAGCGCGAACGTCACAAGGTGCCGTACGGCGCCACGCTGACGGTCAAGGCAGACCAGCAGATCAAGGCCGGCCACGTGCTCGCCAACTGGGACCCGCTGACCCGCCCGATCATTACCGAGTTCGCCGGCAAGACGCAGTTCGAAAACGTCGAGGAAGGCCTCACGGTTGCGAAGCAGGTGGACGAAGTGACCGGTCTGTCGACCCTGGTCGTGATCGACCCGAAGCGCCGCGGCGCTGCCAAGGTCGTTCGCCCGCAGGTGAAGCTGATCGACGCACAAGGCCAGGAAGTGAAGATTCCGGGCACCGATCACTCGGTGACCATCGGCTTCCCGATCGGTGCGCTGGTCCAGATCCGCGACGGCCAGGACGTGGGCCCCGGCGAAGTGCTGGCGCGTATTCCGGTCGAAGGCCAGAAGACCCGCGACATTACCGGCGGTCTGCCGCGCGTTGCCGAGCTGTTCGAAGCCCGCTCGCCGAAGGACAAGGGCATGCTGGCCGAAATGACCGGCACGGTGTCGTTCGGTAAGGAGACCAAGGGCAAGATCCGCCTGCAGATCACCGATCCGGAAGGCACGGTCTGGGAAGACCTCGTGCCGAAGGAAAAGAACATCCTGGTGCACGAAGGCCAGGTGGTGAACAAGGGCGAATCCGTGGTCGACGGCCCGGCTGACCCGCAGGACATCCTGCGCCTGCTGGGTTCGGAAGAACTGGCGCGCTACATCGTGGACGAAGTGCAGGACGTGTACCGCCTGCAGGGTGTGAAGATCAACGACAAGCACATCGAGGTGATCGTTCGCCAGATGCTGCGCCGCGTCGTGGTCGACAACATCGGCGAGACCGGCTACATCTCCGGCGAACAGGTCGAACGCAGCGAAATGCTCAACACCAACGACGCCCTGCGCGCCGAAGGCAAGATCCCCGCGACGTTCACCAACCTGCTGCTGGGTATCACGAAGGCATCGCTGTCGACCGACTCGTTCATCTCCGCCGCTTCGTTCCAGGAAACGACGCGCGTGCTGACCGAAGCCGCGATCATGGGCAAGCGCGACGAGCTGCGCGGCCTGAAGGAAAACGTCATCGTCGGCCGCCTGATTCCCGCGGGCACCGGCATGGCGTACCACCAGGCACGCAAGGTCAAGGACGCCATGGACGAGGCCGAGCGCCGCGCCATCGCCGAATCGGAAGCCGCCGAACTGGCCGGCTCCGGTGACAGCGATGCGGCAACCAGCACGGTCGACGCCAGCGAAGGCGCCGCGACCGAATAACTGGTTAGCATCACCGGCCATGACCGGTACCCCACGCCCCCCGACCGCCCCCGGTTGGGGGGCGTTTTTCTTTGTGCCCTGGATGAAGAGGTTTTGTCGTCGATGAGTCTGTTGCCCGAATCGCTGGCCAGCTGGATCGTGATCGCAGTGCTGCTGTTCTGGTTTGTCGGCGCCTACAACCGGCTGGTGCGCCTGCGCGCCGCCGTGCTGCAGAGCTACGGCACGCTCGATGCGGCGCTGCGCAAGCAGCTCGATTTCGTGCAGGCCAGCATCACCGCCGCGCCGCCCGCGGAGGCGCCGGCGAACGAGCTGCTGTCGTCGATTGCGCCGCTGCAGGCCTCGACCACGCAACTGGCCATCCTGCTGGGCGCGACCCGGCTGCGACCGCTCGATGCCGGCGGCATGGCCGCGCTGGCGACGGCGCTGCAGGTGTGGATCGGCGCGTGGCAGCGCCAGCACCCGGACGCGGTGACGATGTTCGAGGCCGACGGCACGCTCGCGCGGCCGGCGCAGCAACCGGCGCTGCCCGGCGCCCCCGAACCGATCGCCTGGCCCGAGCCCTCGGCGGCGGCGGAGATCGCGCGCAACCAGTTCAATCTTGCGGTGAAGCTCTACAACGCCGCGATCTCGCAGTTCCCGGCCGTGCTGGTGGCATGGGCCGTGCGTCTGCGTCCGGCCGCGCCGCTGCTCTGACGCGGTCATTTTTTCTTTCCATTGCACGGCGTCCGGCCTTTCGCCCGCCCGTTACCATCGCCCCCAACTTGGCCGAACTACCTTCCGATCTCCCCAGCAACGGCGCCCCGCAGCCGCTGCAACCGCCGCTCTGGCGCCAACTGCAATTGACCGCGGTGGCGCTGGCGTCGATTCGCGCCGGCACCTCGGGCTCCGTCGCCTTCGAAGCCGTCGAACCCGCGCTGCGGCCCGGCGTGCAGGCGCTCGGCTTCCAGGTGCTGCGCTGGCTCGGCCGCGCCGAGGCGCTGCGCCGCCATCTGGCCAAGCGCACGCCGCCGCCATTGCCCGACGCCTTGCTGTGCACCGCGCTGGCGCTTGCGTGGGACGGCACGCGCGCACCCTACGAACCGTTCACGCTGGTCGACCAGGCCGTCGAGGCCGCCAAGCGCAACCCGGCCACGCGGGCGCAGGCCAGCTTCATCAACGCCTGTCTTCGGCGCTTCCTGCGCGAGCGCGACGAACTTGTGGCCGTGACCGATTCCGAGCCGGTCGCGCAATGGAACCATCCGCGCTGGTGGATCGAACGCCTCAAGCGCGACCATCCCCGCGACTGGCAGCGCGTGCTCGCCGCCGACAACGCACAGGCGCCGATGACGCTGCGCGTCAATGCACGCAAGTCGACCGCCGCTTCCTATCTGGTGGAGCTTGAGGCCGCCGGCCTCTCGGCTACGCGCGTGGGCCCCAGCGGTCTTCAACTGGCCCGTGCCCGGCCCGTGCAGCAACTGCCCGGTTTTGCCGAAGGCGCCAGTTCGGTGCAGGACGCCGCCGCGCAAATGGCCGCGCCCCTGTTGCTCGAAGGCCTGTTGCCGGCCGCTCCCGGCGGCGTGCCGCTGCGGGTGCTCGATGCCTGCGCCGCCCCCGGCGGCAAGACCGCGCATCTGCTCGAGCTGGCCGGCCCCGACGCCATCGACGTCACAGCGCTCGAAGTCGACGCGGTGCGCAGCCGGCGCATCGACGAGACCCTGGCGCGCATCGGCCTGAAGGCCCGTGTGCTGGTGGCCGATGCCGCGCGCCCCGCCGACTGGTGGGACCGCACGCCGTTCGACGCGATCCTGCTCGACGCGCCATGCACCGCATCGGGCATCGTGCGCCGCCATCCCGATGTCCGCTGGCTGCGCCGCGAGAGCGACACCGCCCAGCTCTCTGCCCAGCAGGCCGCGTTGCTGGCCGCGCTCTGGCCGCTCGTGCGGACCGGCGGGCGGCTTCTTTACTGCACCTGTTCCGTCTTCCGGGAAGAGGGTTCGCAACAAATTGATGCGTTTCTTGTACACAACACCGACGCACGATTGCTGCCATCGCCCGGCCATTTGCTGCCCCAAAGCGGGTCGAATGCCCGTGGCGTCCCGGACAATCCCTCTGGTGATCACGACGGCTTCTTCTACGCCCTGCTTGAAAAGCGCCCGCACTGAGCCGCGGCGCGGGCCGCTCCTGTTGGCCGTGCTGCTGTGGGCCTGGGTCGTGTGGATGGCGTGGCTGCCGGTGCCGGCCGCCGCCCAGGGGCGCCCCGGCGCGTCCATCAGCCAGATGCGGCTGGAGCAGGCCGACGACGGCGTCTACCTGAGCGCGTCCGTGCAGTTCGAGCTGCCCTCGCTGGTCGAGGAGGTGCTCGACAAGGGCATCGCCATCTATTTCGTGGCCGAGGCTGAGCTCTTCCAGGAGCGCTGGTACTGGACCGACCGCAAGGTCGCGCAGGTCCAGCGTCACATGCGGCTGGCCTACCAGCCGCTCACCCGGCGCTGGCGACTCAATGTTTCGCCGGTGCCGATCACCGGTGCCGCCGGCCTCGGCATTTCGCTGAACCAGAACTTCGACACCCTGAGCGATGCGCTCGACGCCATCAAGCGCGTCGGGCGGATGCGGCTGGGCGACGTGGCCGAGATCGGCGACGACCCGCTGCACCAGGTGACTTTCCGCTTCCGCCTCGACACTTCGCAACTGCCGCGCCCGTTCCAGATCGGCGTGGTCGGGCAGGCTGACTGGAATATTGCCGCCGAGCGCACAGCGCGGCTGGCGGTGGAGAAGCAGAAGTGAGCACCTCTCCGCGCAGCGGCTCAGCGGCCACGCCCGCCGCGAGCCGGGCGCGTGCGATGCGCTGGGCCATCGGCGTGGGTGCCGCGCTGGTCACGGCCATCGGGCTGGTGCTGATGTTCCTGCTCGCGCAGGCCACCAACAATCGCGCGCTGTACGAGCGCTACTACGTGCGCCTGTTCGGCATCAACGTCGTGGTGGCGGTGCTGCTGGTGCTGGTGATCGGCTGGGTCGCGTTCCGGTTGCTGCGGCGGTTGCGGCAGGGCAAGTTCGGTAGCCGGCTGCTCATCAAGCTGGCAGCCATCTTCGCGCTGGTGGGCGTGGTGCCGGGGGCGCTGGTCTATGTGGTGTCTTACCAATTCGTCGCGCGCTCGATCGAGAGCTGGTTCGACGTCAAGGTCGAGGGCGCGCTGGACGCCGGCCTGAACCTCGGCCGCGCCACGCTCGACTCGCTGTCCGACGACCTCGCCGCCAAGACGCGCAGCGCCAGCGGCCAGCTCGCGCAAGTGCCCGATGCCAGCGCGGGCCTGGTCCTGGAGCGCATCCGCGACCAGCTCGAGGCGACCGACGTGATTCTCTGGACCGGCTCGGGCCAGCTGGTGGCCAGCGCCGGCTCCTCGCGTTTCCAGCTCAACCCCGACCGGCCAACCGCGCAGCAGTTCCGACAGGTGCGGCCCGAGCGCGCCGTCGCGCACATCGAAGGCCTGGACGAAACCGCCATGCCCGGCGCAGCGCCGCCGGTCGCGAGCGTGCGCGCGCTTGCCATGGTGCAGCGACCCGGCTTCGACTTCGACACCGCGCCGCGCTATCTGCAGGTCACGCGGCCGCTGCCGCCCGCCGTGGTGGCCAACGCGCTGGCGGTGCAGGAGGCCAACCGCGAATACCAAGAGCGGGCGCTTGCACGCGAGGGCCTGCGCCGCATGTACATCGGCACGCTGACGCTGAGCCTGTTCCTTGCCGTGTTCGGTGCCGTGCTGCTGGCCGTGCTGTTCGGCAACCAGCTCGCCAGGCCGTTGCTGGTGCTGGCCGACGGCGTGCGCCAGGTGGCCGCCGGCGACCTGCGGCCCACCGCTGTGCTGCAAGGCAAGGACGAGCTGGGTGGCCTTACGCGCTCCTTTGCCGTCATGACCCAGCAGCTGGCCGACGCGCGCGGCGCCGTCGAAAAGACCATGGGCCAGCTCGACGCCGCCCGCGCCAACCTGCAGACCATCCTGGACAACCTCACTTCGGGCGTGATCGTGCTCGACGCCAAGGGCACGGTGCTGTCGACCAACCCCGGCGCCACCCGCGTGCTGCGCGCGCCGCTCGCGGCCTACGAGGGACAGTCGCTGGTCGACGTGCCGGGCCTTGCTGAATTCGGCGCCAAGGTGCAGCAGCAGTTCGACGAGTTCCTGGTCGAGCGCATGCAGCACGGCCTCGACCACTGGCAGCACGCCTTTGAGCTGCATGCCTCGGGGCAGGACATGCCGCAGCAGGACGGCGCCATCAACATCGTCGCCCGCGGCGCCGAACTGCCTGGCGCGGCGCGGCTGCTGGTGTTCGATGACATCTCCGAGATCGTCTCGGCTCAGCGCGCGCAAGCCTGGGGCGAGGTGGCGCGCCGCCTCGCGCACGAGATCAAGAACCCGCTGACCCCGATCCAGCTGTCCGCCGAGCGGCTCGAGATGAAACTGTCGGGCAAGGTGCAGCCACCCGAGCAGGCCGTGCTCGTGAAGTCGGTGAAGACCATCGTCGACCAGGTCGATGCGATGAAGCGACTGGTCAACGAATTCCGCGACTACGCGCGGCTGCCCGCGGCCGACCTCAAGCCGGTCGACCTGAACGCGCTGCTTGTCGATGTGCTCCAGCTCTACAACGCCGAGAGCCTGCCCATCGTGCTGCGCTCCGAGCTCGACGAGCGCTGCCCGCCGATCCGCGGCGATGCCCAGCAGATCCGGCAGGTGATTCACAACCTGTTGCAGAACGCCCAGGACGCCGCCGAGGCCGCGGCCAGCGGCACCGGCAAGCGGGGCGAGGTCGTCATTCGTACGCGGCTGGGCGATTCGGGGCGGCGCGTGCGGCTCACCGTGCAGGACAGCGGCCCCGGTTTCGCGGAAAACATTCTGAAGAGGGCCTTCGAGCCCTATGTCACGACGAAAACAAAAGGTACCGGTTTGGGCCTGGCCGTCGTGAAGAAAATCGCGGATGAGCACGGCGCGCGCATCGAGCTTTCCAACCGCGTTGTCGATGGGGCTGTAGCAGGGGCACAAGTCTCGCTATCATTCGCGCTGGCAAGCGAGCCGCGGGCAGCGGTCGCTCACACCGAAGATTCGAAATCTTCCGCCGCCTGAGCGCTTACGATTCCGTCGCCCAGGCGATGGCCGGGCCGGCGGACCTTACACACCATTGCAGATACCAGCGCACACAACAAGCAGCACTCATGGCAAACATTCTCGTGGTCGATGACGAGCTGGGCATCCGGGACCTGCTCTTCGAAATTCTCAATGACGAAGGCCACAACGTGGAGCTCGCGGAAAACGCCGCCGAAGCGCGCGCGGCCCGCCAGCGCGCGCGGCCGGACCTCGTCCTGCTCGACATCTGGATGCCCGACACCGACGGCGTCACGCTGCTCAAGGAGTGGTCCACCGCCGGCCTGCTGAGCATGCCCGTCATCATGATGAGCGGCCACGCCACCATCGACACCGCGGTCGACGCCACGCGCATCGGCGCATTCGCCTTCCTCGAAAAGCCCATCACGCTGCAGAAGCTGCTCAAGGCCGTCGAGCAAGGGTTGGCGCGCGAGAGCGCACGCCGCGCTGCCGCGGGCGTCGTCCCCGCTCCGGCCGGTGTGGCGCAGGCCACGGCCATCACCACCACCGGCGACAGCCTGCTGATGGCATCGCTCGCTTCCGTGCCGGTGGCCGACATCGGCCCCCAGTCGACTCAGAGCTTCGACCTCGACCGCCCGCTGCGCGATGCGCGCGACGGTTTCGAGAAGGCATACTTCGAGTTCCACCTCGCGATGGAGAACGGGTCGATGACCCGCGTGGCCGAGAAAACCGGCCTCGAGCGCACTCATCTGTACAGAAAACTCAAACAACTTGGTGTTGATTTGTCGAGAGGGCGCAGAAGCGCTGTATAATTTAAGGCTGCACACAAATGCAGATGGCCCGGTAGCTCAGTTGGTAGAGCAGCGGATTGAAAATCCGCGTGTCGGTGGTTCGATTCCGCCCCAGGCCACCAATTTCAAAGCCCTTGGTTCCTCACAGGACCAAGGGCTTTTTTCATTTCTCAAGCAGGCGCTCAACCGGGGATACTGAAACAACAGCTGGCCATAATCGAACGATGGACGGCAGGATCACAAAAAAATGGCGGGAAGACGGCTACGTCGTTCTTCCGAGGTTCTATTCAGACGAAGAGATCGATGCAGCGGAAGCGGCCTTGACGCGTGCATGGCGCGACCCCTTGTCGAGGGTCGTCGTGGACGACCTTAACGTCGACCAGCGGTTACGCATTCGGGATGTCGACCCCGCTGCGCGCGAAGCGCATCGCTTCAAGGTCAACGACCTGTATCTCGAATATCCAGAAGTGCGCCGGCTCGCACTGAATGCGAAGCTGACGCCCACCTTGAAGGCCTTGCTCGAGAACACACCGGTGCTATGCAACTCGCTCAGCTATGCACACGGAAGCGGCCAGGGCGATCACGTCGATTCGCTTTACATGACGCCGCGGTCGCATGGGCATTTGCTGGCCATCTGGGTCGCTCTCGAAGACTGCGACATGGATGCCGGGCCTTTGCGCTACTACCCCGGCAGCCACGCCATCGAGCAATACGTCTTCTCGAATGGCGGAACGCACGCGGTCAACGAAGAGATGCCGGCCTGGTCCGCCTACATGGATGAGCAGGTTCGGCAGCGTGGGCTGAAGCCGGAGATCTTCGCTGCGAAGCGTGGCGACGTTTTCATCTGGAATGCCTATCTCCTGCATGGCGGCAGTCCGATTCTTTCGCCCGGAAAGACCCGCAAGAGCATCGTCTTCCACTATTTTTCGGAAGAGGACAGCCGTGCTCTTGGCTTGCAACTGGTGCCTGACTCTGGGGGCTACTGGATGCATAGGGCTCACCAGCCTGTGCCCGGCAAAGGCGAGTCGGAGGCGCCGCCGCTGTCTCTTCGTCAAGAGCTCGAAATTCGGGTTCGGCGAAAACTGCATCGACTGGTGGGCGCGAGGCGCAGGCCTGTTCAGGGTTGATTTGCAGTCCGCGCCGCGCTCAGCACGGCACCGGTATGGCAAATGTCCTGCACCCGTCATCGTCGATGGACGGCGATCCGGAGGTGCCGGACCTCGGCAGACTCGGCTAATCCACCGAGGAGATGCCCATGCCTACGCCCAAGCCCGCGCACCACGAAGAACCCGAAGTCACCCAGGAAGAATCCGTCCCCAGCGACGGCCGTGACGCCGAAGGCGAGCGGTTGATGAAGGACGTGCGCAACAGCAAGCTCCACGACAAGGGCCTCGCCGAGCACAAGACCCCCGAGAAAAGCGACAAGCCCGCCAAGCCCTGAGCCGCCAGGCACTGTCGTCATGAACACCCACGCGGCCGCCATCGCCGATACCCCGGCGCACGCAGGCAGCCGCATCAGTTCGATCTGGCAACGCTGCCGTCGTTGGGCATTGCCGCTGTTCGGCATCGCCGTGCTGGGCCTGCTCCTGTCCCATGCGCACAAGATCGACTGGGCCGGCGCGTGGCAAGCATTGCAGCGCTACTCGCCCTTGTTGCTGCTTTCCGTGCTCGGCCTTGCGACCGCGAGCCACATGCTCTACGGCTGCTTCGACCTGATCGGCAAGCGCCATCTGCAACATCGCCTCCCGTACTGGCGCACATGGGCGATCGCGGTGACGAGCTATGCCTTCAATCTCAACCTCGGCTCGCTGGTCGGCGGCATCGCGATGCGTGCGCGGCTCTATGCGCGTGCGGGTCTCGACGACGCCACGGTCGCGCAGATCGTGGGGCTGAGTCTCGCGACCAACTGGCTGGGCTATGGCCTGCTCGCGGGCGGGCTGTTCGCGGCGGGCGCCATCGTGCCGCCGAGCCAGGCTCACGTCGGCGCAGGCACGCTGCGACTGCTCGGCGTGGCGATGATCCTGCTGGCATTGGCGTACGTCGCCGCCTGTGCATTCGCACGCGGGCGCGAATGGCGTTTCAGGGGCCGCCGCCTGCAGTTGCCCGCCGCGCGTCTGGCCGTGGTGCAGCTCGCGCTCTCCACCACCAACTGGGCGTTGATGGGCGCGGCCATGTACCTGCTGCTCGGGCAGAAGGTGCCTTACGCGACCACGATGGGCGTGCTGCTCGCGGCGTCCATCGTCGGCGTGCTGACGCCGATTCCCGCAGGCCTCGGCGTGCTTGAAGCCGTGTATCTCGCGCTGCTCTCCGGAACGGTGAAGCAGGGCGCGTTGATGGGGGCGGTGCTCGCCTACCGCGCGCTCTACTATCTGCTGCCACTGGCCGGCGGGCTGGCGCTCTACCTGTTCCTCGAACGCTATGCGTCGAGCCACTCGGCCGAAGAAACCTCGGGGGACATCACCCCGCCCCTTCCAACACCAGTTGCGTCTGCGTGACGACGGCGCACAGCTTGCCGTCCGCATTGGTGACCGAGGTCTGCCAGACCATGGTCGTGCGTCCCCGATGCAACGCCACGCTGGTGCCGGTGACGATGCTGCCGACACGCGCGCCGGCGATGAACTTGGTGCTCGAATCGGTGGTGGTGGTGCGCTTGCCTTGCGTCAGGTTGACGATGGTGCCGACGGCACCCAGCGTGTCTGCAAAAGCCATGTAGGCGCCGCCATGCAGGATGCCGCCGGCGGTGCACAGGTCGGGCCGCACTTCCATCTGCGCGACCACGCGGTCGGGTTCGAGTGCCGTGAGGCGCACGCCCATCAGGCCGGGGAACAGCGTGTCCAGCAGTTTCTGGAGAGCGGCGATGTCTTGCATGAGGGCTCCTGGAAATGATGTCCTTCCATACTAAACAGAGGCTTCGCCGCATGCAAAGAGTGCCCGCGCCGCATGTTCACAGCTTCGGCGTGGCGCGTGCCAGCAGGCGGATGTGTTCGAAGTCCAGCCGGTCGAGCGCCTGCCGCACTGCGTCGACCAGCGCCGCGTGACGCGAATCGGCCGCGGCCAGCCGATCGGTCCATTCGTGCAGATCGGTCCAGCGGCCGTCGCGCGCGAGCACCTCGAGTTCGGCGCGCGCCGCGGCGGGCAGCGGCGCGATGGCCGGCACAGGTGTCGGCGGCCGGCGCAGCCGCAGGCGCGGCGACTGGAGCGGCGGCGATGACGGTGCTTGTGGGGCGACGGATCGCGGCTCCTCCGGCGCGTCCTTCACGATCACCGAGAAACGCACACGCGTGCCCAGGTTCGGATGGCTCATGAGCAGCAGGCGTCCGCCCATGCGCTGCACGATGCGCCGCGCGATGACCAGCCCCAGCCCATTGCCGCTCGCGCTCGGCGCGTTCTCTGCAAAGGCCTGGCGGATGCGCGCCTGCTCCTTCAGGTCGATGCCGGCGCCGCTGTCCCACACCTCGAACTGAAGCCGCCACGACTCCGCGCGCGGCCGCGCACGCACGCGCAGGCCGATCTTGCCGCCATGCGTGAACTTCGCGGCGTTCGACAGCAGGTTGAGCAGCAGCTGGTGAAAGCGCTTGCTGTCGATCAGCACCGCACGCGGCAGCGCGCCTTGCACTTCGAGCTCGAATGCGTTGTTGCGCCGCTGTGCGAGCGTGTCGGCGTACTGCGCGATGTCGTCGAGCAGCGCCTGCAGCCTCGCGGGCCGTGGCTCGAAGGAGAACGGCAGCAGCTCGCCCTTCGCGTAGTCGAGCAGGTCGTCGATCAGCGAGAGCTGATAGGCCGCGCTGCGCTCGATGGCCTGCAGCCGATCGGGTGGCTGCGGCATTTCGTCGCGCAGCAGCCGCACGTGGCCGATGATGGTCGCGAGCGGTGCGCGCAGGTCATGGGTCACATAGGCCATGAGCCGTGTCTGCTCGCGCGCCTGGTGCTCGGCCTGCTCCAGCGCGGCGTTCAGCGCATGGGTCTTGCGCGCCACTTCGTCGCGCAGGCGTTGCTGTTCTTCGGCCTGCCAGAGCACCAGCGTGCGCTGCGCGAGGTGCTGCTGGCGTGACAGATGGTGCGTCCATGACGAGAGCGCGACCAAGCCCATCAGCATGCCGGGAAAGCCCAGTGCATAGGCGTCGAAGCCGGGCAGCATGTGCGTGGGCAACGAAAGCTCGGTCAGCCGCAGGCACACGCCGACCATGATGATGGTCATCACCGGGAACGCCAGCTTGCCGCCCGGTCCCGCGCGCCGCATGTAGATGAAGCTGCTTGCCGTGAGCGAGAACACCAGCAGCAGAACGGTCAGGTTGCCCAGGCGCGCGAAGGGCGCGTACGGCCCCAGCAGCGTGCCAAGCACCGCGACGACCTGGCTGGTGGCCAGCACCGCGATGACGGGCAGCCCCGGCGGGCGCACCGGGCCGCGGCGCGACAGCACGTGCAGGTACAGCAGCAGGCTCAGCACGCTGCAGCCGGCCACCACGCCTGCCGCGCGGTAGCTCCAGTCGGTGCTGTCCGGCCACAGCACGAGCCGCGCATGGCCTCGGTAGGTGGCCTCGTACAACGCCACCAGCATGAAGCCCAGGCTCTGGGAAGCCATCAGCGGTTTGCGCGAGATGAGCCACAGCGTGAGCGAGTACACGGCAAGCACCAGCATGCCGCCGATCAGCAGCCCGTCGAGCAGCGCATGGCTGCTCTCTGCTTCGCGCCAGCTGTCGGCCGTGTGCAGTTCGGGCGCGAACTTGAGGCTGCTGTGGCTCTGCACGCGCACCAGCAGGCGCGCTTGCTCGCCGGGCCGCAGGTCGAGCGACAGCGTCGGCACGCGGTCGCGGTCGCCGCGCAGAGGCACCGACACGCCGGCCCGCTCGAGCGTCCATGCGGCCTTGCCGGTCGGGGCGCCGATGCGGCGTTGCACATGAAAGTCGACGTGCTGCAGCCATGTAGTGTTCAGCACCAGGCGCAGCGGCTGCACCGTGCCGGTGTCGTTCACGACCGCCAGGCGCAGCCAGAAGGCCGAGTTCGTGAAGCCCTGCCGCATCTGCGCGTGGGTGCCGGGCCGAAAGCGGGTCGAGGCCTCCGCGTCTTCGCGCGAGAGCAGGCCGTCCGGGTCTTCGAGCAGCTCCACCACCTCGTCGAGCACCAGCGGCAGTTCGGGCGCCTCGCCCAGCCTCAGCGTGGCGGCGTCCGCCGGGCCCGCGAGCCAGGAGGCCGCGCACAGCAGCAGGGCGGCCGCGATGCCGCGGATCGCCACCACGGCCGGCGCCTCAGGCAGACGGCGCCGGCAGAGTCGATGGCGCCGCCACAGGCATGAACGGCGGCATCGGCCGGGCGGCTCGTGCGTTGCGATAGGAAGAAGGCGTGAGCCCGAAGCGCTCGCGGAACGCGGTCGAGAAATTGGCCGCGCCGGAGAAGCCCACCGCATGCGCCACTTCTTCCATGTTGAGCGCGGAGTTCAGCAGCAGGCGCTGGGCTTCCACCAGCCGCATCTCGCGCACGAACTCGTACACCGTGCGCCCGGTCTGCTCGCGGAATGCGCGCGTCAGCCGCTTCTCGTGCGTGCCCACGCGTGCCGCCAGCTCGGGCAGCGCGGGCACGCTTGCCAGATCCGACAGAACCAGCCGTTCGGTCGCCTGCGCGATCACGCGGTCGGCGTTGTCCGAGCGCGCGTTCTCCAGCACGCTCTCGGCCTGCGCCATGCACTCCTGCGCATGGCTGCTGCTGCTGGCCAGCGCCAGGTGCACCGCCACGCGCGCCAGCACTTCGGCCGGGTCGAAGGGCTTGAGGATGTAGTCGACCGCGCCTTCGCGCAGGCCGGTGATGCGCTCGTCCACCGCGCTCGACGAAGTCAGGAAGATCACCGGGATGCGCGCGGTGGCGCTGTCGGCCTTCAGCAGCCTGCAGGTGGTGAAGCCGTCGGTCGAGCCCATGCGCACGTCCAGCAGCACCAGGTCGGGCTGCAGGGCGGTGACGCGGCGGTAGCCCTGCAGCGCGTCGAACGCGAGGCTGATGCGGTGGCCCGCGCCGCGCAGCGCGCCCAGCAGCAACTGCAGCTCCTCGATGTTGTCATCGATGACGAGGATGTGCGCGCGCCGCGGTGGGGTGGTCGACCAGTAAGACATGCCGCCGAGCGTATGGGAGCAGGCCTGAAATGCCGTGTGACTAAGTTCACGTTACGTTGCATTCGTAAACAATTGTCATCCAGGGCAAACCTTTTGTCCTGAATCCCAAAAGTGGCTCCCGGTGAGGACTTCGAGACTCCCGCACTTTCCGGAGCACCCCGCCGCATCCAGCGGCGCCCTGCAAGAAAGGGGTCGGTGCCCGGTCCATCAGAGCCATCACGAGGGACGGGATGTTCAGCACCCCATCGAATCTGCCGGACGCGTCGGCGCGACGCGACCTGTTTTCCAACCCCGCCCAGGCGCCTTCGGGCCGCTGGCGGCGCGGACTGGCACGCCTTGCCGCACCGCTCGCGGGGCTGCTGCTCGCGGCGGCGGCGCATGCGGCGCCGCAGGTGTCGGGCCTGGTGCATGTGCCGGACATCCTCCCGGCCGGCGGCACGGTCACCAGCACGGTCACCATTGCCGACACCGACAGCCTGCCGATCGACGCGCCCGGCGCCTCGTTCACCTACACCATCCCCGCGAACGCCATCTACATGGGCATGGCGGCGGTCCCGTCGGGCACTTGCACCTCCAGCGTGCCCGAGGGTTCGGCCGGATTCGGCACGCTGACCTGCTCGGGCATCACGCTCGCGGCGAACCAGCAGCTGGACTTCAAGGTGCTGCTGCGCACGCTCACGCAGGGCACGCTGAGCGTGACCGCGGCGCCCGTCGGCGGCGGCGCCAGCGAGACCAAGGCCATCACCGTGAACCAGGGCGCCGACGTGGCGGTGAGCATCAACGCGCCGGCCACCGCGCCCAGCGGCTCGACGGTGCCGATCGTCTTCACGGTCACCAACAACGGCCCCGACACCAGCACCGGCTCGACGCTGACCTATCCCATCCCCACGGGCCTGACGGTCTCAAGCACTGGCCTGCCCTCGGGCTGCTCGATCAGCGGCAGCCTGCTGACCTGCAACGTGCCGGCCACGCCGGCCACCGCCGGCAGCAACACGCGCACCTTCAGCATCAACGGCGTGGTCACCGCGGGCGCGGGTTCCACCATCACGCACCAGCCGGCCGTGGCGCCGGCGGGCGCGGTGGGCGACGGCGTTTCCACCAACAACAGCGCCACCGCCAACACCACCGTGACCGCAGGCTACGTGCTGGCGCTTGCCAAGAGCCATGACGGCGGCCAGGTGCTGGTCGGCCAGCGCTTCAACTTCAGGCTGAGCCCCAGCTTCAGCGGCAGCCCGCCCACCGGCGTGACGCTGACCGACACCATTCCCGCCAACTTCGCCATCCAGACGCCCATTCCCCCGGTCGCCGGCTGGACCTGCTCCGTCAGCGGCCAGACGCTGAGCTGCACGCGCAGCAACATCGGCGGCAACAACGGCGCCAGCGTGGCGCTGGGCGACATCGTGGTGCCGGTCATCGCCATGACCGCGGGCACCGGCGTGGTCAACCAGGCCACGGTGAGCGCGACCGGCCCCATCGCCAATTCCGCCACCGGCAGCGTGCCGGCCGACGTGGCGGTTTCCGCCGCCGACTTCCGCGCCGACAAGCGCCGCAGCTGGCCGCAGAACAACGTGCCGCTGGGCCAGGCCTTCGACTACCAGGTCGGCAGCACCAACCTGGGCAGCACCCGCCTGCTGGCCGGCAGCACCATCCAGCTGGTGGACGACGTGCCCGCCGGCGTGCAGATCAACAGCGTCACGCAGCGCGACGGCTACACCTGCACCGTGACCAAGGGCGGCGCCACCGTGGTGCCCACGCCCGTCGTGCCCGTGCCCGGCCCCGCCACGGTGACCTGCACGCGCACGCTCACGGCCGACATCGGCGTGGACACCTCGGGCGGCAACACCGCGCGCAACGGCGGCTACATCATCGTGAACGCCACCATCCCGGCGCTGCCGCCGGGCGGCGGCCAGGTGGTCAACAGCATGTGCGTGAACGTGGCGCTGCCCGCGGCCGCGCCCACGCTCGGCGCCGACCCCGACGCCAACACCGGCAACGACTGCACGAGCCTGGGCACCGGCGTGAACGACAACGCCACCGCCGCCGACGTGCGGGTGCTCAAGCGCGTGGTGGGCATCGGCAACAGTGCCGGCAACCGCCAGATCGCGGGCCAGGACATCACCTGGCAGATCGAAGTGGTCAACGACGGCCCCTCCGAGGCGCAGAACGTCGCTGTCACCGACACCTTCGCTCAGGTGATGGGCGCCGGCACCGTCTCGCAGACGGCCAACGGCGGCACCTTCGCGGGCACCTGCGCGCTGCCGGCCAACGGCGGCGGCTTCGGCAGCACCTCGCTCACCGGCTGCACGCTGTCGACCCTGCCGGTCTGCCGCGCCAGCACCGACCCCGCCAGCGCCTTGCCGCTGTGCCCGGTCATCCAGGTCGTCGCCAAGCATTATGGCGACGGTGCCTCGGCCACCGATCACGGCTTCTCGATCGACAACACGGCACGCGCCGTGGCGGCCACGCCGGCCGACCCGAACCTGGCCAACAACGACGGCAGCACCACCGCCTACCTGGTCGCGCGCAGCGACGTGGTGGTCACCAAGTCGGCCAGCCCGGCCTCGGTGCCGGTCGGCCAGCTGCTCACCTACACGCTCACCGCGCGCAACCAGAGCCTGGCGCAGGGCAGCCTCAGCCGCGCCTACGACGTGCACGTGGTCGACACGCTGCCGGCCGGGCTGATGTTCATCTCGGCCACCGCCTCGGGCGGCGGCAGTTGCAGCACGCAGCCGAGCACCACGCAGCCCACGGGCACCGGCACCACCAACAACCAGCTCGAGTGCGCCTGGACCTCGCTCGACCGCAACGTGCAGCAGACCGTCACGGTGCGCGTGCGCCCGCTGTACGTGCTCAACGGCACCACGGTGACCAACAACGTGCACGTCTCCACGGCAACGCCGGAGCTCAGCACGGCCAACAACGACGCCTCGGTGCCGGCCACGATCACCGCGCCGGTGTACGACCTGGTGGTCACCAAGCGCGACGACGTCGACCCGGTGAATGTGGGCGACGACGTGGGCTACACCATCACGGTGTCGAACAACAGCGCGTCGACCGCGGAAGACGTGCGCATGGTCGACATCCTGCCGCTGCCCGGCCCGAACGGCGAGGCGCCGCCCACGCTGGTGTCGGTGAGCATCCCGACAGGCGCTCCCGCGGGCACCAGCTTCGCGCTGGCCAGCGGCGCGGCCATCGGCTCGGCCGGCGGGCAGATCGTGTTCACCATCCCGACGCTGGGCGGCAGCGGCGCCACGTCCACCGGCGAAACCAATTCGCTGCAGTTCCGCGTGGTGCTGCGCGGCGTGTCGCGCGGCACCTTCCAGAACAACGCCAAGGTCGATTTCTTCGACGCCGCGCGCAACGTCTACGACGCGGTGCAGGGCAACAACACGGTGGCCGAGAACACCACCTTCCGCTTCAAGGCCGACGTGGAAGTGGTCTCGAAGGTGGCCGTGGTCAAGGGCACCAACACGCCGCTGGCGAACGCATCGTCGGGCCAGCCCTTCGACTGGTTCGTGCAACTGCGCAACAACGGTCCCGACAGCGCCGAGACCACCAGCTTCACCGACACGCTGCCCGCGGCCCTGGTGCTGGACGGCACGCCCGTGTTCACCGTGACCGGCGGCGTCTTCACGCCCGTCGCGCCCACCTGCACCGGCGCCTCCGGCAGCACGACGGTGAGCTGCGCGATCACCTCGATGCCCGCCAACGGCACCGCCACCGTGCGCATTCCGGTGCGCTTCGCGAGCGGCAACCCGCCGGCCAACGGCACCGAGATCGTCAACCGCGCGCACATCGTCACCACCGGCTCGGGCGACACCAACGGCGGCGCCGATCCCAACGCCGGCAACAACTTCAACGAAGGCCGCGTCACGGTGCAGAACAGCGCGCTGTCCGGCCGCGTCTATGAAGACCTCAACGGCAACGGCCTGATCGACAGCGGCGAGCCCGGCATCGCCGGCGTCACCATGCGCCTGACCGGCACCGACAGCATGGGCAACGCCATCTCGCTGACCACCACCACGGACAGCAACGGCAACTGGGGCTTCACCGTGCCCGCCGGCACCTACAGCGTGACCGAGGACCAGCCCGCCGCGTACCTGCCGGGCATCACCCGCGCGGGCACCGTCAGCGGCGCGGGAAGCGCGCAAGGCACCGTGCCCACCACCGGCGCGGGCGTCACCAGCGGCCCGAACGGCTCCAACGCCAACCGCATCGACAACATCGTGCTCGGCACGGGCGGCAGCTCGTCCGCCAACAACTTCGGCGAAGTGCGCGCGTCGAGCCTGGCGGGCCGCGTCTACCAGGACGCCGACTACAGCGGCACATCGACCACGGGCGACCCCGGCATCGCGGGCGTGACCGTCACGCTCGCCGGCACCGACATGTTCGGCAACCCGGTGTCGAAGACCACCACCACGGCCACCGGCACGGGCAACTATCTCTTCGACAACCTGCTGCCCGGCCTCTACAAGCTGACCGAAACGCAGCCCGCGGGCTTCGCCGACGGCAGCGACGCGGCCGGCACCGCCGGCGGCACCGTGGGCAACGACGTGGTGAGCGACATCGCGCTGCGCTCCAACGCCGCCGCCACCGGCTACGACTTCGGCGAGTTGCTCACCCGCATCGGCGTGCGCGTGTTCGTCGACGCCAACAACGACGGCATTCCGCAGGCGGGCGACACCGGCATCCCGAACGTCGAGCTGCGCCTGACGGGCACCGACGCCGCGGGCAACCCGGTGAACATCCTCGCGGTGGCCACGGGCACCACCGGCAGCTACGAGTTCCGCAACGTGCCGCCCTCGGGCGCCGGCGGCTACACCATCACCGAGACGCAGCCGGCCAACTACGCGCCGGGCAAGGCCAACAACAACGGGCTGCCCGGCACGCCGCAGGCCGGCGGCAACGCCATCACCGGCGTGACCGTCTCGGGCACCAACGTGCCGCTGACGCAGGGCGACTACTACTTCGGCGAGCTGCTGCCCGGCGGCATCTCGGGCCGCGTGTACTACGACCGCGACGGCAGCGGCGTGCAGAACGCGCCGGGCGAGCCGGGCATCGCGGGCGTGACCATCACGCTCACGGGCACCGACATCAACGGCCAGAGCGTCACGCGCACCACCACCACCGACGCCAGCGGCGACTACAGCTTCCCGAACCTCGCGCCGGGCAGCTACACCGTGACCGAGACGCGGCCGCAGGGCTACGAGCCCGGCATCACCCGCGCCGGCAACGTCAGCGGCACGGGCAGCACCGCGGGCACCGTGCCCACCGGCGGCGCCGGCGTGAGCAACGGGCCCAACGGCTCGACCGCCAACGCGATCCAGAACATCGTGCTCGGCGCGGTGGGCGCGGGCTCGGCCGGCAACAACTTCTCGGCCGTCAGGCCCGCCAGCCTGGCCGGCTACGTGTACGCCGACGTGGCGCCGTCGAACGGCGTGCGCGACAGCGGCGAGCCCGGCATCGCCGGCACCACGGTGCGCGTCACCGGCACCGA